>NZ_JBQVMV010000014.1:0-120336 GCF_052435475.1 Aliihoeflea sp.
ATCAAACTCTCATGGTGAAGAGATTGATTTTTGGCATATCTGGTCACGCTTGAATTGACGAGAACATTCACACCTGGACAAACCATCCGAAGACAATCCATCCTGGTAGACTTATTCTCTAGACAAAACGTGTCCGCCAAAGTCTCGTTCGGTACCATCAGACCCTAAGGCCCTCAAGTCCCGCGAGCACTTCGCCGCCCACGTATCTCTTTCTTCTCAATATGCAATTGTCAAAGAACAGACATTCGCCCAACCGGCAAAACGTCCCGGTCCATCCGCTTGCGCCTCAAGACCTCAAAGTCGACGCTCACATAAGAGCGATACTTTGTTGTGTCAACCAACTTTCGCTAAACTCAGAGGAAAACCTCCTCGTCGCCAGCAGCGTCGCCGCTGTCGTTGTTGAGCGGGTTATAGTCCCCACTCCCCAAAACTGTCAACGACCAATTCAAAGTTTTTGCGAAAGTTTTGTGTCACCCAACGGAACTCCCGACGGAAGATTTGCGCAGCGCCCTTCGCATACGCGCGCGTGCCTAATTGGTGCCCCATTGAATTCGCACGGAACGGGAAGCCGTGGATGGGCCGCGCCCGTTCCGGCCCTTTCGTTGACTTCGCAGGTCCCGGCGGGCAATTGTCCGTCACGCACTGCAAATCGGCCGCCCCGGTCCAGCGAATCGGGTGGCCCCATGAAGAGATTGCATGAACGATTTCGATCTGGCCGCACGGGAACTGGGTGACGAGCCGCCGCTCAACGGCGCCGGCCGCTCCGGCCCGCCCGACCGACGGGAGATATCGGCGCGCTGGCTGTCCGGCACGTTCCTGACGGGCATCACCTCGAGCATCCTGATGGGCGTCGCGCTCTTCGCCGCGCTCGATGCCGGCAACATCGTGCTGCGCGCCTCGCAGGCCGCCACACCGCTGCCCGGCGACCTGACCACGGCCGTGTCTGGCGAAGCCACCAAGACCGGCCGCCTCGTCGCCTCGCGCATCCTGGCGAGCACGTCCGACCGCCGCCGCATGGAAATCTCCACGCTCCAGCGCGAGGACGACGTCGACATCGTGCGCACCGTTCCATTCGTCCATGTCGACATGGCACTCGCCGCCGGCCACTCCACCGACCGCGACTATCCGGCCTTCGATCCGCTCGAGGTCTTCGCCGAAGAGGCGCCCGCCGCGCCCGCGGTGGCGATGGGCCAGATCTACGGCGCCAAGGTGGAGAGCGAAGTCAGCCTGCGCACCACCGCCTTCCCGCTCGCCGACGCCACCTACGATACGCGCAGCGAGTTGTCGGCCGAGGAGGTCGAGGCGGTCGTGCGCAACACTGGCGCGATCCTGACCGATGGCGACATTCAGGTCGCCGCGCTTCATTATGTCGACCCGCAGCGCTTCGGCGACGGCCTGGCCGGCACCGCGCTCGGCAATTACGGTATCCGCGTCGTCCCGGAGAACGTGTCGATCGCACCGCGCGATGCGCCAGCGGGTGCCGCCGCGCACGAATATGCCGAGGACATGGTGGTGGCCCGCAGCGAGGAGCCGATCGCCGAGCTGCTGGCCGAGGCCGGCTATGACGACCCGCCCTCCGTGGCGATGGCCGAGGCCGTTGCCAAACTCGTCGACAGCGAGACGCTGGCCGCCGGCTCGGTGCTGCGCATCGGCCTGGAAATCCGCGGCGACCGCGCCAGCATCATGCGCGCCAGCCTCTACCAGGAGGCCGCCCACCGCGCGACGGTCGCCATCGACGATCGCGGCCAGTTCGTGCCGGGCGACGAGCCCGAGCCCAATCCGGCGATCTCGATCGCCATGCAGGGATCGATCCCCGTCGTCGGCGCGACCGGCAACCTGCCGACTGTCTATGACGGCATCTATCGCGCCGCCTATTCCTACGGGCTCAACCGCGACATGACGCGGCAACTCATCCGGCTACTCGCCGCCGAGGTCGACTACCAGTCGCGCCTCGGACCGACGGACCGCATCGAGCTCTTCTTCTCCAACCCGGACACCGACGACAACGCGACCGGCGATTCCGAACTGCTTTATGTCAGCGCGTCCTTCGGCGCGACCACCCGCAGCTTCTACCGCTTCCAGATGGAAGACGGCACGCTCGACTATTTCGACGAGGAAGGCCGCTCGGCACGCCAGTTCCTGCTGCGCAATCCGGTCCCCAACGGGCGCTTTACGTCCGGTTTCGGCGGCCGGCGCCATCCGATCCTCGGCTATGTCCGCGCCCATACGGGCGTCGACTGGGCCGCACCCCGCGGCACGCCGATCATCGCCTCGGGCAACGGCACCGTCGACAAGGCCGGTTGGACCGGCGGCTATGGCCGTCAGACGATCATCCGCCATGCCAATGGCTATGTCTCGTCCTACAGCCACCAGCACGCGATCGCCGATGGCGTCGTGCCCGGCGCCCGCGTGCGGCAGGGCCAGGTCATCGGCTATGTCGGCTCGACCGGACTGTCGACCGGCAATCACCTTCACTACGAGCTGATCGTCAACGGCACCAAGGTGGACCCGATGCGCGTGCGCCTGCCGCAGAACCGTTCTCTCGAAGGCCCGGAGCTCGAAGCCTTCGCCTATGAGCGCGAGCGCATCGACGCGCTCCTGAACGGCGATCCCGTCCCGCCGCTGCGCATGGCCGCAACCAACTGAGCCAAAGAATAAGGGCCGCCGAAGCAGCCCTTATTCGTCCCTGTCGGTCCGAAACCCTATTCCTGAAACTCGACCGTCACGCCCTTCGAGACGAGCTTGGCGAGTTCCTGCGCATCCCAGTTGGTGAGCCGGATGCAGCCATTCGAATAGGTCTTGCCGATCTTCGACGGCTCGGGCGTGCCGTGGATGCCGTAGGTCGGCTTCGACAGCGCGATCCACACGGAGCCCACCGGCCCGTTCGGGCCGGGCGGGATCGTCAGCACCCGGTCGTTGTCGCCCGGGTTGAAGTTGTTGTTCGGATTGTAAGTGTATTCGGGGTCGAGCGCGATGCGCTCCACCGTGTGGCTGCCGGTCGGCGACGGCGTCGCCTGCGAGCCGATCGTCGCCGGATAAGCGACGACGAGCCTGCCCGTCGCATCGAAGGCGCGAACCTGCTTGGAACTCTTGTCGGCGATGATCCGGACGACCGGCTCTCGCTTGGGTCGCGGCACGTTGGCGACGCGGATTCGCGTTCCCGGCCGTTCGAAGTTCACGCCGGGATTGAGCGCACGCAGATAGTTCTCGTCCATGTGGAATCGCTCGGCGAGCTTTTCGGCGACCGACGTGTAGCCCAGCGTCTCGAGCTGCGCCTTCTCGCCGTAATCCTCGGGAACCGAGGCGATAAACGGACCGGCGGCATCGACGGGCGTGATCTCGTATTCGACGAAGGCGTCGCCGCCGGTTTCGGCAAGCACGTCGTCGATCGACTGCTTGTCATAGGTGCGCATGGCCTCGCCGCGCAGCTCCTGATAGGTCGCGATCGCCTTGTTGACGTTGTCGCCCATCCGGCCGTCGATCACGCCGGGCGAAGCGCCGATGCGCGACAGGACGATCTGGATCTTGGCCACGTCCTCGCTGGCGCCGGCAAGCGAAGCGCGCGGCGTCGAGATGGAGGGCGGCTGCGTTCCCGGATCGATCTCGATCACCGTTCCCGGCTGCGTCAGCCCTGCCGGCTCCTCGCCGGAAACGCTGGCGGTCGCCTCGTTGCCGAGCGGCTGGCGCTCGACGCCGCCGGCCGGCGGCTGCATTTGCGGCTGCGGTGCTGCAAGCTGGGGCGTGCTCGGCTGGGGCTGCGGAGCCGCCATTCGCGGCTGCGGCGGGATCGGCGGTGGCTCGCGAAATTCGGGGAAGCCGTCGGACCGGCCGCCGGGATAGCGCCCGAGTTCGCGCAGCCTTTGCTCACGGCGCAGGCGCTGGTCGTCCTCATACGGGTCGTAGCGCTCAGGCGCGACATAGTCGCCGCCCCACGGATCGGGCTCGATGAAGCGCTCGCGCTGGACCGCTCCGCCGCCGCCCTCGCCGACGATCGCGATGACCTCGCCCGTATAGGGGTCGACGAGAACTTCGCGCCCGAACTGATCGTAATAGACGTCGACCTCGCGCTGGGCGACCTGCACGCCATTGCGCGCATCGGCACGCCGTTCCGGCGGCTCGGCAACCGAGATGGCGGCGCCTGCGGTGCCGGCCGAAAGAAGCATGCCGAGAAGGGTGAGGGAAAACGGTCGTGCGATCATGTCTATCAAACCAGCCAGTTGCGTTACGGTTGCACGCAGTGATCAAACTTGATCACCGCCTCGCGGCGACGAGCCGACTATGGTTCATGAAGGATGAACGGGACATGAAAATGGCCGGCCCGGGCCTTCGAGGCTGCCCGGACCGGCCTATCTGAAATTATGATCAGGCCGCTTCGACGATGGAGGCGTCGCCATTCGCCGTGCGGAAGTTCAGCCGATCCGAACCGGACGTGACCTTGACACGCGCCCCGTCGAGGATGTCGCCGAGCAGGATGCGCTCGGCAAGCGGGTCCTGCAGCTCCTTCTGGATCACGCGCTTCAAGGGGCGCGCGCCATAGGCGGGGTCGTAGCCTTTGTCGGCAAGCCAGTCGATCGCCTCCTGGTCGAGCGAAAGCGCGATCTTTCGATCGGTCAGGAGCCGCTCCAGCCGCTCGAGCTGGATCGCCACGATCTTGCCCATGTCCGCGCGGCGCAGCCGGTGGAACAGGATCACCTCGTCGACGCGGTTGAGGAATTCCGGCCGGAACGAGGCCTTCACGACCGCCATCACCTCGTCGCGCGCCGCGTCGGCATCCTGGTCCTCGCCCAGCGCGACGAGATACTCGGCGCCGAGATTTGAAGTCATGATGATCAGCGTGTTGCGGAAATCGACCGTGCGCCCCTGACCGTCGGTCAGGCGCCCATCATCGAGAACCTGAAGCAGCACGTTGAAGACGTCGGGATGCGCCTTCTCGATCTCGTCGAACAGCACGACCTGATAGGGCCGGCGGCGCACGGCCTCCGTCAGCGCCCCACCCTCGTCATAGCCGACATAGCCGGGAGGCGCGCCTATCAGGCGCGAGACGGAGTGCTTTTCCATGTATTCCGACATGTCGATGCGCACCATCGCGCTCTCGTCGTCGAACAGGAAATTCGCGAGCGCCTTGGTCAGTTCGGTCTTGCCGACGCCGGTAGGCCCGAGGAAGATGAACGAGCCGATCGGCCGGTTGGGGTCCTGCAGTCCGGCGCGCGCGCGGCGAACGGCCTTGGACACAGCCTGCACGGCCTCGCCCTGGCCGACGACGCGCTTGCCGATCTCGTCCTCCATGCGCAGCAGCTTCTCGCGCTGGCCTTCCAGCATCTTGTCGACCGGAATGCCCGTCCAGCGCGAAACCACCTGCGCGACATGGTCGGGCGCGACGGTCTCCTCGACCATCGAGCCGACATTGTCCTGGCTTTCGGCCTCGGCAAGCTTCTTTTCGAGCTCGGGAATGCGGCCATAGGCAAGCTCGCCTGCCCGCTGGAATTCGCCTTTGCGCTGCGCAATCGCGAGTTCGTTGCGCGCCTCGTCGAGCTGGCCCTTGAGGTCAGCCGCGAGTCCGAGCTTTTCCTTCTCCGCCGCCCACAGGCTCGTCACCCGGGCAGATTCCTCTTCGAGGTCGGCCAGTTCCTTTTCGAGCCGCGCGAGGCGGTCCTTCGAGGCGACGTCCGTCTCCGTCTTCAGCGCTTCCCGCTCGATCTTGAGCTGCATGATGCGCCGGTCGACCTCGTCGAGCTCTTCCGGCTTGGAATCGACCTGCATGCGCAACCGCGACGCGGCCTCATCCACCAGATCGATGGCCTTGTCCGGCAGGAACCGGTCGGTGATGTAGCGGTTCGACAGCGTCGCAGCGGAAACGAGCGCCGAGTCGGAGATCCGCACCTTGTGATGCTGCTCGTACTTTTCCTTCAGCCCGCGCAGGATCGAGATCGTGTCCTCGACCGTCGGTTCGGCGACGAAGACCGGCTGGAAACGGCGGGCGAGCGCGGCGTCCTTTTCGACATGCTTGCGGTATTCGTCGAGCGTCGTCGCGCCGACGCAGTGAAGTTCGCCGCGCGCCAGTGCCGGCTTCAGGAGGTTCGACGCGTCCATCGCGCCGTCCGCCTTGCCCGCGCCGACCAGCGTGTGCATTTCGTCGATGAAGAGAATGATGCCGCCGGCGGCCGACTGGACCTCGGACAGCACGGCCTTCAGCCGCTCTTCGAACTCGCCGCGATACTTCGCGCCGGCGATGAGCGAGCCCATGTCGAGCGCCATCAACTGCTTGTCCTTGAGGCTTTCCGGCACGTCGCCATTGACGATGCGCAGCGCCAGCCCCTCGGCGATCGCCGTCTTGCCGACGCCGGGCTCGCCGATCAGCACCGGATTGTTCTTGGTGCGCCGCGACAGGACCTGGATCGTGCGGCGGATTTCGTCGTCGCGGCCGATCACCGGGTCGAGCTTGCCCGCCCGCGCATCGGCCGTCAGGTCGCGTGCATATTTCTTCAGTGCGTCATAGGCCTGCTCGGCCGAAGCCGAATCCGCCGTGCGGCCCTTGCGGATGTCGTTGATGACCTGGTTCAGAGCGACCGGCGTCACGCCGGCCTTGGCGAGGATGTCGGCCGTCTTCGCCGATTTCTCCATCGCCATCGCCGTCAACAGTCGTTCGACGGTGACGAAGGAATCGCCCGCCTTCTTGGCGACCTCCTCGGCGGTGGTGAACACCTTGGCGAGCGGCTGAGCCAGATAGAGCTGGCCGTTGCCGCCCTCCACCTTCGGCATCGCCTCCAGCGCCGTCTCGACGCCGAGGCGCACGTCACGCACATTTCCACCCGCACGCTCGATCAGCGAGGCGGCAAGGCCTTCCTCGTCGTCGACCAGCACCTTGAGCAGGTGCTCGGGCGTGAACTGCTGGTGATTGCGCGACAGCGCCATGGTCTGGGCCGCCTGGATGAAGCCGCGAACCCGCTCGGAATACTTTTCGATATTCATGTTATCTGTCTCCGTTCCGTCCCCGGCCTGACGGGCAGCACCGGTTCAGATTGTGGTGACGCGCCCCCGCTTGCTGCTGGCGGGCTCCGTTGTCCGAATATGGGAGCGGCAAGAGGCGCGCTCAAGTAAGCGCCGCATCGCCGGACAACAAAAAAGGGCGGTGGATGACCACCGCCCTTTCGGAATTTTCATCGCTGGCCCGATCAGGCCGCCGCCTCGCCGACATCGTCCGACTTCTCGTCGGCCGGGCCTGCGCTTTCGCCCTCCTCCGCCTTCAGGCGCGGACGGCGCGTGCGGCGCGGCTTGCGCTCGCCGGTATCGTCGCCGGCAGATTCGGCGCTCTGAACGCTTGCGGCAAGCTGGGCCGGGCTCGAGACGGCCGCAACCTCACCTTCGTCGGCACCCTGCTCGGCGCGCGGTGCACGCTCGCGGCGCGGCGCCCGCTGCCTGCGGCCTTCACCGACGGCAGCATCTTCCTGGTTGAGCGCGACCTCGGCCGGAACGCCGTCGATCACCGGCTGCGGACCGCTGCCGTCGGCAGCCGCCTGTTCGTCGCGGTTCTCGCGGTTGCCGCGATTGTCCCGGTCGCGATTGTCGCGGTTCGGGCGGTCGCCACGCGGCTGCTGGTTCTGGTCGCCGCGCTGGCTCTGATTGTTGTTGTTGCCGTCGAAGCCGGCATCGTTGTCGTCGCCGTCCTCGTCGTCATCATCGCGCGTGTCGCGCTGCTGCTGCTGCGTCGCGGCCTGCTGCGCAAGCGCTGTAGCGATGATGCGGTTATAGTGCTCGGCGTGCTGGAGATAGTTCTCCGCCATCACGCGATCGCCCGAACTCTGCGCATCCCGCGCGAGCGTCGTGTATTTCTCGGCGATCTGCTGCGCGGTGCCGCGGATCTTGACGTCCGGACCGTTGCTCTCATAGCTGCGGGTGAGCGGGTTCGGCCCCTTGCGGTTGTTGTTGTTGCCGTTGTTGCTGCTGTTATTATTATTGTTGTTGCCGCGTCCGCGCATGCGCCTGTTCTGCTGTGGCCTCATCAGTTTCTCTTCATCTTTCAGGAATATCCATGCGGCGCCCGGGCCTTGCCCGTTCCGCAATATCGCTCCGGCGATCAGCCGCTCGAAGCGCTATCGCCACTTGTCCCGCTTTTCGGTTTCGCGTCACGCCCGGACATTCCCCGCGCGAAGCAAAGGCGTCTCATACGCAGAAGGCAGTTTGTGTCACGGGAACCGAATCGATGACAGCACTGCCTGCTTCGTCACATCCGGTAGCCGAAACCTAGCGGGATTGCTTTGTTTTGCCAAGTCCTTTTTGCGGGGCATCCCCGGTCAGCCGCGCCGCCGGAAGATCAAAACGCGATCGTTTCCACCGAGATCTTTGCGTGCCGCCTGGTACGCGAAACCTGCACTCTCGAAGATTGCGGTGACCGCGTCCTTCTGGTCATGCCCGATCTCGACGCCGATCGATCCTGCGCTGGTCAGATGCGCCCCGGCGCCCGTTGCGATGGTTCGGTAGCAATCGAGCCCGTCCGGTCCGCCATCGAGCGCTGCTGGCGGGTCGAACCCGCGCACATCAAGATCGAGATCGGCGATATCTCTTGTCGCGATATAGGGCGGATTTGAGACGATCACGTCGAATTCGCCCGCGACACCCGCAAACCAGTCCGATTTCACTGTCCTGAACCGGTCCGCGACACCGTTCAGGTCGGCATTGGCGGCCGCCGTTTCAAGGGCATCGTCCGAAACATCGACCGCGACGCCGCTTGCCTGCGGCAGTTCGGCGAGAAGCGCGACCAGGATCGCACCCGTCCCGGTGCCGAGATCGAGGATGCGCAGCGCCCCCTCGCCCGCGACCGCCAGCATCGCATCGACCAGTACTTCCGTGTCCGGCCGCGGCTCCAGCGTCCCGACCGATATCCGCATCGGCAATCCGTAGAATTCGCGCGTCCCGAGGATGCGATGCACCGGCTCGCGCCCCGCCCGCCGCGCCAGCGCCGCCTCGATCTCTTCCACATGCGGCCCGGCGACGAGCTGGTCCGGCCGCGCGATCAGGTCGAGCCGCGTCGTCCCGGTCACATGCTCGACGATCAGCCGCGCGTCGATCTCGGCGCTGTCGATGCCGGCTTCCTCGAGGCGCCTCTTCGCCCGCCGCATCGTCTCGCCGAGTTCGACCGGCTCAGCCATGTGTGCCCATGTCGGCGAGCAGCTTCGACTGATGGTCCGAGATCAGCGCGTCGATCACCTCGTCGAGTTCGCCCTGCATCACGCGGTCGAGCTTGTAGAGCGTCAGATTGATGCGATGGTCGGTCAGCCGGCCTTGCGGGAAATTGTAGGTGCGGATGCGCTCCGACCGATCGCCCGAGCCGACCTGCGTCCGCCGCGATTCCGAGCGCTCGTCGGCGAGCCGCGTGCGCTCGATGTCGTAGAGCCGCGCGCGCAGGATCTGCATCGCCTTGGCGCGGTTCTGATGCTGCGACTTCTCCGCCGAGACCACCATGATGCCGGTCGGCAGGTGCGTAATGCGCACCGCCGAATCGGTCGTGTTGACGTGCTGCCCGCCCGCGCCCGAAGCGCGCATCGTGTCGATGCGGATATCCTCGGCGCGGATGTCGATGTCGACCTCCTCGGCCTCGGGAAGCACGGCAACGGTTGCCGCCGAGGTGTGGATGCGCCCGCCGCCTTCCGTCTCCGGCACGCGCTGGACGCGATGGACGCCCGATTCGAATTTCAGCTTGGCGAAGACGCCTTTGCCGGAAACCGTGGCGATGATTTCCTTGTAGCCGCCGACCTCGCCTTCGCTGGCCGAAATCAGCTCGATCTTCCAGCCCTGCGCCGCCGCGTAGCGCTCATACATGCGGAAGAGGTCGCCGGCGAAAAGCGCGGCCTCGTCGCCGCCGGTGCCGGCGCGAATTTCGATGATGGCGTTCTTTTCGTCGGCCGAATCCTTCGGCAGCATCAGAATCTGGATTTCCTGCTGCAACGCCTCGACGCGTTCGTCGACCGCCGGCCGGTCGGCCTCGGCAAGCTGGCGCATCTCCTTGTCGAGCGAGCGGTCGGCCAGCATCGCCTCGAGGTCGGCCAGTTCGCCCTCCGCCGCCAGCAATTCGCGCACCTTGCCGACGATGTCCTGCAGTTCGGAATATTCGGAAGCGAGCTTCACATAGGCGTCGGCCTCGGGCCCGGCCGCCATCTGCGCCTCGAGCATCTCGAAGCGCTTGATGACCTGGTCCATCCGGTCGCGCGGCAGTTCGATCATTCTGTGGAGTTCCTAAAGTGAGACGCCGTGCTGGTCGGCAAAGCCGGAGAGCAGCGCGCGTATATCGGCATGTTCGGCCGTCGTGTCGAGGGCGTCGTCGAGCACCCGCGTCAGCGTGCCAAGCGGCAGGTCGCGCAGCATCGCCTTGACCGGCCCGATCGCCGCCGGCGACATCGAGATCGAGCGGAACCCGACGCCCAGCAGCGCCATCGCAGGCAGCGGCCGTCCGGCCATCTCGCCGCAAAGCGTCACCGGCGTTGCGTGCGCCACGCCCGCCCGCGCCACCTGGCGCAGGAGCCGAAGGAACGGCACCGAAAGCGGCGTGAACCGGTCGGCCAGAAGCGTGTTGCCGCGATCGGACGCGGTCACGAACTGGAAAAGGTCGTTCGACCCGACCGAGACGAAATCGACCTTCGCCATCAGCTCGTCGAGTTGCCAGAGAAGCGAGGGCACTTCCAGCATCGCGCCGAGCTTGAAGCTCGTCGGCAGGTGGTGGCCAAAGCGGGCAAGATGGCGCACCTCGCGGTCGAAGATGTCGCGCGCCGCGTCGATCTCGGAAAGCTCCGTCACCATGGGCAGCATCACGCGCAGCTCGCGCCCGCCGGCCGCCTTCAAGAGCGCGCGGATCTGGGTGCGCAGGAGGCCAGGCCGGTCGAGCGTCAGGCGGATTGCGCGCCAGCCGAGCGCCGGGTTTTCTTCCTGTCCCGCGCCCTTGAAATAGGGCAGCACCTTGTCGCCGCCGATGTCGATCGTGCGGAAGGTCACCGGCTTCCTGCCGGCCGCCTCCAGCACGTCGCGGTAGAGCCGCTCCTGCGCCTCGGCGCGCGGGAAGGTCGCCGCCACCATGAATTGGAGTTCGGTCCGGAAGAGCCCGATCCCCGCCGCGCCCGCCTCGGTAAGCTGCGGCAGGTCGACCGCAAGGCCCGCATTCATCATCAGGTCGATATGGACGCCGTCCTTGGTCTCCGAAGGCTTGTCGCGCAATTCGCGATAAAGCTCCTGCCGGCGGGCGCGAAAACGTACCTTCTCCGCATAGGCCGCCTCGACGTCGGCTTGCGGGCGCAGATGGACCCGCCCTTCCTCCCCGTCGACGATGATTGCGTCGCCATTCTCGGACATCGAGACGACGCCCTTCATCTGGCCGGTGACGGGAATACCCATCGCGCGTGCCACGATCACCACATGGCTCGTCACGGCACCCTCTTCGAGCACCAGCCCGCGCAGCTTGTCGCGCGGATAGTCCAGAAGCTCGGCCGCGCCCATCTGGCGCGCGACGACGATGGCATCGCGGTTCATCAACGCCGCCAGCACCTCGGGACCGCGCCCCATCAATTGCCGCAGGAGCCGGTTGGCGAGATCGTCGAAATCGCTCATCCGCTCGCGCAGATAAGGGTCGGTCATGTGCAGCATGCGCGCGCGCATGTCGGACTGCACCTTCTCCACCGCCGCCTCGGCGGTCAGGCCGTTGCGCACGGCTTCTTCCAGCCGCCTGATCCAGCCGCGGTCGTTGGCGAACATGCGGTAGGCTTCCAGCACCTCGCGATGCTCGCCCTCGAAGGCGACGTCCCGGCGCGACAGCATGTCGTCGATCGACAGCCGCAGCGAGCCGAGCGCCTCGCCGAGCCGCTCCAGTTCGGTGTCCGTGTCTTCGTTGAAGAGGTTGGTGACGACGATGCGCGGCTCGTGCAGCACGACATGGCCGAGCCCGACGCCGTCATTGAGCGGCAGTCCGACGAAGCTCACCGGGCGCGACAGGTCGAGTTCCAGGCCGGGCCGCGTCAGCCGCGCCAGATCGCCGGTGGCGATCATCTCGGCGATGACCATGGCGATGGTTTCCAGCGCCTCGACCTCGTCGTCGCGATATTGCCGCATCGTGCGGTTCTGCACGACGAGAACGCCGAGCGTGCGCCCGGCCCTGAGGACTGGTACGCCGAGGAAGGAATTGTAGATCTCTTCGCCCGTCTCCGGGAGATAGGCGAAGGCGGGGTGCTTTTGCGCGTCGGAAAGGTTGAGTGCTCTTGCGCTCGCTGCGATCGTGCCGACGAGACCCTGGCCGAGCTTGAGCTGCGCCAGATGGACCGAACCGGGGTTCAGGCCCTCGGTGGCGTAGAGTTCGAGGATGGAATCGGCGCGCAGCACGTAGAGCGAGCAGACCTCGGCGACCATGTTGGAGGCGATTTCGCGCACGATCCGGTCGAGCCGCTCCTGCGGCTCAAGCGCTTCCGCCATGAGCTCGCGCAGCCGTCTCAGCAATACGCGCGGTCCCGCCGCCATGTCACGCATCGACCGTTCTCTCCAACGGCTCTACCCGGCCCTCGATCGTCGAGGGCCGGCAACCGACTCCGTGTCGGCCGTTCCCCTTCTTACTGCTTATCCAGCCCGTAGACGGAATGCAAAGTCCGCACGGCCAATTCAGTGTAGGCCGCGTCGATCAGGATCGAAATCTTGATCTCGGACGTCGTGATCGCGCGGATGTTGATGCCGCGGTCGGCCAGCGCCTTGAAGGCGATCGCCGCGACGCCCGCATGGCTGCGCATGCCGATGCCGATCACCGACACCTTGGCCATGCCCTCGTCATGCTGCAGCGCGTCGAAGCCGACCTGGTCCTTGTTCTTCTCCAGCACCGCAACCGCCTTGGCGACGTCGGCCGAAGGCACGGTGAAGGTCATGTCGGTGCGCGAACCATCCTCGGAAATGTTCTGGACGATCATGTCGACATTGATGTTGGCTTCGGCGAGCGGGCCGAAAATGCCGGCGGCCACGCCCGGACGGTCGGCGACGCGGCGCAGCGAAATCTGCGCCTCGTCCTTTGCGTAGGCGATGCCAGTGACGACTTGCTGTTCCAAGATTTCATCCTCGTCGCAAATGAGCGTGCCGGGCGGGTTGTCGAAATCGCCCATGCCGGGGGCGTCCGGATCTTCGAAGGAGGAGCGCACGAAGGTGCGCACCTTGTGTACCATGGCGAGTTCCACCGAGCGCACCTGCAGCACCTTGGCGCCGAGCGAGGCCATCTCCAGCATCTCCTCGAAAGAGATCTTGGCAAGCCTGCGCGCCTTCGGCTCGATGCGCGGATCGGTCGTATAGACGCCGTCCACGTCGGTATAGATGTCGCAGCGATGCGCCTTGACGGCGGCGGCGATGGCGACCGCGCTCGTGTCCGACCCGCCGCGCCCGAGCGTCGCGATCCGGTTGTCGGGCGCCAGCCCCTGGAAGCCGGCGATCACCGCCACCTGCCCCTCGCCGAAGCGCTTGGCGAGGAACGAGCCGTCGATCTCCTGGATGCGCGCGGCGCCATGCGCATTGTCGGTCTTGATCGGTATCTGCCAGCCCTGCCAGGAGCGCGCATGGACGCCCAGCCCCTGCAGCGTGATCGCCAGAAGGCCAGCCGTCACCTGCTCGCCAGAGGCGACGACGGCGTCATATTCGCGCGCATCGTGCATGGGCGAGGCTTCGCGGCACCATGAGACGAGCTCGTTGGTCTTGCCCGACATGGCCGAGACGACCACGGCCACCTCATGCCCCGCATCCACCTCGCGTTTGACGTGGCACGCGACATTGCGAATGCGGTTGATGTCGGCGACGGAGGTTCCGCCGAACTTCATCACGATACGCGCCATGAAAGGGAATTCCTCGGGGCAAAGATCGGTTCATGCCGCCCGTTCGCGAGGATCGGGCGGCGGCGCGGGTTGCATACTGAAATACCCTGCCTTGTGCAAGCGAAGGCGACCCGCGATGGAAAGCCGGATTACTTCTTGAGCCGGTATCCGGTGCGGAACATCCAGCTCACGATGCCAAGGCAGATGACGAGGAAGAAGAGTGTCATCGCCAGGCTCACCCAGACGCTTACATCGGAAGTGCCGATGAAGCTCCAGCGGAAGCCCGAAACGAGGTAGACGACCGGATTGGCGAGCGAGATCGTCTGCCAGACGGGCGGCAGCATGTCGAGCGAGTAGAACGTGCCGCCGAGGAACGCCAACGGCATGACGATCAACAGCGGAATGATCTGCAGTTTCTCGAACCCGTCCGCCCAGATGCCGATGATGAAGCCGAACAGCGAGAAGCTGACCGAGGTCAGCACGAGGAACAGCACCATCATGAAGGGATGCTGGATCTGCAGGTCGACGAAGAACGCCGCCGTCGCAAGAATCACGAGCCCGATCATCATCGACTTCGTCGCCGCCGCGCCGACATAGGCGAGCACGATCTCGAAATAGGAGATGGGTGCGGAAAGCACTTCATAAATCGTGCCGGTGAATTTGGGAAAATAGATGCCGAACGACGCGTTGGAGATCGACAGCGTCAGGAGCGACATCATGATCAGCCCCGGCACGATGAACGCGCCATAGGAAACGCCGTCGATCGTTTCGATGCGCGAACCGATCGCCGCGCCGAAGACGACGAAATAGAGCGAGGTGGAAACCACCGGCGAGATGATGCTCTGCATGATGGTGCGGAACGTGCGCGCCATCTCGAACGTGTAGATGGCCTTGACGGCGTGGAAATTCATGCTCGTTCCCTCACCAGGTCGACGAAGATGTCCTCGAGCGAACTTTGCCGCGTCTCGAGGTCGCGAAAGCGGATGCCTTCGCTCGAAAGTTCCGCCAGAAGCGCCGTGATGCCCGTTCGCTCGCCTTGCGTGTCGTAGGAATAGACGAGCCGGCGCCCGGCATCCGTGATCTCCAGCCCCCGCGCAGCCAGCCCCGCCGGGAGTTCGGACAGCGGCTCGACGAGTTCCAGCTCCAGCTTCTTCTTGCCGAAGCGCTGCATCAGCGTCGCCTTGTCCTCGACGAGGATGATCTCGCCTTTCGAGATGACGCCGATCCGGTCGGCCATCTCCTCGGCTTCCTCGATATAGTGCGTCGTCAGGATGATCGTGACGCCTGTCGCGCGCAGCCCGCGCACCATCTCCCACATGTCGCGCCGCAATTCCACGTCGACGCCCGCCGTCGGCTCGTCGAGGAAGAGCAGCTTCGGCTCATGCGCCAGCGCCTTGGCGATCATCACCCGCCGCTTCATGCCGCCCGACAAATTGATGACCTTTTCGTCCTTCTTGTCCCACAGCGACAGCGCCCGCAGCAGGCCCTCGATATGAGCCGGATTGCGGCCCTTTCCGAAGAGGCCCCGGCTATGGGAAACCGTTGCCCAGACACTTTCGAACGCATCCAGCGATACTTCCTGCGGCACGAGACCGATGATCGAGCGCGTCTTGCGGTAGTCGACGACGATGTCGTCCCCATGCACGTGAACGACGCCGTCGCTGGCATTGACCAGCCCGCACACGATGCCGATCAGCGTCGTCTTGCCGGCCCCGTTCGGCCCCAGCAGCGCAAAAATCTCGCCCGGCTGTACGTCGAGGTCGACGCCTTTCAGCGCGGTGAATCCGGAGGCATAGGTCTTGGTGAGATTTCGGATGGAGAGTGCGGGGGGCATGGCGGACTTTCGAAATGCGTGAGGCGCAGCGCATATAGGTCGCAGCACCAAGGACGCAATCGCCGCCCGCAATCCGACACCACGCTCCTGACATCGCGCGCGCTTGACTTTTCGCCGCCCTCGCCCGACTTGACCACCTCTGAAGGAGACACCCGCATGTCAGACGCCCAGCGCACCACCATCGACGCCGGCGAGGTCGAACGCTTTTCGCGCCTCGCCCAGGAATGGTGGAATCCGAACGGCAAGTTCAAGCCGCTGCACAAGTTCAACCCGGTGCGCCTCGCCTATATCCGCGACCAGGTGGCGACCCATTTCGGCCGTGATCCGCGCGCGGCCAAGCCCTTCGACGGCCTGCGCCTGCTCGACATCGGCTGCGGCGGTGGCCTTCTCTGCGAGCCGATGGCGCGTCTCGGCGCGGACGTCGTCGGCGCCGACGCCTCGGCCACCAACATCGAAGTGGCGAAGATCCACGCAGCCGAGGCGCGCGTGAAGATCGACTACCGCGCCACCACCGCCGAGGCGCTGGCAGATGCCGGCGAACAATTCGACGTCGTCCTCAACATGGAAGTCGTCGAGCACGTCGCCGACGTCGACCTCTTCCTTTCGAAATGCGCCCACATGGTGAAGCCCGGCGGCCTGATGTTCGTCGCCACCATCAACCGCACTCTGAAGGCGTGGGGCCTGGCGATCATCGGCGCGGAATACGTCCTCGGCTGGCTGCCCAAGGGCACCCACCAATACGACAAGCTCGTCCGCCCAGAGGAACTGGACAAGGGCCTCGCCGACACCGGCATGTCGATCGTCGACCGCACCGGCGTCACCTACAACCCCTTGACCGACCAGTGGAACCGCTCGCGCGACCTCGACGTCAACTACATGATCCTGGCGACGAAGCCCGCCTGACTGCCCAGCGCCACGCGCGAAGACCCGTCGAGATTCGGCCCTGAGCGGCCTGCAAACGGTGGCGTTCGAGAACCGGAGCGGAGCGTACACCAGTACGTGAGCACCGGAAGCGCAGAACGCCGCCGTTTGCAGGCCGCTCAGGGCCGAATATCGGCGGGTCTTTTAATTATGGTCGTCCGGAAACGTCGGCAGCGGCATGAAGTCCACACCGTCCTCGGCGAGGCTCTTGACCTCCTCGACCGACGCCTCGCCATAGATGCCACGCCGCTCGACTTCGCCGAAGTGAATTTTGCGCGCCTCGTCGGCGAACTTGTCGCCGACATAGTCAGCGTTCTGGCGCACCTGGTCGGCCATTTCCTTCAGCTTTGTCAGCATCTGGCGCTGTTCGGCGCCGACCGCGAGCGCGATCTTCTCCTGCTTGCGGCCCGTCGAGACCGCGGGCGCCATCAGCGCCTTGCCGACCTTGGCCGAATGGCAGGTCGGGCACGAAACGAGCCCGCGCTTGTGCTGGCCGTCATAGTCGTCATTCGACCGGAACCAGCCATCGAATTCATGGCCCGCATCGCAAACGAGATTGAACCGGATCATGATGCGTCGGCCAGCCCTGCGCCGTCGGCGATGGTGAAGTCGCGCGCGTTCTTCAAATTCGGCACCTTGCCCCGCGCGGCCGCCGAGGCGGCAAGGTCGATCTCGGCCAGCACCACGCCCGGCTCCGCGCCGTCCGCTTCGGCCAGAACTTTGCCCCACGGATCGACGATCAGCGAATGGCCATAGGTTTCGCGGCCGTCTTCATGCACGCCGCCTTGCGCGGCGGCGATGACGAAGGCGCCGTTCTCGATCGCGCGGGCGCGGATCAGGACATGCCAGTGCGCCTCGCCGGTCTGCCGCGTGAAGGCGGCCGGCACGGTCAGCACCGAGGCGCCGGCCAGCGCCTGCGCGCGGAAGAGCTGCGGGAACCGCAGATCGTAGCAGACGGCCAGTCCCACGCGCGAGAAGGGCAGGTCGACGACGGTCGAGACCCTGCCCGGCTCGTAGGTCGCCGATTCACGCCAGCTCTCGCCATTGTCGAGATCGACGTCGAACATGTGGATCTTGTCGTAGGTCGCAAGCCGCTTGCCGTCCGGCCCGAAGACGAAGGCGCGGTTGGCGACCTTGCCGTCCGGCCGCGCGATCGCGGTCGAGCCGACATGGACGACGATGCCGAGTTCGGCCGCAAGCGTCGCCGCCCGGGCGACCAGCGCATCCTTGTCGTCGGAAGTGATCATCGCCTTCAGCGCTGCCCGGTCGCGCACCAGAGCGCCCGTCATCTCGGGCGACTGGACATAGGTCGCGCCTTTGCCCGCCGCCTCGCGCACCAGCGCCTCGAAATCGGCGATGTTGCGCTCCAGCGACGTCGAGGACCGCATCTGCAGCGCGGCGACCTTGACCGTTTCGCTCATGCCCGGCCACCCTTCAGCATCGTGTCGAGCCGGCCTTCGTGATCGAGCGCATGCAGTTCGTCCGAACCGCCGACATGGCGGCCATGGATGAATATCTGCGGGAAGGTCGACCGGCCGTTGGCCTTGGCGATCATCTCCTGACGCAGTTCGGAAGAAAAGCTGGCATCATGCTCGACATAGGCGACGCCCTTCCTGTCGAGCAGCCGCTTGGCGGCCGCGCAATAACCGCACATCATGCGTGTGTAGATTTCGACGTCAGCCATCAATGCCCATATCCAGTGGGGTTTCCTTGCCCGACTATATAGGCTCTGGCAGCGCGCGCCGGAAGTCCCCGGAACGCCGGAAATCCGCAGGAAGCACGCGCGCGAAAGTCAGGACGGAGATTTCGGCAGCCCCCGCCCGCCGCAGGCACCGGGCAAGCGCCGAAACCGTCGCACCCGTCGTGTAGACGTCGTCGACGATGCATACATGCTTCCCGGCGATCAGCGGCTTCGACCCATCGGGCACCACGAAGGCGGCGCGGACATTGTCCTGCCGTTCCTTCGCCTTCAGCCCCACCTGCTGGCGGGTCTTCTTGATACGAATGACGGCCTCGGCGCCATACTTCTTTCCCGTTTGCCGGGCGATGGCCCGCGCCAGTTCGGCCGACTGGTTGAAGCGACGCGTGAAAAAACGCTGGCGGTGAAGCGGCACGGGAACGAGAGGTCCGCGCGGTCGATCAAATCGCGTCCGGCCCGCACCATCCAGCCTGCGAGCCATGGCGCAAGGTCGGTGCGGTCCTGATATTTGAGGCTCTGCGCCAGCCGCCGCGCCGCGCCGTCATAGGCGACGGCCGCGCGCGAGCGATCATAGGCGGGCGGCGTGGCGATGACGGCCGGCGAGATCGCACCCGCCCCCATGTCATGGGCGAAAGGCACGCCCGAGATGGCGCACCAGGGCTCGTCGAGAAAGTGAATGTCGCCCCAGCACGCGGCGCAGAGCGTTCCGCCTTCGGCGACGATCCTGCGGCAGCCAAGGCATGTCGGCGGGAAGAACATGCGGCCTGCGATCTGCCCGGCTGCAACGCCTGCGGACTTGATCTTTGCGAGCCGTTCCACCACGAGACTTCTCAAGCCCGGCTTCCCATATCCAGTCCACTGCCGGGCAATGTCGCATCAGGACCCAATGGACGCAATCTTCGATCAGAACCGGGCGCTTGCGCATAAGCTGCGCGCGCTTTCCCAGACCGGCCGCCACGGCGATTTCCTGATGCGCGCGGCATCGGTCGAACTCGCCGAGCGCCTCGCCACTGTCAGCCGCGATTTCGACCGCGCGGTCGTGCTCCACGGCGTCGTCGATGAAGCCGCGCGCGCCGTGGCATCGACGGGCAAGGCCGGAACCATCGACCGCATCGAAGCCGCCCGCGGATTGCTCGACGCCAAGCCCGGCGAGGTCTCGCCCGTCGATCATCTCGCCTTGCCGCCCGAAAGCGCCGACCTGGCCGTCTCGCTCTATGCGCTCGGCGAGGTCGACGACGTGCCGGGAACGCTGGTCCAGATCCGGCGCCTTTTGCGGCCGGACGGCCTCTTCCTGGGCTGCCTTCCCGGCGCCGGCACGTTGAAGGAATTGCGCGAAGTCTTGTTGACGGCCGAAGCCGAACTGACCGGCGGCGCGGCAAGCCGCGTCCATCCCTTCGTCGACATTCGCGATGCCGGCGGCCTGTTGCAGCGTGCCGGCTTTGCGCTCCCCGTCGCCGACATCGAGGAAGTGATCGTTCGTTACGACACGATGTTCGACCTGATGCGCGACCTGCGCGCCATGGGCGTCACCAGCAGCCTCGTCGGCGCGCGGCCGGTGCGGCGCGCCGTTCTCGTCAGGGCCGCCGCACTCTACGCCGAGCGCTTCGCAGACCCTGACGGGCGCATTCGTGCGACGTTCGCGACAGTCTGGCTCTCGGGATGGGCGCCGCATGGCTCGCAGCAAAAGCCCGCACGGCGGGGCAGCGCGACAGCGTCGCTTGCAGAGGCGCTCAATACGGACTGAATATCAGTTGTTCAGGACTTCGCTGATCTTGCTTTCATTGCCGCTCCAGAGCTCGGAGATGGCCGTGCCGGTCGCCGATGCGCCGCCGACGATCGCCACGCCGATCAGCGCTGCGATCAGGCCGTATTCGATGGCCGTCGCACCACTTTCGTCCGCCAGGAATCGTTTCAGCATCGGGCGCCTCGTCATTCAGCGTGTCCCTTTTCCTAGCACCCAGAAGTTAGGAAGCTGCCAAGAGGCGTCGTTAAGGAAGTGTGGAGCGATGCGGCTCGATTGCCTCAGCAGGAGCCCGAACGCGCGCCCGACTCGCGGATGATGCAGACCGAATTCGGGTCCTGCTGCAGCACGCTGCGTCGGATCGTATAGGCCTCGCCGCCGCCGCGGGGCGTGATGCTGCCGGTGGACATCCGGTCGATGCCCGGCGACTGCACCGATGCGAACATCCGGTCGCGGGCATGCTTGTCGGCGATCGGCACGAGGATCAGCGTGAGCGCGATGGCCGCCGAGCCGAACAGCAGCGTCACACGCAGGATGCCTGCGCTGGTCTGGCTGATGAAGGATCGGCCCGAGTGGTCTAGCCCGCCGCGTTCCATGCGAAGTCCTGTTGCCCGGATGATATTCCACAGGACTTTTGCAGGATTGGCTGAATCATCGATTAACGCGAAAGCTCAAAGTCGAAATTTCGACTGCCTCGTCTTGCTCTAGGGTGTGTTGAGATTCAGGGGACATGAGCACCGGAAGCGCAGAAACCTGTCATTTGCAGGCCGCTCGGGCCTGAATATCGACACACCCTACAACAGGTCGATGAGGAACGGGATCAGCGGCTCGTCGGCCGGCGGCATCGGATAATCGCGCATCTTGGTCGGGCGCACCCATTTCAGTTGCTGCGCTTCCAGCGGCTGCGGAATGCCCCAGAAGCGGCGGCAGACGAACAGCGGCATCAAAAGGTTGAATGTCTCGTAGGAGTGACTGGCGAAGGTCAGCGGCGCAAGGCATACCGTCTTGGTCTCGATGCCGAGTTCTTCCTTGAGTTCGCGAACGACGGTTTCCTCCGGCGTCTCGCCGGGCTCCACCTTGCCGCCGGGAAACTCCCACAACCCGCCCAACTGCTTGTGCGCCAGCCGCTGCGCCAGAAGCACGCGCCCGTCCGCATCGACCAGCGCGCAGGCCGCGACGAGCAGCAGGCGTTTCGGTGCATCGTCTGCCGCATCGCTCATATGTTCGCCTCCGGTTCGGCACGGTATTCGTATGGGTAGGCCGTCGAAAAGCCGAAGGATCTGTAGAGCGCGATCGCGGCAGCGTTGCTCTCGTCCACCATCAGGAAGCCGGCACGCGCACCCTTCGCACCGGCAAAGGCGAGCGCGGACGAGACGACCTTGCGGGCAAGCCCCTGCCCGCGAAAGGCGGGCGTGGTCGCAACCTCGTAGATGCCGGCAAGCGTACCATCGACGGTGCACATCGCCTTGGCGGCCGGCCGGCCATCGATGGACAGCACAAACAGCCCCAGTTTCGCCGGAACGCGCGCCAGAAGCGCTTCCAGCGGCGTCGCGCGCGCCGGATCGATCGCTCCGATCGAAATCCCGGCCCGGCAGAACGCGGTGGGAGATACCATCTCCGCATCCGCTTTGGCGTCGGGCATCGCGCCCAACTCCGCGCGCATGACGAGCGACGGCGTGATCACCGGCCAGCCCCTCTCGTCGAGCTGATCGACGAGGCGCGGTCCGGTCAGCGGCGTGATGCGAAACGTGACGGGAAACCCGGCCGCGGCGAACCGCGCCCGCAGCCCCGGCAACCGGCTTTCCAGCCCGTCGCAATCGGAACGGTCGAGCGGGGTGACGGAGTTCGAACGCCGCGTCGGCAGGCCAGGCGTCGTGCGCACCGACCATGTGCCGTCATAGGAGACGTTTTCAGCCGGCCAGGCGCGAAAGCCCGCCGCCTCCAGCCGCCTGACGGTGGGCAGGTCGGCGTTTGCCATCCTAGCTGCGGTAGTCGCCATTGATGGCGACATATTCCTTGGTGAGGTCGCAGGTCCAGACCGTCGCCTGCCCGCGCCCGAGGCCAAGGTCGACGCGGATGTCGATCTCGTCGCCTTCCATGTAGGAGGAGGTTGCTTCCTCCGAATAGTCCGGGTCCCGCTCGCCGGCATGGGCGACGCGGATGTCGCCGAACCAGATCGACAACATGTCGCGATCGGCCGGCTCTCCGGCCTTGCCGACGGCCATGACGACGCGGCCCCAATTGGCGTCCTCGCCGGCAACCGCGGTCTTGACCAGCGGCGAATTGGCGATGGAGAGCGCCACGCGCTTGGCCGACCGCGCATTCTTCGCGCCGGTCACCGTGACGCCGATCTGCTTGCGCGCGCCCTCGCCGTCGCGCACGACCTGCAAGGCCAGCGCCTTCAGCAACTTGTTGAGCGCGCGGCGGAAATTGGAAAGCCGCGGGTCCTCGGCGTCCTCGATCCGAGCCGCGCCGCGCTTTTCGGCGGCGCCGGTGGCGAACAGCATCAGCGTGTCGGAGGTCGAGGTGTCGCTGTCGACCGTCACCGAATTGAACGTCATGCCGACGCCCTTCGACAGCAAATCCTGCAACGCCCTGGCGCCGATCGGCGCGTCGGTAGCGACGAAGGACAGCATCGTCGCCATGTCCGGCGCGATCATTCCAGCACCTTTTGCGATGCCGTTGAGGGTCACGTCGATGCCGTCGATCTGGCAGGTCGCGGTCAGATATTTGGGGTAGGTGTCGGTCGTCATGATCGCCTTGCCGGCCTCGGCCCACAGGCCAGGTTCGGCGCGAACGACCATGT
This sequence comes from Aliihoeflea sp., assembly GCF_052435475.1. Taxonomy (NCBI): domain Bacteria; kingdom Pseudomonadati; phylum Pseudomonadota; class Alphaproteobacteria; order Hyphomicrobiales; family Phyllobacteriaceae; genus Aliihoeflea; species Aliihoeflea sp. The sequence continues at coordinate 22,816 of NZ_JBQVMV010000014.1, forward strand.
CGTCGAGCAAATGAGCGAATTTTTTGGCGTCAAGAGGCTCGCCTATGACGCCAGTCGAGGCCAAAAACACCTCTTTTGAGCTGGAACCGGCCGCTTTTGAGGCCAAAACAGCCGTCATTTCGGTGGTTTCACGGCCCTTTTTTCCGGTGAAAGCGTTCGCATTTCCCGAATTCACCACCAGAATGCGCGCCGATCCGCCGGGCAGATTCGCCCGGCAGAAGTCGACCGGAGCCGACGGGCATTTCGACTTGGTGAAGACGCCGGCGACGGTCGTCCCCTCGTCGAAGACCATCGCCAGGAGGTCGGTGCGACCCTTATACTTGATGCCGGCCTCCGCCGTCGCGATCCGGACGCCGTCGATGGGCGGCATCTGGGGATAGCTTTTCGGGGCGAGCGGAGAAACGGCGTCGGACATGGCGCTGGTCTTCGTGTCTGGAGCTTATTCGGCCGGGTCGGTGGTCTCGTCGGACGGAGCGGCTTCGATGGCGCCTTCGGCGCCAGCTTCGGCATCCGATTCCGACTGCGCGCCGGGCTGCGCCGCCGCTTCCATCTCGTCCAGCGTCGCCTTCAGTTCTGCATCGGCGATGTCGATTTCGGCCGCCTCGCGGATTTCCTCGACGGTCTCGAAATAGCGCTCGCGCAGGAGGATGGAGCGGATCTGCGGGCCGACCTGCTCGAAGGCCGGCGGCTGCTGCTGGCGCTTGTCCTCGACCTTGAGGACGTGCCAGCCGAACTGCGTCTGGATCGGCTCGGACGAGTGGGCGCCGACGTCCATCGCGAAGGCGGCCTGCTCGAATTCCGGCACCATCTGGCCCTGGCCGAAATAGCCGAGGTCCCCGCCCTGCGCGGCCGCGCCGTCGGTGGAATTCTCCTTGGCGAGCTCCTCGAAATCGGCCCCGCCGTCGAGCTCGGTAATCAGCTCCTGCGCCTTTTCCTCGCTGTCGACGATGATGTGGCGGGCGCGCACTTCGTTGGCAGGCGGCGTGTTGGCGATTTCCTGGTCGTAGCGGGCGCGGACCTCTTCGTCCGTGACGCTGGCTGCGACCTGCTGCTCGATGAAGGCGCTGTGCAGCGCGCGCTCGCGCAGGAAATTCATCTGGCGCTGGAATTCCTCGCCATCGTCAAGCCCTTCCTCTTCGGCCTTGGCGGCGAGGAGGCGGATTTCGATCAGCGCGGAAAGCGCGGCGGCGCGGCGCTGTTCGGGCGAGAGGTTGGCGAATTGCTGTTCAAGACCCTGAAGGGCCAGAGCAAGGTCCCCTTCGGTCACGTCCTGGCCGTCCACGGTCGCGACGACCGCGGCAGGATCGGCGGCGACGGCCGGCTCGGGCGCTGCCGGAGCGGTTTCCTGCGCGAAGGCTGCGCCGGAAGTCAGCGCGACGAGCGCGACGGCAGCGGACAAGCGGCGAAACAAAACATTCATGAAGAAACTCCAGTGAGGGTTCGATGCTGTTTCCAGCCCTTGCGAATGTGGCGGAATTCCGCATTTGCGCCCGCAGGCGGCGGCGTTGACATCGCTTGTGCCCCCTCTTATCTGTCCTTCGTCTTGGCGTCCAGAACCGTTTTCCGGGCGCTTTTCCGTCTTTTCACATGCCCGTTACCCCCTCGACGGGCGGTCCGGTCCAGACCGGAAAACTTTCTTTTCGAAAGGACCTTTGATGGTCAGTCTCGCTGGCGTCGCGCGCAAGATTTTTGGTTCCTCGAACGATCGGCGCATCAAGGGACTGCGGCCGCGGGTCGAGGCGATCAACGCTCTCGAAGCCGAGCTTTCCGGCCTTTCCGACGAGGCGCTGCGCGCCCGCACGGAAGAGTTCAAGAAGCAGATCGCCGAAGGCGTCTCGCTCGACGATCTCCTCATTCCCGCCTTTGCGACGGTACGCGAGGCCTCCAAGCGCGCGCTTGGCCTGCGCCCGTTCGACGTGCAGTTGATCGGCGGCATGGTTCTGCATGAAGGCGGCATTTCCGAGATGCGCACCGGCGAGGGCAAGACGCTCGTCGCCACCTTGCCCGTCTATCTCAACGCGCTCGCTGGCGAGGGCGTCCATGTCGTCACCGTCAACGACTACCTCGCCCGCCGCGACGCGGAGTGGATGAGCAAGGTCTACGGTTTCCTTGGTCTGTCGACCGGCATCATCGTCCACGGCCTGTCGGACGAGGAGCGCAAGGCCGCCTATGCCTGCGACGTCACCTATGCCACCAACAACGAACTCGGCTTCGACTATCTGCGCGACAACATGAAATACGAGCGCGCCCAGATGGTGCAGCGCGGACATTTCTACGCCATCGTCGACGAGGTCGATTCGATCCTGATCGACGAGGCGCGCACGCCGCTGATCATCTCCGGCCCGCTCGAAGACCGATCGGAACTCTATCAGCAGATCGACAAGTTCATTCCGCTGCTTGCCGCGGAAGACTACGAGATCGACGAGAAGCAGCGCACCGCCAACTTCACCGAGGAAGGCACCGAGAAGCTCGAAAATCTCCTGCGCGAAGCCGGGATGCTCAAGGGCGCCTCGCTCTACGACATCGAGAACGTCGCCATCGTGCACCACGTCAACAACGCGCTGAAGGCCCACCGCCTGTTCCAGCGCGACAAGGACTATATCGTCCGCAACGACGAGGTCGTGATCATCGACGAGTTCACCGGCCGCATGATGCCGGGCCGCCGCTTCTCGGAAGGCCTGCACCAGGCGCTGGAAGCCAAGGAACACGTCAAGATCCACCCCGAGAACCAGACGCTGGCCTCGATCACCTTCCAGAACTACTTCCGCATGTATTCCAAGCTCGCCGGCATGACCGGCACGGCGCAGACGGAAGCCGAGGAATTCGGCAACATCTACGGCCTCGGCGTCTCCGACATCCCGACCAATCTGCCGGTCCAGCGCCTCGATGAGGACGATGAGGTCTACCGCACCGTCGAGGAGAAGTTCCGCGCCATCGTCCGCGAGATCAAGGAGGCCAGCGCCAAGGGCCAGCCGGTCCTCGTCGGCACGACTTCGATCGAAAAGTCCGAACAGCTCGCCGAACGGCTGCGCAAGGACGGCTTCACCGACTTCCAGGTCCTGAACGCCCGTCACCACGAGCAGGAAGCCTCGATCGTGGCGCAGGCCGGCAAGCCCGGCGCGATCACCATCGCGACCAACATGGCCGGTCGCGGCACCGACATCCAGCTCGGCGGCAATGCCGACATGCGCGTTGCGGCCGAGCTCGGCGACATGCCTGCCGGCCCCGAGCGCGAGGCGAAGGAAAAGGCGATCCGCGAGGACGTGCAGCGCCTGAAGGAAAAGGCGCTCGGCGCGGGCGGCCTTTACGTGCTCGCCACCGAACGTCACGAATCGCGCCGCATCGACAACCAGCTTCGCGGCCGCTCGGGCCGTCAGGGCGATCCGGGCCGCTCCAAGTTCTTCCTGTCGCTGCAGGACGACCTGATGCGCATCTTCGGCTCGGACCGCATGGATTCCATGCTGACCAAGCTGGGCCTCAAGGAGGATGAGGCGATCATCCATCCCTGGATCAACAAGGCGCTGGAAAAGGCGCAGAAGAAGGTCGAGGCGCGCAACTTCGACATCCGCAAGAACCTTCTGAAATATGACGACGTCATGAACGACCAGCGCAAGGTCGTGTTCGACCAGCGCATCCAGTTGATGGAAGGCGGCAACGTCACCGACACCGTCGCCGAAATGCGCGAGGACGTGGTCGAGGATCTGGTCGCGCGCCACATTCCCGAAAACGCCTATGCCGAGCAGTGGGACGTCGCGGGCCTCAAGGAAGGCGTGCGCGAGGGCCTCAATCTCGACCTGCCGGTCGACGAATGGGCGGCCGAGGAAGGCATCGACGAAGAGCAGATCCGCGAGCGCCTGATGGAAGCGGCCAACGCGGCGGCGGCCGAGCGCGCCGAGCGTTTCGGCCCCGATATCATGACCTATGTCGAGAAGTCGGTGATGCTGCAGACGCTGGACAGCCTGTGGCGCGAGCATCTGGTCAATCTCGACCATCTGCGATCGGTCGTCGGCTTCCGCGGCTATGCGCAGCGCGACCCGCTGAACGAATACAAGACCGAGGCCTTCGAGCTCTTCCAGTCGATGCTCGCCAATCTGCGCCAGGTCGTCACGAGCCAGTTGATGCGCGTCGAACTCGTGCGCCAGGCCGCCGATGCGCCGCCGCCGCAGGCACCTGCCGTCGAAGGCCACCATCTCGACCCGGTGACGGGCGAGGACGACTTCGCGCAGGGCGCCTCGGGCGAAGACAATCGCATTGTCGCTCCCGAGGACCGCGACCCGAACGATCCGGGCACCTGGGGCAAGGTCGGCCGGAACGAGCTATGCCCCTGCGGCTCGGGCAAGAAGTACAAGCACTGCCACGGCACATTCGCCTGACGATCAGATCGACGTGCCGGGATGCCCGGCACGTCGCAGGATTGGGACGATCGCCACGATGGCGACGAAGCCGATGATGCCGGCGGCGGCGATGACGCCGAGCGCCGCCTGCGCGCCGAAGCGCTCGAAGATGGCGGCGGCCAGGAACGGCGCGCCGGCCGACACGAACAATCGCACCGAATTGATCCTGCCCGTGCGCGCGCCATAGCCGTCGGCGCCGAAAAGCGTGAGCGGCAGGACGCCGCGCACGATGTAGGAAAGCCCCTGCCCCGCGCCGAAGACGAGCGCGAAGACGATGGCGGCGGGCAGGTACCCCGCGCCCCCGATCAGGAAACCGAGCCCTGCCGGCAAGGCGCCGGTGGCGAACAGCGCCACGCTCATGACGCTGATGCGCGGCCCGGCGGTGAATTCCGCAATGCGCCCGGCGACCTGCGCCGGCCCGATCAAGGCGCCGATCAGCGCCGCCGATGCACCGAGCCCGAGCGCGCCCAGAAGGCCGATCAGGTGGAGATGCACCGCCGACATGACGAAGGCGTTGGCTGCGAAGGCGACCAGCAGAAGCCGGAATGCGAGCCGGCGGTCACGGTCCGACGCGATGGTTCCCTGCGCCAGGCGCTGGGCAAATCCGGCCTCGCCGGCAATGCTGCGCGGGACGCGGGACGCGAGATAAAAATGGGCGGGCACGCAGACCGCCAGATTGAGGCCTGCGAACATCAGCAGGATGGTTCGCCAGTCGACCGAAATCGTGAGCCAGCTCGTCAGCGGCCAGAAGATCGTCGAGGCGAAACCGGCGATGAGCGTGATGCCGGTGATGGTTCGCCGCGCATTGGACGGCGACAGCCGCGCAGTCAGCACGAAAGCCGCTTCGTAGAGCACGAGCACCGAACTCATCTGCGACAGGATGAGAAAGAGGCCGAACGCCGCCTTGCCCGGCGCCAGCGCCCAGCCGACCAGCAGCAGCGCGCTGAAACACGAGCCGGCCGTCATGACGAGGGCGGGGTCCTTGCCGTCGAGCAGCCGGCCGGCGCGCGGCGCGATGAAGCCGGACGCCAGAAGCGCGATCGAGAAGAGGCCATAGACCCCGGTCAGCGACAGGCCGACATCCTGCGCCATGAACGGGGCGAGGACGCCGAAGGAATAATAGAGGCTGCCATAGCCGATGGTCTGGGTGATGCCTATGACGATGGCGATGACGAAATCAGAAGGCGCAGGCTTGGGCATGAGGCGGGCCGTCATCCGGCCCGGCGGGCGCCGAACCGATTCTTAAAGTGTTTGGCCCTATGCCATATGGCTGGACGCGAGAAGGGAAAGTTTAGAGCGTGCGAGTCTCCGCTGCAACGACGGCCGAACGCATTTTGCCCGAGCGGCTCGCCTCGCGCGCACGCCCGCATCTCGAAGCATTCGACGCCCTTGCCTTCGGTTCGGGAGAGCGCAGCCACGCGGCGCGCATGTCGTTCACCGCCTTCGCCGTGCGCGTCACCTCCGCATTCATCGCCTTCGCCAGCCAGGTCTTCCTGGCGCGCTGGATGGGCGGTTTCGAATATGGCGTCTTCGTCCTCGTCTGGACGGCGATGCTGATCCTGGGCAATTTGTCGTGCCTCGGCTTCCACACCTCCATGATCCGCTTCATTCCCGAATATCGAGGCCAGGGACGTGTGGCCGAGTTGCGCGGCGTGCTTCTGGGCAGCCGGCTGATCGTGTTCGCGGCCTCGACGCTTATCGCGCTCGCCGGTGCCGCGATGATCCACGCCTTGTCGGACCGGATCGAGCCGCATCATGTCGTGCCGTTCCTGCTCGGCATGGTCTGCCTGCCGATGATGGGCCTTTCGGACCTTATGCAAGGGGTGGCGCGGGGCCACGCCTGGCCGTTCCACGCCATGCTGCCGACCTATATCGTGCGCCCGCTCCTGCTGTTGATCCTGATGGTCGTCGCGGTTGCGGTCGGCGCGCCGGCCAGTGCCGAAACCGGCATGTACGCCGCCATCGTCGCCGTCTATGCGACCACATTGTTCCAGCTCGTGACGGTCTCGAACCGCGCCGAGCGCCAGGCCGCGGCCGGCCCGCGCGCTTTCGGGGTGCGCGGCTGGGTGGTCGTCTCGCTGCCGGTGTTCCTGATCGAGGGGTTCATCTACATCCTGACCAATGCCGACGTTCTGATGGTCGGCTTCTTCCTGCCGCCGACCGACGTCGCGGTCTATTTCGCGACCGTGAAGACGCTGGCGCTGGTCCATTTCGTCTATTTCGCAGTGCGCGCCGGCGTCGCGCAGCGCTTCGCCGGACTGATGCACGGCGACCGGGCGGACGAACTCGCCACCTTCGCGCATGACACGGTGCGCTGGACGTTCTGGCCGACGCTCGCCATGGCGGCGCTGCTGCTCGCGGCGGGCGAGCCGCTGCTGATGCTGTTCGGCGCCGAATTCACGGCGGGCTATCCGCTGCTCTTCGTGCTCGTCGCCGGCGTCGTCGCGCGGGCCGTGGTGGGCCCGGCCGAGAGCGTCCTGACCATGGGCGGCTACCAGAATGCCTGCGCACGGCTCTATGCGCTGGTGCTGGTCGTCAATGTGGCGCTCAACTGCGTCCTGATCCCGCTCTACGGGCTTTGGGGCGCGGCGATCGCCACCGCCGTCGCGATGGCATGCGAGGCGGTGTTCCTCGCCTTCACGGTGCGCGCCAAGCTCGGCATCGACATGTGGATGGGCGCCGCGGCGCCGAAGACGGGGAATGCGTGATGGGCGCGACGGCTGAAGGGCGGCACCCGGCCGCGATGCTCGACCATTTCGCCGGCGACACGGCGAGCGACCGCGAAGCGGCTAGGCTGGAGCGCGTGCGCCGGCTCGACATCTACCCCGCCTCGACCGGCTACGACCTCGTCACCGAGCTCGACCATCTGGCACAGCGCGCGATCGAACCGAACGTGTTCTTCAACCCGCGCTTCCTTGCGCCCGCCATGCCCCGGCTCGAAGACCGCGAGGTGCGGCTTGCCGTCATGCGCGACGAACGCGATGCCCGGAGCAGGCTGCGCCTGCTGGTCCCGTTCTCGGTCGAACGTCCGCTGCTGCGCCTTGGCCCACCGGCCATCCGCACCTGGGCGAGCCCGTTCGGACCGCTCGGCACGCCGCTCGTCGATCGCGACGACCCGCAGGGCATCGTCGCCGATTTCTTGCGCCTGATCGCAGCGCCCGAAAAAGCCCTGCCGAAGCTGATCCAGTTTCCCGACATTCGCATCGACGGCATCTTCGCCGCGACGCTGCAGAGCGCAGCGGCCGAGCTCAACCTGCCCATCCTGCGCGTCATGGAGCGCGAGCGGCCCGTCCTGCATTCGGATCTCGACGGCGACGCCTACCTCGCCGGCACGCTCAAGAAGCACTACCGCGAACACCGCCGCCTCGAACGCCGGCTCGCCGAAAAGGGCGACCTCTTCTACGACATCGCCGAGACGCCGGAGGAAAACCGGCTCGCCGTCGAGACCTTCCTGGCGCTGGAGGCGAGCGGATGGAAAGGCCGGGCCGGCACGGCGATGGTTGTCGACCGCTTCCGCGCCGCCTTCGTTCGCGAAGCGGTGGCAGGCTTGAGCGAACGGGCCATGTGCCGCATCCACACGCTGTCGCTTTCGGGCCGACCGATTGCCTCGCTCGTCGTCTTCGTCGAATCAGGCGTCGCCTATACGTGGAAGACTGCGTTCGACGAGGAATTCGCCGCCTGGTCGCCGGGCGTGCTGCTGATGGCGGAAGTGACGCGCCGTCACCTTGAGGACCTCAACGTCACCATGAGCGATTCCTGCGCCGTTCCCGATCACCCGGTCCTGAGCCGCATGTGGTCCGAACGCTCGACGCTGGCGACGCTGATCGTCGGGCTCGAACCCAAGGCGGACAGGCTCGTCAACGCGTCCGCGCTCGGGCTCGAGCGCGAGGCGCGGCTGCGCGATCTCCTGCGCCGCGCACGCTCGAGCGTCAGGCGCACCCTGCGGCGATGAGTTTCGCAAGCTTGCTTTTTGCGCCCTGCCAGCCGATGTAGGGAAGGCGGGCTGCGGCCTGCATCGAAAGCGGTGCGACGAAAGAGTGCCTGATGGATTCCGATAGATTCGCCCTTAGCCTGATGATCGTCTTCGGCAGCCTCATCATCGGCGGGCTCATGCTCGCCGGCCTGATGTGGACCGACAAGCCGACCTTTCTCTACGCGCTGGGCGGCGCGGTCTCGATCTGGTTCTGTTCGTTCGCCGTCATGTTCGATCAGAAGCGCGCCTATCTCGTGCTGCTGGTGATCGCGATCGTGCTCGTCGCCGCCTCGATCACCGCCTTCGTGCGCTGACCGTTCAGCAATAGCGCTCCGGCCCGTTGGCCTGACCTTCCGAATAGCGGTCGCCATGGGCGAAGCCGACCGGCAGGATCGCCTCGATGGCGTCGAGATCGGCCGGTGAAAGCACGACGTCGGCCGCCGCGGCATCTTCCTCCAGATGCGCCGCGCTGCGGGTTCCCGGTATCGGGATGACGTGGTCGCCGCGCGCCAGCGTCCATGCGATCGCAAGCGTTGCCGGCGAGAGGCCGCGCGCCTTCGCAAACGCTGCGAATTTCGCGACATAGGCGCTGTTGTAGCCGAAATTCGGCTCGATGAAGCGCGGGTTCAAGCGCCGGAAATCGCCCTCGCCGAACCGCGCCGGATCGACCGGGGTCGACGAGAAGATGCCGCGCCCAACCGGCGAGAATGCGACCAGCGCCGTGCCGAGACGCTTGGTCGCTTGCAGGAGCCCGAGTTCGGGAAGCCGCGTCCACAGCGAATATTCGTTCTGGACGGCGGCGACGTGGTGGACGGCATTGGCGCGTTCCAGCGTCGCCGGTGAAATCTCCGACAGCCCGATCGCGCCGATCTTGCCCTCTTCCTTCAACCGCACCAGCGTCTCCATCACGTCCTCGATCGGCCGCGACTGTTCGCGGCGGTGGACGTAGAACAGCGCGACATGGTCGACGCCGAGGCGCTTCAGCGAAGCTTCGAGCGAGGCGCGCAGATGCTCGGGCGAATTGTCGAAACCGCGCACCGGCTTGTTCTTGATCCCGGCCTTGGTGGCGATGGTGAAGCGATTCGGATGATCCTTGACGAAGGCCCCGATCACCTCCTCCGCCACGCCTTCGCCGTAGATGTTGGCGGTGTCGAGATGGTCGACGCCGAGGTCGAGCGCGCGGGCGAGCGTGCGATGGCTCTCGGCCATGTCCGTCGCACCGTAGATTCCGCCGAAACTCATGCAGCCGAGGCCGACCGCGCCGACTTCAGGTCCGTTCTTGCCAAGTTTGCGTCTTTGCACGGGAGATTTCTCCGAAGGGGCGGGTGGCGCTGCGCGTCGCAGCGATCGGCTACGGATGGTGCCCCTGGCCGGGATCGAACCAGCACTCCTTGCGGAACTCGATTTTGAGTCGAGCGCGTCTACCAATTCCGCCACAGGGGCCCTGGAGCGGGGAGCGCTCCAAGATGGCTGCGGACTATACGGTCCGACCCGAACCCGTCAACCGGAATATCGGCCGCCCGCGACGGGGAAACGCATTGCGCCTGCGGCCGATTCGCTCTAGCTGTGCCCGGCCGAAACGGGGAACCCCATGCTTCGCAGACTCTACGACTGGACGATGTCGCTCGCGCGCACCCGCCACGCCGAAAAAGCCCTGGGCGGCGTGTCGTTCATCGAGAGCTCGTTCTTCCCGATCCCGCCCGACACGATCCTGATCCCGATGGTTCTGGCCGAGCGCCGGCGCTGGTTCCGCTATGCGGTGATCTGCACCGTCGCATCGGTTCTGGGCGCGCTTCTGGGCTATGCCATCGGCGCCTGGCTGTTCGAGGCGGTCGGCCGGCCGATCCTCGCCTTCTACGGCAAGGAGGATTCGTTCGGCCAGGTCGCTGCCTGGTACAATGAGTGGGGTGGCTGGGGCGTGCTCTTCGCCGCCGTCACGCCGTTCCCCTACAAGGTCCTGACCATCTTTTCGGGCGCGACGGGCCTCGATCTCGTGACGTTCATCGTCGTTTCGATCATCGGGCGCGGCCTGCGGTTCTTTTTCGTCGCCTGGCTGCTCTATCGCATCGGCGAGCCGATCCGGCTCTTCATCGAAAAGCATCTCGGCCTTCTCTTCACCCTGTTCATGGTGTTGCTGATCGGCGGCTTCGTCGCCGTGCGCTATATGTTCTGAGAGGACGCGAAATGGCCGTGAACGACCCGATCGGACGCTTCCAGCAGGCTGCGCTCGCACTGCTCGCCGTCGGCATGACGGTCACGGTCGGCACCGCGCTCGGCTTCCAGCATCTGGCCGGCTACATCCCCTGCAAGCTGTGCCTCGAACAGCGCACGCCCTACTATATCGGTGCCCCGATCATGATCGCGGGCCTCGTCGCCGCCTTCGCCAAGGCGCCGCCGCTTCTGGTGCGCGGCATCCTCCTCGCCGGCGCGCTGATCATGACATGGAGCCTTTATCTCGGTGTCTTCCATGCCGGCGTCGAGTGGGGCTGGTGGCTGGGACCGTCCGACTGCGGCGTGGTCGCGCCCGCCCCGACCGGCGGCAGCCTGCTCGACGCGCTGGACAGCGTCATCCCGCCCTCCTGCGACCAGGCCGCGGGGCGCTTCATCGGCCTTTCTTTCGCCGGATGGAACGCGGTCGCGAGCTTCGTTCTGGCCGGAATCGGCTATGTCGCGGCGTTCAGGAAGGCCTGATCCCGGCCGCGACGCGAAAATCAGTCAGGGCTGGGCGAAAATGGTGGCGTGCGAGAACCGGAGCGCAGCGTACCTCTGTACGTGAGCACCGGAAGCGCAGCACGACGCCATTTGCAGCCAGCGCTGGCGGATTTTCAGGGCTCCAGTTCGACATCCCAGTAGAGATAATCGATCCAGCTTTCGTGCAGATAGTTCGGCGGAAACAGCCGGCCATTGTTGTGGAGGTCGTGCACGGTGGGCTCGTAGGGCTTTTGTCGTGGCCACATCTTCGCTTCGCGCGGCAGCATCCCGCCCTTTCTGAGATTGCATGGCGAACAGGCCGCAACGACGTTGTCCCAGGTCGTGGCGCCGCCGCAGCGGCGCGGGGTGACGTGATCGAAGGTCAGATCCTCGTGCGTGCCGCAATATTGGCACTGGAAGCGATCGCGCAGGAAGACGTTGAAGCGGGTGAAGGCGGGATGGCGCGAAGGCTTCACGTAGCTCTTCAGGCACACCACGCTCGGCAGCTTCATCTGGAAGGAAGGCGAGGATACGGAATGCTCGTATTCGGCGACGATGTTCACGCGATCGAGGAACACGGCCTTGATCGCATCCTGCCAGGACCAGAGCGACAGCGGGTAATAGCTGAGCGGGCGGTAATCCGCGTTCAGCACCAGTGCGGGCAAGCCATCCGGCGAGACGGCAACCGTCAAGACCTGACCTCCTTCGAAGCGGCATCGATCGACACGGACAATGTAAGCCCGACGTGACAGGGATGTGAAGCGACTTGTTGACGCTGCGTCGCTTATCCCAAAGGCGTTTGCGGATCGGCCTCGGCAGGCGTCAGCATCGGCGCGGCGCTGCGCCCCATCGTGGCGTGGTGATAGGCCCAGAAGAGGCGCGCGGCGACCCCGCGCCACGGGCTCCAGAGTTCGGCGATTGCGTGGAGATCGCGCTCGTTCGGACGCTCGTCCATGCCGAAGGCGCGGCCGACTGCATTTTGCAGCGCGACGTCCTTGACCGGGAAGATGTCGGGATGGCCGGCGGAAAAGAGCAGATAGATCTGCGCCGTCCAGGGGCCGATTCCGGGCAGTACGGTGAGTTGGCCGATCGCCTCCTCGGCATCGAGCAGGCAGAGGGCCTCGAGGTCGATGGCGCCGGCATCGAGCGATTCGGCCAGCGCCAGGATCGCCCGCTGCTTGGGCCGCGATATGCCGGCTTCGCGCAGCATGTCCGGCCCGCCTTCGGCGACGGCGTGCGCCGTCAGCGGATCGGCAAGCGCCGTCAGCCTGCGCATCATCGCCTGCGCGCTGGCGCGCGAGACCTGCTGCGACACGATGATGGACACGAGGCTCGCAAAGCCGGGCTCGCTGCGCCTCAGCGTGACCTCTTCGGCAACCCGGATCACCTCGCCCAGCCGCGGATCGGCGGCGGCGAGCGCGCTCAATCCTTCGGCGATGTCGTCCAGCGTGTCGATGCGGCGCATGATATTTGTCCTTTGCGGCGAACAAGCGTAGCAATCGGCGCTGACCTTGCGCAACGATCATCGGCCCGAATGTCGCTTCCCGTCTTCCGCTTCGCGCCCAGCCCCAACGGGCCGCTCCATCTCGGCCACGCCTATTCCGCGCTTCTGAACCACGATCTGGCGCGGCAGATCGGTGGGCGGTTTCTCCTGCGCATCGAGGATATCGACCGGGAGCGCTGCCGGCCGCAATTCGAACGCGCGATCCGCTTCGATCTCGAATGGCTGGAGCTCGAATGGGAAGAGCCGGTGCGGCGCCAGTCCGATCATTTCGACGACTATCGCGCCGCGCTCGACCGACTGATCGAGGCCGAGCTCGTCTATCCCGCGTTTCTGTCGCGCGGCGACGTGCGCGCCTTCATCGCCGAGGAAGAGGCACAAGGGATGGACTGGCCGCGCGATCCTGACGGCGCGCCGCTCTATCCGACCATCGAGCGCCGGTTGTCTCGGCGCGAGCGCCAGGCGCGGATCGATGCGGGCGCTCCGTTTGCCTGGCGGCTCGACATCGACGCGGCGATGGATCAGGTTTCTGGCAGGCTCGACTGGCAGGAGCAGGGCGCGGGGCCGGCGGGCGAAACGGGCACGATCGCGGCAGACGTCCGCGCGTGGGGCGATTTCGTCATCGCGCGCAAGGATGTGCCGACGAGCTACCAGCTCTCGGTCGTCGTCGACGATGCGATCCAGGGCGTCAGCCATGTCGTGCGCGGGCGCGATCTGTTTCACGCGACGTCGGGCCAGCGATTGCTGCAGGAACTGCTCGGCCTGTCGGCGCCGGCCTATCTCCACCACGATTTGATCCTGGACGATGACGGGCGAAAACTCTCGAAAAGCCATTTCGATACGGGACTGGATGCCTTGCGCAGCGCCGGGCTGGAACCCCACGACATCCGCCGCATGGTCGGGCTCTAGCTAGAGGCGCAACCGGCTGCCGATCGCCTTCAGACCTGCCAGAACCGCGACCGTGATGAACGCGCCGCCGAGCCCGTAGGTGGTCGCGAGCCGCAGGTCGGCGAATGTGTGACCGACATGGTTGTAGAGCGCGATCGTCAGGAAGAAGCCGGCCACCAGCACGACCGTGTTGCCGATCGGCCCGAAACCGTCCGGCCCCATGATGGCGTCCATGCAAAGGCCGAGCAGGAACGACAGAATCGCGACGGATGCCAGCGCCAGGCACAGCCAGATGAAACTAAGATTCCAAAGCATGCGATATCCTTCCCCTCCAAGGGTCAAGGATGCGCCCCGTCTGCATTCACCCGCATCTGCCATGAAACTGCGCTTCAATTCTTTCGATTTGCTTGCGCGGGCCAACGCAATTAGAGCGGCTTCAACCTGTCCGCGAAAGTTTCCATGCCGCTCCTCATCCGCCTCGTCCCCGTCGTCTTCGTGCTGCTCTGGTCGACCGGCTTCATCGGCGCGCGATACGCGATGCCTTGGGCTGAGCCCTTCGCCTTCCTCGCGGTTCGCTTCGGCCTGACGATCCTCCTGCTCGCCTTGCTGCTCGCCGCGATAAGCTGGCGGGCGATGGATCGGCGGCAGGCGGTGCACGCGATGATCGCCGGCGCGCTGATCCACGGCGTCTATCTTGGCGGCGTTTTCTGGGCGATCCGCAACGGCATGCCGGCGGGACTTTCGGCGCTGATCGTCGGCCTGCAGCCGCTCGCGACCGCGATGCTGGCGGCGGCTTTTCTCGGCGAAAGGCTGACGGTGAAGCACTGGGCGGGCATGGCGCTCGGCCTTGCAGGCGTCGCCATCGTGCTGGCGCCCAAGCTCGGGGCGCTGGGCGGCGTGACCGCGGCGACGCTCGCATCGTCGATCCTCGCCATGCTGGCGATCAGCGCCGGGACCGTCTGGCAAAAGCGCTTCGTGGCGAGCGGCGACCTCGTCGTCGGCACGATCTGGCAATATGTCGGCGGCGTCGCGCTGATGCTCGTCGCGACCTTGGCGTTCGAGACGCAGACCTACCAGATGACCGGCGAACTGGTCTTCGCGATGGCCTGGCTGGTGCTCGTCCTCTCGCTCGGCGCGATCTTCCTCCTGATGTACCTCATCCGCGAGGGCGAGGTGGCGAAGGTGTCGTCGCTGTTCTTCCTCGTGCCCTCGGTGACGGCGCTCGTCGCCTGGGTGCTTTTCGACGAGACGCTCAATGCGGTGCAGATCGCCGGCATGGTGCTGACGACGATCGGCGTGGCGGTTGCCACGAAGAAAGTTCAGCCCGGAACGCGGGCGCGCGCCTCGAAATAGCGCTTCATCGCGGCGTTGAGCTCGCCGCCCATGATGAAGATCACCGAGACGATGTAGAGGAAGACCAGCGCGATCATGATCGAGGCGAGGCCGGCATAGGTCGTGGCATAGGACGAGAACTGCGAGAGGTAGTTCGCGAATGCCGTCGAGCCGATGACCCAGCCGATCAGCGTGAAGATGATGCCGGGCACGATGTCGACGAAGCGTCGCTTGCCGGCGGGCAGCCAGAAATGCACCGCGACGAGCCCGATCACGATGACCAGCGAGGCGACGATGAAGCGCCAGATCGTGATCGTGCCCATATAGGGCTCGAGCCACGGCACATGCTCCTGCGCGAGGTCGCCGATCAGCGGCGCGACGACGAGCAGCGCCGAGACGATGACGAATCCGACCGTCGCGATGAAGACGAAGGCGAGGCTTTGCAGGCGCAGCGTGAAGATCGAGCGCGTTTCGCTGACGCGGTAGGCGCGGTTGAGCGAGACGCGCAAAGCCTCGATGCCGTTGGAGGCGAAGAAGGCGGCGATGATGACGCCGATGGTCAGGAAATCGCCGCGCTGCACGGTCAGCACGCTCGTCACCTCGTAGGCGATCGGGGAGGCGATCTCCTCGGGCCAGGTGTCGAAGACGAGATGAACGGCGGTGTCCGCGAAGGCCTTGGCGCCGAGGAAGCTGGCGAGCGAGGTGGCGAAAATCAGGAATGGAAAAAGCGCGAGCAGAGCCGACAGGGCAAGATGGCTCGCCATCGCCCAGCCGTCGTCATTGTTGAAATGCCCGAGTGCATCACCCAGCACCCGCTTCGTCGCGACAACCTGTCGGATCATCGTCGGACCAGCAAAGACATCGACCAATCAAGCCTCGAAACGCGGTTTCGGTTCAGTTCAGGTACGGGTTTCGCCGTCCTGCGGTTTCACTCCTAGCGCGTCCCGCTTGCCCGAAACTCGACCCGGGTGAGGCAATCGGCCGCCGCCACTGGAAGATTGCGCAGGCGCGCTCCATAATGGTTGCCAACCACATGTCCAAATGCGCGCCGCGCAGTCCTCAACGTTTCGCGGCGCCTTTCTTTCCAGTCGGGAATATCGATGTCCACCGTCTTCAACGTCATAGCCGTCCTGTTCATGGTCGCGGTCGCCTTCGTGCTCGTGCGCGGGCTGATCAACATGATGCGCGGCGGTTCCGGCAACACGTCCAACAAACTGATGCAGGCGCGCATCGTCCTGCAGTTCCTCGCGCTCGTCTTCGTCATGCTGGCGCTCTATTTCTCGCGCCAGTCCGGAGGCTGACTTGGTCATTCTGAATCGCATCTAC
Source organism: Aliihoeflea sp. (assembly GCF_052435475.1). NCBI lineage: Bacteria > Pseudomonadati > Pseudomonadota > Alphaproteobacteria > Hyphomicrobiales > Phyllobacteriaceae > Aliihoeflea > Aliihoeflea sp. The sequence goes on from NZ_JBQVMV010000014.1 coordinate 38,921, forward strand.
ACCCGCACGGGCGATGACGGCACGACGGCGCTGGGTTCGGGCGAGCGCCGGCCGAAATTCGACCTGCGAGTCGCTTCCTACGGGACGGTCGACGAGGCCAATGCCTGCATCGGCATGGCGCGTGTCCACACGCAAGGCACGCATGGCGATATCGACGCCATGCTGGTGCGCATCCAGAACGACATGTTCGACCTCGGCGCCGATCTCGCCGCCCCCGACACCGGCGCGCCCCTGCCCTACGAGCCGCTGCGCATCGTCGCCTCGCAGGTCGCCCGCGTCGAGGCCGATATCGACGTCCTCAACAAGCGCCTCCAGCCGCTGCGCACCTTCGTCCTGCCGGGTGGGGCGCCCGCCGCGGCCGCGCTGCACCTCGCACGCACCGTGACGCGCCGGGCCGAACGGATGATGGTGGAGCTGTCGCGCATCGAGGGCGAGATCGTCGGCGCGGATGCGATCCGCTACATCAACCGCGTCTCCGACTTCCTCTTCGTAGCCGCCCGCGCCGTCAACGACGACGGCCGCGCCGACGTGTTGTGGGTGCCCGGCCAGAACCGCTGATGTTCATCCCGCTCCACGACGCCAACCGGCTCCGCTTCATCAAGGCGCAATATGTGACGGTCGGGCTGATCGCGGTGAACGTCATCGCCTATTTCTGGAGCGTGGCCGGCGGCTGGGAGGCGACGCAGGCGGCTGCCTATTCCTACGGATACATCCCCTCGGTCGCCTTTGACCATGTCGACCTGCCGCCCGAACTCGTCGTTCTTCCCGGCGAAGCGTCCTACGTCACCTACGCGTTCCTGCATGGCGACCTGCTCCATCTAGGCGGCAACATGCTGTTTCTGTGGGTCTTCGGCGACAATGTCGAGGACGCGATGGGACATTTGAAATTTCTCGCCTTCTATCTCGCCTGCGCCGTTGCCGGCGCACTTTTCCACGGCATGATGGCACCGATGTCGCAGGTTCCACTGATCGGCGCATCCGGTGCGGTGGCGGGCATCGTCTCGGCCTATCTGCTGCTGCATCCGCGCGTGAAGATCTGGGTGCTGGCCTTCGGCCGCCTGCCCCTGCGAATTCCGGCCTGGATCGTGCTGGCGCTGTGGATCGGCTTCCAGTTCGTCATGTTGGCGCTGGCCGGCGAGGACCAGATTTCCTGGGCGGCGCATATTGGCGGCATCATTGCGGGCGCGGTTCTGCTGGTCGTGCTGAAGCGCTCCGAAGTGCCGCTTCTCGACCGCCACATCGTCACGCCGCAGGCGGCGGTCGTCGCGCCGGCGCGTGCGGATGCGACGCGTTCGCGCGGTCCGTGGGATCGCTAGATTTCAACCGTTTTGAGCGCCCGGCGCTCTATTGACGCTCATTCCGCCACAAACTACGGTCCGCCGCGATTGTGCCGGGCAGCCCCGGAATGTCGATTTCTGACAAGCGGTGCAGCACGCATCCTGTTAGACGCAGACGCTACATCCAAGGGAAAGGTTTCAAGCGAATGAAAGTTCTGGTCCCCGTCAAGCGGGTGGTGGATTACAACGTCAAGATCCGCGTCAAGGCGGACGGCTCGGGCGTCGATCTTGCCAATGTGAAGATGTCGATGAACCCGTTCGACGAGATCGCGGTCGAAGAGGCGATCCGTCTCAAGGAAGCCGGCAAGGCCGAGGAGATCGTCGTCGTCTCCATCGGACCCCAGCAGGCCCAGGAAACGCTGCGCACCGCGCTCGCCATGGGTGCCGACCGCGCGATCCTCGTCAAGGTCGACGAGACCACCGAGGCGCTGACCGTCGCCAAGATCCTGAAGGGCGTCGTGGACGAAGAAAACCCCGGCCTCGTCATCCTCGGCAAGCAGGCGATCGACGACGACGCGAACCAGACCGGCCAGATGCTCGCCGCCCTACTCGGCTGGAGCCAGGCGACCTTCGCCTCCAAAATCGAGATCGATGGTGACAACGCCAAGGTGACGCGCGAGGTCGATGGCGGCCTGCAGACGATCCAAGCCAAGATGCCGGCGATCGTGACCACCGATCTGCGTTTGAACCAGCCGCGCTATGCTTCGCTGCCGAACATCATGAAGGCCAAGAAGAAGCCGCTCGACGAGAAGTCGGCCGCCGATTACGGCGTCGAGGTCAAGCCGCGCCTGAAGGTGCTGAAGACCGAGGAGCCGGCCGGCCGCAAGGCGGGCGTCAAGGTCAAGGACGTCGCCGAACTGGTGGCGAGCCTCAAATCCGCCGGCGTGCTTTAAACTCAAGGCAAAAGGAACAGACAAATGGCTATTCTTCTGATTGCCGAACACGACAACGCGACCCTTTCCGACCAGACCGCCAAAGCGCTTTCGGCGGCTTCCAAGATCGGCAGCGACGTCGACGTGCTGGTGGCGGGCAAGGGCGCGCAGGCTGCAGCCGATGCAGCAGGTAAGCTGGCCGGTGTTCGCAAGGTGCTTCTGGCCGAGGCCGACGAACTGGCCGAGCGCCTCGCCGAGCCCCTCGCGGCCCTCGTCGTCAAGCTCGCCGACGGCTACGACACGATCATCGCGCCGGCCACCACCATGGCCAAGAACGTGATGCCGCGCGTCGCCGCGCTCCTCGACGTGATGCAGCTTTCCGACATCGTCGAGGTCGTCTCCGCCGACACGTTCAAGCGCCCGATCTATGCCGGCAACGCGATCCAGACCGTGCAGTCGACCGACGCCAAGCGCGTGATCACCGTCCGCACCGCCTCGTTCCAGGTAGCCGGCGAAGGCGGCTCGGCTTCGGTCGAAAGCGTTTCGGCCGCCGACAATCCCGGTCTGTCGACATTCGTCGAGAACCGGATCGCCGCCTCCGATCGTCCCGAACTGACATCGGCGAAGATCATCATCTCGGGCGGGCGCGCATTGGGCTCTAAGGAAAAGTTCGAGGAGGTGATGCTGCCGATCGCCGACAAGCTCGGCGCAGCCGTCGGCGCCAGCCGCGCTGCCGTCGATGCCGGCTACGCGCCGAACGACTGGCAGGTGGGCCAGACCGGCAAGGTCGTGGCTCCGGAGCTCTACATCGCGGCGGGCATCTCCGGCGCGATCCAGCACCTGGCCGGCATGAAGGACTCCAAGGTCATCGTCGCCATCAACAAGGACGAAGAAGCGCCGATCTTCCAGGTCGCCGATTACGGCCTCGTCGGCGATCTTTTCACGGTGCTGCCGGAGCTTGAAAAGGCGCTCTGACGCGGACACCGCGAATTGTTGCAAATGAAAGCGGGCGGGACTGGACGAACCAGTCCCGCCCTTTTACTTTGCGCCGCAATATGAAGTGAAGACGCCGCGCTTGAAGGCGTCTCGACGGGATTACATCACGATGACGGGTACAATCAGGACGATCGGCGTGGTCGGCGCCGGCCAGATGGGCGGCGGCATCGCGCATGTCGCGGCGATCTCGGGCTACAAGGTCAAGGTCTACGACATTTCGTCCGAGCGGATCGAATCCGGCATCGCCACGATCAGCGGCAACCTCGCCCGGCAGGTTTCGTCCGGAAAGCTCGAAGAAAAAATCCGCCAGCAGGCGCTGTCGTCGATCGTGCCGGCCCCGGCGATCGAGGATATGGCCGACTGCGATCTCGTCATCGAGGCGGCAAGCGAAGACGAGACGATCAAGCGCAAGATCTACGCGCAGCTCTGTCCGCTCCTGAACCCCGAAGCGATCCTCGCGACCAACACTTCGTCGATCTCGATCACCCGCCTCGCCGCGCAGACCGACAGGCCCGAGCGCTTCATCGGTATCCACTTCATGAACCCGGTGCCGGTGATGAAGCTGGTCGAACTGGTGCGCGGCATCGCCACCGAGGATTCGACCTTCGAGGCCGCCCGCGGCTTCGTCGCCAGCCTCGACAAGACGATCACCGTCGCCGAGGATTTCCCGGCCTTCATCGTCAACCGCATCCTGCTCCCGATGATCAACGAGGCGATCTACACGCTTTATGAAGGCGTCGGTTCGGTCGAGGCGATCGACACGGCCATGAAGCTGGGCGCGAACCACCCGATGGGCCCGCTGCAGCTTGCCGATTTCATCGGGCTCGACACCTGCCTGTCGATCATGCAGGTGCTGCATGACGGCCTTGCCGATTCCAAGTATCGGCCCTGCCCGCTTCTGGTGAAATATGTCGAAGCCGGTTGGCTCGGCCGCAAGTCCGGGCGCGGATTCTATGACTATCGCGGCGAGCACCCAGTCCCAACCCGTTGATTGTTGCGCGTTTTCTAAATTATGGCAATTTTGCCACTTCGCCAGATTTCGGACGCGATCACGTCACAGTTTACTTCTGGTTGTGCAACTTTCGCGTACCCCTTCCGTTGCTGAACCGTCTCAACTGGAGGGCAATTTCATGAAGCGCATTCTCATCGGCCTGGCCGCAACATTCGCCGCAAGCTCGGCCATGGCGGCCGACGTCATCTACAACGAACCGGCCCCGATGCCGATGGACGTGGTTTCCGGCATGAGCTGGGCCGGCTTCTACGCGGGTATCCAGGCAGGTTACGGCTTCGGTTCGACCGGCCAAATCCAGCTTGATCCGTTCACCAACCCGGCTCTGATCGCAGCATTCACGCCGCTCGGCGCACCGGACGGCTCCAGCCTGGCCGCGAACGGCGACTTCGATGACGGTTTCGTTGGCGGCGTCCATGTCGGTTATGACTGGCAGTCGGGCAACATCGTCTACGGTGCGGTGCTCGACATCAGCTACACCGACATCGGCGACGAGCAGCGCGCCTTCTCGCGTTCGCCGGCCGAATACGTGATCTCGCGCGATCTCGACTATCTGGCGACCCTGCGTGGCCGTCTCGGCTACGCCTTCAACGAAAACTTCCTCGGCTATGTGACGGGTGGCGTGGCCTATGGCGACGTCGACTTTAGCTATCGTCAGGGTGCCGCGTCGCCCGGCACGCCCACCACTTTCGGCGGCCAGGACAACGATTTCGGCTACACGGTCGGCGGCGGTGTCGAAGCGCGCGTGACGCAGAACTGGTCCGTTGGCCTCGAATATCTCTACACCAATCTGGGTGGCAACGACTTCGGCGCCAATCTCGTCAACACGACGGCCGGCGTCGGTCCGTTCGGCGATGCGGGAACCGCTGGGACGAACCTCACCGGAACCGATGGCGACTTCGACTTCCACACGATCAATGCGAAGCTGACCTACCGCTTCTGATCGTTCCTAAACGAATGCAGAAAAGGCCGGCTCTCAGCCGGCCTTTTTCATGTTCGCATCCGCGCCGGCCTCGACCCGGTTTCGCCCGAGCCGCTTCGCCTCGTAGAGGCGCTGGTCGGCGAGCGAAAAGAGATCGCGGAACTTGGCGCTGCCCGAAAACGCTGTGCATCCGACGCTGATCGTCAGGCGATGGTGCGATCCGTCGATGTCGAGCGGGGCGGATGCGACCGCCTGGCGGATGCGCTCGGCGATCCGCACCGCCTGCGCCGGCGCGACGCCGCCGAGCAGCACCGCGAACTCCTCGCCGCCCATGCGGCCGACGAGATCGCCCTGGCGTACGCAGCTTCTGATCACCGACGCGATGCGGATGAGGGCGAGGTCGCCCTGGTGGTGGCCGTAGAGATCGTTGACCTGCTTGAAGTGATCGGCGTCGATGACGAGCAGCGCGCCTTGCGCGCCTGCGTCGCCCTGGTCGAGATGACGCTCGACATTCGCCACCAGCGCCCGGCGGTTGAGGCATTTCGTCAGATGATCGGTCGAGGCAAGCTCGGCGAGCTGGTGGTTGGCGCTCGCGAGCTCCCGGAGCTTCAGCGTCAGGTAGAAGAACAGCGGCCCGGCGAGGATGATCGGCAGCACGGTCGCGCTGATCAGCCCCTGCCGCAGCGCGAGCGCATCCATATGCCGGAAGGCGAGCCAGTTCCAGGCGAGCGAGATCGCGAGGCAACCGACCGTACCCAGGATCGTCCAGCGGGCGAGCATCACCGCGCCACGGCGCGAAATCCTGGGCGGTGCGGCAGTGGCCATGGCGGTTCGTGTCAAGCCGGACCTCCTCCAACGTCAGCTTTTCGCGGATATTGGCCGCGAGCGATGAACATTCGGTTAGACTTGGCCCGAACTTTTGCTCCAGCCGGCGCGATCGACGTTAACCGGGTGCGAAAATCCAGATTCTCCAGGCTTTACAAACCGAAACGCAGGTTGGAATATCGCCGCCAATCCGGGCTCATTCAGATCCGGGCGAACGTAAAACTCAGGAACACTCTCCAAAGGGAGGCATATCATATGTCCAATTTCCGCAAGATCTTCGCCGCTTCGGTGGCTGGCGCCGCGCTTCTTGCCGCTGGTGCCGCTTCCGCGCAGGAAGAGATCAATGTCGGCATCATTCTCGGCTTCACCGGCCCGCTGGAAAGCATCACGCCGGGCATGGCCGCCAGCGCCGAGCTCGCCTTCAATGAAGTCAACGAGAGCGGCCTTCTGCTCGACGGTGCGACGCTGAAGCCGGTCCGCGCGGACTCGACCTGCATCGACAACGCCGCCGCGACGGCCGCCGCCGAACGCCTCGTCACCACCGACAACGTCGCCGCGATCATGGGCGCCGACTGCTCGGGCGTGACGATCGGCATCGCCAACGGCGTCGCCGTGCCGAACGGCCTCGTCATGGTCTCGCCCTCGGCCACCTCGCCGGCGCTCTCGACCATCGAGGACAACGACTACTTCTTCCGCACCGCGCCTTCCGATGCGCGCCAGGGTGAAGTGCTGACGGAAGTCCTGACCTCGCAGGACATCACCTCGGTCGCCGTTTCCTACACCAACAACGACTACGGCAAGGGCTTCTCCGACGCCTTCGTCGCCGCCTTCGAGGCGGCCGGCGGCTCGGTCACGATCGCAGCCCCGCATGACGACGGCAAGGGCGACTACTCGGCCGAAGTCGGCGCACTCGCCGCTGCCGGCGGCGACGTTCTCGTCGTCCTCGGCTATGTCGACCAGGGCGGCGTCGGCATCATCCGCTCGGCGGTCGACACCGGCGCGTTCGATCGCTTCGCGCTCGGCGACGGCATGTACGGCCAGAGCCTGATCGACGCCATCGGCGACGACCTCGAAGGCACGATCGGCGTTCTGCCGGGCGCCGAAGGCGAAGGCTCGGAGATGTTCGCGACCATCGCGGGCGAAGCCGACATCGACCCGACCAGCTCCTACACCGGTGAAAGCTACGACGCCGGCGCGCTGATCGCACTCGCCATCCAGAAGGCCGGCTCCGCCGACCGCACCGCCATCCGGGACGCGCTTCTCGAAGTCGCCAACGGCCCCGGCGAGCCGATCCTTCCGGGTGAACTGGCCAAGGGCCTGCAGATCCTCAAGGACGGCGGCGATGTCGACTATGTCGGCGTCACCAATGTCGAGCTGATCGGCCCCGGCGAAGCCGCTGGCACCTACCGCGAATACGTCGTCGAAGGCGGCGAGTTCAAGACGGTCGGCTATCGCTGATCTGACGGCGGTCGTGTAAGATTATGGCCCGGCGACGACCTCGCCGGGCCATTTTCGTTCAAAATGGTCGCACCCACGGGTGTGTTTGGGTCGCGCACTCGACTTTTACGTTTGCACTCGCTATTGGCGCTCCCACGAATTGCGGGGCGTCAGGCCGTGGCCCTGCAGATCCGACGAGGAGAGGCGTCAGGAACCGAGGCGACAGCCGGAGCGCATGCGCGCTGCAAGGCTCGCCCCGCGGATGCGAGCCCCTCTCACGACGGCACAATCAAGAAAAACCTCGGCCGAGGGGAATTGCATGATCAAGGTAGACGATCTGCATATGCACTTTGGAGGCATCAAGGCGGTCGATGGCGCAAGCATCGAAATCGCCAAGGGCTCCATCACGGGCCTGATCGGCCCGAATGGCGCCGGCAAGACGACGCTCTTCAACGTGATCGCAGGCCATTACAAACCCACCTCCGGAAAGGTCTGGCTCGACGGCCAGGACATCACCGGAATGCCGCCGCACGAGCTCTTCCACATGGGGCTTCTGCGCACCTTCCAGATCGCCCACGAATTCTCGACGCTGACGGTGCGCGAAAACCTGATGATGGTGCCGCCCGCGCAGCCCGGCGAGACGCTGGTCGATGTGTGGCTGCGCCCCTCCAAGGTGCGCGAGCGCGAGGCCGAGGTTCGAAAGCGCGCCGACGAGGTGATCGAGTTTCTCGAAATCAGCCACGTCGCCGACGAACTTGCCGGAAACCTCTCAGGCGGCCAGAAGAAGCTTCTGGAACTCGGCCGCACCATGATGGTCGACGCCAAGATCGTGTTCCTCGACGAGGTCGGCGCGGGCGTCAACCGCACGCTCCTGAACACGCTGGGCGACGCCATCGTGCGGCTCAACAAGGAGCGCGGCTACACGTTCTGCATGATCGAGCACGACATGGACTTCATCGGCCGCCTCTGCGACCCGGTGATCGTCATGGCCGAGGGCCGCGTGCTGGTCGAGGGCAAGGTCGACGAGGTCAAGGCCAACGAGCAGGTCATCGAGGCCTATCTCGGCACCGGCCTCAAGCAACGGCCGCCCAAGGCGAAGCAGGGAGGTGCCGCATGAGCTTCCTCATCGGCGAGAACATGACCGGCGGCTACGGCGGCGCGGACATTCTCCACTCCTGCACCATCGCCGTCGACAAGGGCGAAATCGCAGTCATCGTCGGCCCCAACGGTGCTGGCAAGTCGACCGCGATGAAGGCGATGTTCGGGATGCTGGGACTGCGCGAGGGCCAGGTGCGCCTCGGTGAAAAGGACATCACCAAGCTTTCGCCGCAGGACCGCGTCGTGGCCGGCATGGGCTTCGTGCCGCAGACCTCGAACGTCTTCGTCACGATGACCGTCCAGGAAAACCTGGAAATGGGCGCCTATATCCGCAAGGACGACTTTTCCGACACGATGGCGCAGGTCTTCGACCTGTTCCCGATCCTGAAGGAAAAGCGCAGGCAGCCGGCCGGCGAACTGTCGGGCGGCCAGCGCCAGCAGGTGGCCGTCGGCCGCGCACTGATGACGCAGCCCTCCGTGCTGATGCTCGACGAGCCGACGGCCGGCGTTTCGCCGATCGTCATGGACGAACTCTTCGACCGCATTCTCGACGTTGCCGCCACCGGCATCGCCGTGATGATGGTCGAGCAGAACGCGCGCCAGGCGCTCGCCATCGCCGATCGCGGCTATGTGCTCGTCCAGGGCCGAAACCGCTTCACCGACACCGGCGAAGCCCTTCTCGCCAATCCCGAGGTTCGCGCCTCGTTCCTGGGAGGTTGACGATGGACTTTCTCAACGCCCTCGTCATGTTTGCCAACTTCGTGTTCCTGCCGGGCCTCGCCTATGGCGCGCAGCTCGCGCTCGGCGCGCTCGGCATCACGCTGGTCTTCGGCATCCTGCGCTTCTCCAACTTCGCCCATGGCGACCTGATGGCGTTCGGCACCATGATCACCATTCTGGTGACCTGGTGGCTGATCTCGATGGGGGTCACGCTCGGGCCGTTGCCGACGGCGCTGCTGGCGCTCCCCATTGGCATCATCGGCGCCGTCATCATGGCGCTGATCATCGACCGGACGGTCTTCCGCTTCTATCGCCAGCAGCGATCCGCATCGATCGTGCTGGTCATGGCGTCGGTCGGCGTCATGTTCATCCTCAACGGCATCGTCCGCCTCATCATCGGGCCGAACGAGCAGCGTTTCGCCGATGGCGAGCGCTTCCTGATCACCGTCCGCGAGTTCCGCGAGTGGACGGGGCTTGCGGAGGGGCTGGCGATCCGCCTGCCGGTCGCGATCACCGTCATCGTGGCGGTCGTCGTGGTCGTCGCATTGTTCTGGTTCCTCACCTATTCGCGCACCGGCAAGGCCATGCGCGCCTATTCGGACAATGAGGATCTGGCGCTGCTCTCGGGCATCGATCCCGACAAGGTGGTTCGCGTCACCTGGGTGATCGCGGCGGCGCTGGCAACGATCGCCGGCGTGCTCTACGGCCTCGACAAAAGCTTCCGCCCCTTCACCTATTTCCAGCTCCTGCTGCCGATGTTCGCGGCCGCCATCGTCGGCGGCATCGGACAACCGATCGGCGCCATCGCCGGCGGGTTCGTCGTCGCCTTCTCGGAGGTGACGCTGACCTATGCCTACAAGCGGGTGCTCGAATATATGGGCTTTGCGCCCGACGGGCTGGTCCAGCTTCTGTCGACCGAATACAAGTTCGCGATTTCCTTCGTGATCCTCGTCATCGTCCTGTTGATTAGACCGACGGGCATTTTCCGGGGGAGAGTGCTGTGAGCAATCGAAACCGCATCATCGTCCTTTATTCGATCATGGCGGGCCTGTTGCTGCTCGTCGGCTTCGGGCAGAGCTGGACGCTCAGCCTCACGATCCTCAATCTGTGCCTGATCTCGGCGATCATGGCGCTGGGCGTGAACATCCAGTGGGGCTATGCCGGCCTCTTCAATGTCGGCATCATGGGCTTTGCGGCGCTCGGCGGCCTCGCCGGCATCGTCGTCTCCATGCCGCCCGTTCCCGGCGCATGGGAGGCAGGCGGGACGGGCATCGGCCTGACGATCGTCGCGCTGGTCGGCACGGTCGGCCTGATCGTCCTTGCCCGCAAGAACATCCACGGCAAAAAGGGCAATTTCGTCGCGATCCTGATCGCGGTGGCAGGCTATTTCGTCATCCGTCATTTCTTCGATCCGGCCGTCGCCGCGATCGAGGGCTATGATGCGGCCCGCACCGGCTATCTGGGCGGCCTCGGCCTGCCGATCGTCTTCTCCTGGCTCGTCGGCGGCGTCTTTGCCGCGGGCGCGGCCTGGATGGTGGGCAAGATCGCGCTCGGACTCCGCGCCGACTACCTCGCGATCGCCACGCTCGGCATTTCGGAGATCATCATCGCCGTCCTGCGCAACGAGGAATGGCTGACCCGCGGCGTCAAGAACGTCTCGGGCCTGCCGCGCCCCGTCGCCTACGAGGTGCAATTGCAGCAGGCACCGTGGTTCCTCGACCTGGCGACGACGCTGAACCTGAACCCGATCTTCGCCTCGGCGCTTTATGTGCGGCTCTCCTACGCGATCCTGTTCGCCATCGTGCTGATCATCATCATGTTTCTGGCCGAGCGCGCGCTCAATTCGCCCTGGGGCCGCATGATGCGCGCGATCCGCGACAATCGCGACGCGGCCGAAGCGATGGGCAAGGACGTGACCCGGCGCCATCTCCAGGTCTTCATCCTCGGCTCGGCGGTGGTCGGCATCGCCGGCGCCATGCTGACGACGCTTGACGGCCAGTTCACGCCCGGCCAGTACCAGCCGCTGCGCTTCACCTTCCTGATCTGGGTGATGGTGATCGTCGGCGGCTCCGGCAACAATTGGGGCGCGGTGCTGGGCGGCTTCCTGATCTGGTTCGTCTGGGTCGAGGCCGAACCGGTCGGCGGCTGGGTGATGTCGGTCCTGACCTCGGGCATGGACGCCTCGAACCCGGTTCGGGCGCAACTCGTCGACGCCGCACCCTATATGCGGCCGCTGATGATGGGCCTGATCCTGCTCCTGTGCCTGCGCTTCAGCCCGCGCGGGCTGATCCCCGAGCGCATATCCCGGGCAAGGCACTGAAACTGAAAAAGGGCGCCGCGAGGCGCCCTTTTGCTCATGTGCTCCCTCACGCGTCATCCCGACCGAAATCGAGCGAAACGAGATGAGAGCCGGGACCCATTCCGTGAGGTCGACGGCACGGAATGGGTCCCGGATTCGACGCAACGCTGACGCGCTGCGCCGCTCCGGGATGACCCCCGAGGGGGTTACATCGCTGCTTCAATCAGCCTCTTGGCATCCTCGCTCGCCCATTCGGCCGGGCCGTTCATGTGGCCGAGGAGGCAGCCCTCAGCATCGACGAGCAGCGTCACCGGCAGGCCGACGGCGAGGTTGCGCCGTTTCAGATCGTTGAAGAGACCGAGCGTGTTGTCGCGATAGTAGGCAAGACGGTCGACGCCGGTCTCCTCGAGGAACGCCTTGGGCTTGGTGTCATCGCCGGTGTCGATGTTGACCGCGACGACTTCGAAATCCTCGCCGCCCAACTCGGCCTGGAGTTGGTTGAGCGCCGGCATTTCCTCGCGGCACGGTGCGCACCATGTCGCCCAGAGATTGACCAGCGTCACCTTGCCGAGATCAGAAAGCCGCATCGGCTGGCCGTTCGGATCATTGAACGCGATGTCCGAGACGAGGCGCGGCGGATCGGCCGGCAGCATCGCCGCCACCTCGCCGGTGATCAGCGGGTCGATGGCAGCGACCGCCTCGGTCTTCGCCTTGCAGGCGGCGATGGCCTCAGGGTCGGGCGCGGCGCCCGCCACCATCGGCGCATTGTTGCCAGAGGGGCCGCCCATCACGTATACGCCGAGCGCACCGGCAAGAACGCCGGCGACGGCCGCGATCCCGATCAGCCGGCCCGCCGGAAGGTTCGATTTGCCATCAGTCATATGTCTATCTCCGGGGATTCGGATATCACGATGAGCGAAAAGAAGGCTAGCAACCAGATGTGGGGCGGACGATTTGCCTCGGGTCCCGCCGCCATCATGGAAGCGATCAACGCCTCGATCGGCTTCGACAGGAAGCTGTACGCGCAGGATATCCGCGGCTCGCTCGCGCAGGCCGACATGCTGGCCGAAACCGGCATCATTTCGGCCGCTGACCGCGACAAGATCGCGCAAGGGCTGAACCAGATCCTCGGCGAGATCAAGGCCGGCACGTTCGAATTCTCCGCCCGGCTCGAAGACATCCACATGAATGTCGAGGCGCGGCTCGCCGACCTGATCGGCCCGGCCGCCGGACGGCTCCACACCGCGCGCTCGCGCAACGACCAGGTGGCGACGGATTTCCGCCTCTGGGTCAAGGAAGAGCTGCAGCGCACAGACGCAGCGCTCGTCGGCCTGATCGAGACGTTCCTGAGGCGTGCGGAAGAGCACGCCGCGACCGTCATGCCCGGCTTCACCCATCTTCAGACCGCCCAGCCGGTCACCTTCGGCCATCACTGCATGGCCTATGTCGAGATGTTCGGCCGCGATCTGTCGCGCGTGCGCGACGCGATCGAACGCATGGACGAGAGCCCGCTCGGCGCGGCCGCGCTGGCCGGCACCGGCTTTCCGATCGACCGCGCGATGACGGCGAAGGCGCTCGGCTTCCGCGAGCCGACGCGCAACTCGATCGACACCGTGTCCGACCGCGACTTCGCGCTCGAATTCCTCTCCACTGCCTCGATCTGCGCGACGCATCTGTCGCGGCTCGCCGAAGAGATCGTCATCTGGTCGACGCCGCAATTCGGCTTCGTGCGCCTGTCGGACCAGTTCTCGACCGGTTCCTCGATCATGCCGCAGAAGAAGAACCCGGACGCCGCCGAACTCATCCGCGCCAAGACCGGCCGCATCAACGGCCACATGATCGCGCTCCTGACGGTGATGAAGGGCCTGCCGCTCGCCTATTCCAAGGACATGCAGGAAGACAAGGAGGCCGTCTTCGACGCGGCCGAGACGCTCGACCTGATGATCGCGGCGATGACCGGAATGATCGCCGACATGACGATCCAGACCGCGGCGATGAAGAAGGCCGCCGGCGCCGGTTACTCGACCGCCACCGACCTTGCCGACTGGCTGGTGCGCGAGGCGGGCCTGCCCTTCCGCGAGGCGCATCACGTCACCGGCCGCGCCGTGGCGCTCGCCGAAAGCCGCAAGGTGACGCTCGACCGGCTGACCATCGACGAGCTCAAATCGATCGACGAGCGCATCACCGACGGCATCTTCCAGGTGCTCTCCGTTCAGGCCTCGGTGAAGAGCCGCACCTCCTTCGGCGGCACCGCCCCGGAGGAAGTGCGCCGCCAGATCCGCTACTGGACGAAGCGCCTGAAACAGGATGCAACGAAGCGCAAAAGCCGCTAAAGACGAAACTCAAATCGCATCGATCCGGACGGGCTTCATGGCATCTGGCAGACTTTTCGTATCCGTCGCGCTCCTGACGGCCATCGCCATGAGCGTCGCCGCCTGCGGGCGGCGCGGGCCGCTCGACACGCCTTACGAGGCCGCAGTCGAGGCGCGTCAGGAAGCGATCGACAACGATGTGAGCCCCGTGCCACCGCAGCCCGAACGGCCTGTCCGCGATCGTCCGTTCATCCTCGACAGCCTCCTTTAGACAGCCGCGCCCGTGAACCATTTCGAACACAGGAACGGCGTCCTCCACGCCGAAGAAGTCTCGCTGCTCGACATCGCGGCGGAAGTCGGCACGCCCTTCTACTGCTATTCGACCGCGACGCTGGAACGCCACTACACCGTCTTCGCAAACGCCTTCGCCGACATGGACGCGCTCGTCTGCTACGCGATGAAGGCGAACTCCAACCAGGCGGTTCTGAAGACGCTGGCAAAGCTCGGCGCCGGCGCCGACGTCGTCTCCGAAGGCGAATTGCGCCGCGCGCTCGCCGCGGGCATTCCGGCCGAGAAGATCGTCTTTTCAGGCGTCGGCAAGACCGCGCGCGAGATGGACTTCGCGCTTCAGGCCGGCATCCACTGCTTCAACGTCGAATCCGAACCCGAGCTGGAACTTCTGTCGGAACGCGCGCAGGCGGCGGGCAAGGTCGCGCCGATCTCGCTGCGCATCAACCCCGACGTCGATGCAAAGACCCACAAGAAGATTTCGACCGGCAAGGCCGAGAACAAGTTCGGTATCGCGCTCGCGCGGGCAAGCGAGGCCTACGCGCGCGCGGCCGCGTTGCCGGGGCTCAAGATCGTCGGCGTCGACACCCATATCGGCAGCCAGATCACCGAATTGCAGCCCTTCGACGATGCCATCGCGCTGATGGTCGAACTCGTCGGCCAGTTGCAGGCGGACGGCCATGCGATCGAGCATATCGATGTCGGCGGCGGGCTCGGCATTCCCTACCGGATCGACAACGCCCCGCCGCCGCTGCCAGACGCCTATGCCGAGATGGTACGCCGCCGGCTGAAGCCGCTCGGCCTCAAGGTGATCTTCGAGCCCGGCCGGCTGATCGCCGGCAATGCCGGCATTCTGGTCAGCCAGGTCGTCCATCTGAAGGAAGGCGACGCCAAGAACTTCCTGATCGTCGATGCGGCGATGAACGATCTGATCCGCCCGACGCTCTACGACGCCTTCCACGACATCCGCCCGGTGGTCGAACAACCGGTGGACGCGCCGCGCATGAATGTCGACATCGTCGGCCCGGTCTGCGAGACGGGGGATTATCTGGGTCATGACCGCGACTTGCCGAAGATGAAGGCGGGCGACCTGATCTGCGTGTCGACTGCGGGTGCCTATGGCGCCGTGCAGGCGGGCACCTACAACACGCGCCTCCTCGTGCCCGAAGTGCTGGTGTCCGGCGACCGATTCCACGTCGTTCGCCCGCGCCCGACCTATGACGAACTAATCGGCCTCGATTCAATCCCCGACTGGCTCTGAACGACCCGCGGGCCGGTTTCACGATTTGGTGGCCGGCCTCGCCTTCGCCGCGTTTGCTGTTATCCTGACACCGATACCGCCAGGAACGCGGATGAAGCGGACGGCTGATGGCCATTGACCTCAAACGACTAAGCGATTTTCTCAAGAGCGGCCCGATCGTCGGCCTGCGTCGCACCCGCGTCTCGACACGCGCGTCGATGCTCGTCGAGCGTCTGTGGCCCCTCCTGCTGCCGCTCTGCGTCGTTGTCTCGCTGTTCGTCAGCCTGTCGTGGCTCGGCGTCTTCCGCATTCTGCCGGACTGGCCGCGGCTCGGGCTCGTCGCATCGTTCGCGGTGGTGGCTCTTGTCGCAATGTGGCCGCTACGGCTGTTCCGCAATCCGACCGCCGCTGAGATCGATCGTCGGATCGAGACGTCCAACGCGCTGCGGCATGCGCCGCTGCGCAGCCAGGACGACAAGCTTGCCGGCAGGGACGACCCGTTTGCCGCTGCCCTCTGGCAGGAACATCGCAGGCGTCTCGCCGGCGACCTGAAGGGCCTGAAGGGCGAACTTCCGCGCACCGGCATTCCCGATCGCGACCCCTGGGCGTTGCGCGCCGTCGCGCCGCTTCTCTTCGTGGTCGCCTTCGCTTTCTCGCTTGGGCCGGGCGGCGGTTCGCTGACGGACGGTTTCCGGGCTGCTGCAGGTCCTCAAATCATCCCACCGCGCATCGACGCCTGGGTGACGCCGCCGGCCTATACCGGCAAGGCGCCGCTCTACATGACCGCCGACGCCAACCGGGCGCAGAGCCTCTTCACCGTTCCAGAAGGCTCTATCGTCGCCGTGCGTGTGACCGGCGGCACCGGCGCCGAGGCGCTGAGCTATCTCGACGCGCACACCGCCGAGGAAACGGCCTTTGAGCCCACTGCGCCGACGGCGCCGGTCACCGCATCGAGCCGGGCAGGCGCAGCGCAGGCGGTGAGCCAGTTTTCCGGTCCCCTCGCGGCCGACGGGCTTTTGTCGCTGCGCCGGGACGCGGAAGGCGAGGAGATCGTCAACTGGTCGTTCACCGTCACCCCCGACGCAGCCCCCCAGATCCGATTTGCCGAGGAGCCGACGCGGGCCGTCAACGGCGCACTCCAACTGACCTATGAAATCGAGGACGACTACGGCACCGTTTCGGCGCAGGCCCTGTTCGCGCCTGCCGATCCGGCACCGGGCGCGCGCCCGCTCTATGATGCGCCGGAAATGCGCCTCACCCTGCCCCGCCGGCGCGGCGACGAGATCGTCGCGCGTACCTCGCGCGACCTGACCGAGCATCCGTGGGCGGGAACGCTTGTCGACCTGACGCTGGAAGCCGAGGACGGCGCAGGCCAGACGGGGCTGAGCGACGTCGAGCGCTTCACCCTGCCCGAACGCCCCTTCACCAACCCGCTCGCTTTGGCGCTGGTCGAACAGCGCCAGCTTCTCGCGCTCGACGCGAATGCCAGGCAGCGCGTGCTCGATCTGATGGACGCGATCACTCTCCGGCCCGAGGACACGATCCCCGAACTGACGCACTATCTGGGCATCGTTGCCGCGCGGGCGCGTCTCGACGAGGCGTCGAGCGATGACCAGTTGCGCGGCGTCGTCGATTATCTTTGGGAGATCGCGGTCACAATCGAGGACGGCTCGCTGACCGACGCCGAACGTCGCCTGCGCATGGCTCAGGAAGCATTGCGCAAGGCGCTGGAGGAAGGCGCTTCGGACGAGGAGATCGAGCAGCTTATGGCCGAATTGCGCGAGGCGATGCAGGAATTCCTGCGCGAATTCGCCGAACGCGCCATGCAGAATCCCGAGCAGGCCATGCCCATGCCCCAGAACGGGCAGGAAATGCGCCAGAGCGACCTCGAACGGATGATGGACCAGATCGAGGAACTGGCGAAGTCCGGCGCGCGCGACGAGGCGCAGCAACTGCTTTCGCAGCTTCAGGACATGATGAACAATCTGCAGGCCGGCCGCCAGCAACAGCAGCAGGGCGGCGAGCAGAGCGAGATGCGCCAGCAGATGGATCAGCTCGGCGAGATCATGCGCCGCCAGCAGGAGCTGATGAACGAGACGTTCCAGATGCAGCAAGGCCAGCAGGGTCAGCAGCAGCCGGGTCAGCAGGGGGAGCAGGGCGAAGGCGGCCAGATGTCGCCCGAAGACTTTGCCGAGGCGATGCGCCAGTTGCAGGAGGGCCAGGGCCAGCTCCGGCAGGACCTCGAAGCGATGATGGAAGCGCTCGAAGGCATGGGCATGGAGCCTGGCGAAGGCTTTTCCGAGTCCGGCGAGGCGATGGGCCAGGCAGGCGAATCGCTTGGCGAAGGCCAGGGCGAGAGGGCCGTCGGCGAACAGGGCCAGGCGCTCGAAGCGCTGCGCCGCGGCGCGCAGGACATGATGCAGCAGATGCAGCAGGCGATGGAAGGCGAAGGCGGCGGCCAGCAGCCCGGCGGGCGCAGCCGTCAGGGCGCCGACCGCGATCCGCTCGGTCGCCCCCGCGCGACGACCGGACCCGATTTCGGCGACACGGTGCGCGTGCCCGACGAGATCGACGTCCAGCGGGCGCGTCGCATCCTGGAGGCGATCCGCGAGCGGCTGGGCAACGCGCTCAGCCCGGAACTGGAGCGCGACTACCTCGAACGGCTGCTGGAAATGCGCTGAATCAGTGCGTCAGCGCGCGCGACACCGCCGATCGGATGTCGGCGAGCGTGAACGGCTTGTCGACAACATCGATCACCACCTGTTCGAGATCGCTCGCGCGCTCGCGCTGGTCGGCAAAGCCGGTCATCAACAGGATGCGCAGCGAGGGGAACGAGGCCTTCGCTTCCTTCGCCATCTCGATGCCGTCCATAGCCGGCATGCGGATGTCGGAGAGGATCAGATCGAAACCGCCCGCGTCGCGCGTGATGATCTCCAGTCCTTCCATGCCGTCCTCCGCCATCTCGACCTGATGGCCGTCGACGGAAAGCGC
Organism: Aliihoeflea sp.; assembly: GCF_052435475.1. NCBI lineage: Bacteria > Pseudomonadati > Pseudomonadota > Alphaproteobacteria > Hyphomicrobiales > Phyllobacteriaceae > Aliihoeflea > Aliihoeflea sp. Next base: position 57,267 of record NZ_JBQVMV010000014.1, read on the forward strand.
CCGCGCTGTGAAGGTGCGCACCGAGGCATCGTCCTCGACGACGAGAATGCGCTTCATTCGGCATCTCCCTTGACTACGCCCACGAAGGGCAGTTCGCGAAATGCGTGCGCGACGTCCATGCCGTAGCCGACGACGAAATAGTCCGGGCATTCGAAGCCGGTGAAATCGGCGTCGAGGTCGGTCTGGCGGCGCATCGTCTTGTCGAGGAGGACGGCGATCGACACGCTCTTGGCGCCGCGCGACAGCATCAGTTCGCGCGTGAATTTCAGCGTCTTGCCCGATTCGAGAATGTCGTCGATCAGGAGAACGTCGCGCCCGGCGACCTCGTTGTCGATGTCGCGCAGGACGCGCACTTCGCCGCTGGTCGTGCCCGCGCCATAGCTGGAGATGAAGATGAACTCGACTTCCGGCGATAGGCCGGTGTCGTGCATCGCGCGGATCAGGTCCGCCGCGAAGATGAACGAGCCCTTGAGAATGGAGATCACCAGGAGATCGTCATAGTGACGCTCGGCGATCTCCTTGGCGAGTTCCAGATTGCGCCGCGCGATCGCGGAGGCGGAGTAGAGAACTTCGATATCCTTGCCGCGGACGACGGGCATTAGCGGCTTCCTTCCTGAAAAGTGATCGTTACCGACGCGACGCCGTTTCGGGGCGCGTCGAGGCGGCTTGAAAACGCGTGGGCCTGCCCGGGCGCCAATACGGCCTGATTCGTCGCCAGATGATAGCGCAGCGTCGGCCCGTCGGTCTCGGCGACCGAGATGACGATGGAGGGCAGCGCCAGCGCCTCCCTGCCATTGTTGCGCGCCGCGCCGTCGACGACGAGAAAGGCGCGCCCTTCGCGCCGCTCGATGCGGCTCGCGACGCCTTCGATCTGCAACGCCTGCGCCGGCGAATTGCGGATCGTCTCGGCGAGCGGATCGAGCACCATGCGATGGCCGCCCGCGACCCAGAATACGAGGAAGGTGGAGAGCAGGACCGTCGACCAGAAGAGAACTGGACCGGCCTTGGCGCGGCTGTGCTCATGCGCGCCGAACCCTGAAAAGCGCCGCGCCGGTGGGACCGGATCGTTCGGGGATGCGTGCGGCGGATCGGCGCGCTTGGGCGCTTCGGCGGGCATGACCTCGCCCGCGACGAGCCTTGGCTGATCGGGAACGCCCTGCATCTGCGCGTTCATCTCCTGCGACATTGATCCGACCGGCTTTAAGCGCAAATGGTTAAGGCTTCGCTCGGGGACCCTGCATGCCGGAGGATTCTTAACGCCTCGTTAACCATAGCGGACCAAGGTCGTCCGGGGCCTGGCTGTGCGTGGTTCGTGATTCCGGTGAAGGTCGGTGCGGTGATTCAGTTCGAAAATGTCGGCTTGCGCTACGGAATGGGCACGGAAGTGCTGCGCGACGTCTCGTTTCAGGTGCCGCCGCGCTCGTTCCAGTTCCTGACCGGGCCCTCGGGGGCCGGCAAGACGACGCTCCTGCGCCTCCTCTTCATGTCGCTGAAGCCAACGCGCGGGTTGATTTCGGTCTTCGGCAAGGACCGCGCGCGCATCTCGCCGCGCGAACTGCCCTTGATGCGCCGGCGCATCGGCGTCGTGTTCCAGGATTTCCGCCTGCTCGACCATCTGACGACCTACGAGAACGTCGCGCTGCCGCTGCGCGTGCGCGGGCGGGACGAGGCGAGCTATCGTCAGGACGTGATCGAACTTTTGAAATGGGTCGGGCTTGGCGAGCGCATGCACGTGCTGCCGCCGGTTCTTTCGGGCGGCGAGAAGCAGCGCGCCGCCATCGCCCGCGCCCTGATCGAGCAGCCCGACGTGCTTTTGGCCGACGAGCCGACCGGCAATGTCGATCCGCCGCTGGCGCGTCGGCTTTTGCGGCTGTTCATGGAACTGAACCGGCTCGGCACGGCCGTTGTCATCGCCACCCACGACCTGACCCTGATGGACCAGGTCGACGCGCGGCGCATGGTGCTGACCGGCGGCAGGCTCGACATCTATGACTGAGATCGCCGAGCACGCCCCCGCCCTGCCCGCCCGTACCGCCCGGCGCGCGCTGACACCGATCGTCCCGGCACAGAACGTCGCCGGCACCGCGCTCGTCGTCGTGATCGCGATCATGACGTTCCTGTCCTGCCTGACGCTCGGCGCGGTGACGCTGGTGCGCGATTCCTCGGCGGCCTGGCAGACGGAGATCTCCCGCGAGGCGACGATCCAGATCAAGCCAGGCGACGGCGTGGACATGGACAGGGCGCTCGTTGCGGCGCAAGGACTGGCGGCGGGCTTTGCCGGCGTGCGCAGCGCCTCGATCGTCGACGAGGACGCGACCGCCCGCCTGCTCGAGCCTTGGCTCGGCACCGGGCTCGACCTCGACGAACTGCCCGTCCCGCGCCTCGTCATCGTCACCATCGATCCTTCGACGCCGCCCGATTTCGCCACCATGCGCGCGCTTCTGGCCGAACAGGTGCCGGGCGCCGCGCTTGACGACCATCGCACCTGGGCCGACCGGCTCGTCGCCATGGCCCGCACGACGGTCGCGATCGGCATCGCAATCCTCGGCCTGATGCTGGCGGCGACGGTGCTGACCGTCGTCTTCGCGACGCGAGGCGCGATGGACGGCAACGGGCACATCATCGAGGTGCTGCATTTCGTCGGCGCCGAGGCCCGCTTCATCGCCCGCGAGTTCCGCCAGCATTTTCTCCTGACGGGCCTGAAAGGCGCTGCGATCGGCGGCGTTGCGGCCATCGTTGTCTTCGTCGGGTTCTCGCTCTGGTCGTCGGCCAATCTGGCGACGCCGCAGGGCGACCAGGCCGCGGCCCTGTTCGGCAATTTCGCCATCGGTCTGACGGGCTATGCGGGCGTCGCGCTGGTCGCCGCAACCGTCACGATCCTGACAGCCGCCACCACCCATTTCACCGTCGCCGCATATCTTTCCGAACTCGACGGGCGCCAGCACGACTGAATTCGCGCGCGACGAATGGAAATGTTTTGTGTGTTCATGCGTTTAAAGGCACTACCCATGGGTCTCTTCGCCGCGTAACGATGGGCGACATTATCTGGTGCTGAAGAACATGCGAGGAACGAGCGCGCGGGGATTTGAGCGCGAAACCGGAAGGCGGGGCCTGCCGGCGACGTTTCGCGTCGCGATCATCGTGGTTCTTTGCCTCGGCTTCGTCTTTTCCGGCGGCTTCCTGGTCTTCGCCACCCATGTTGGCCGGCTGGAAACACCGAGCGATCCGGGCAGCGCGGATGCGATCATCGTCTTGACCGGCGGCTTTGCCCGGCTCGACGCGGCGGTGCAGCTTCTCCAGGAAGGACGGGGCCAGCGGCTCCTGATCTCCGGCGTCAATCCCGTCGCCCGCCCGCTCGACATCCAGCGTGCCACCGGTGCCAATGAGGACCTTTTCACCTGCTGCGTCGACATCGACCGCGATGCGCTCGACACGATCGGCAATGCCGCCGAAAGCGCCAAATGGCTGGAGCAGAACGCCTTTCGCAGCGCCATCGTCGTGACCAACAACTACCATATGCCGCGCAGCCTGCTCGAAATGAGCCACGCGCTGCAGAACGCGCGGCTGACGCCTTATCCGGTCGTCACCAACCGGCTCGACGGCGGCCAGTGGCTGGCGAGCCGCAATGCGCTGCGGGTGCTCTTCACCGAGTACACCAAATACCTCGCCGCCCTCGCCCGCACGACGGTGATGCCGTCGCGCTCGGGCGACGTGCCGGCGGTGATCGTCGAGGCGGGTGCGGGCAACGGCCCGGTCGAGCGATAGGGCGTTTCCCTTTGACGCCTCATCGTGTAACCAGCGACGGTCCATTCCGACGCGAGCCTGCCTGATGCTGCAAATCCGTTCGCTGGCCTTCAACGTGGCCTTCTATGCGAGCCTGATCGTCCAGATGATCGTCTGGACGCCGATATACTTCTTCCTGCCGCGCCATCTCGCCTGGTTCGTGCCGCGTACATGGTCGCACACCAGCATGTGGCTGATGAAGGTGATCGCCGGCACGGATCGGAAGATCGAGGGGCTCGAGAACCTGCCGGAAGGCGGCTACATCCTCGCGCCCAAGCACCAGTCCTTCTGGGACACGATCGCGTTCTTTCCCTACATGCCGGACCCGGTCTACATCCTGAAGCGGGAACTCATGTGGATACCGCTCTTCGGCTGGTATGTCGGCAAGATGAAGATGATCCCGATCCACCGCGGCAGCCGCTCCAAGGCGCTGAAACAGGCGGTGCGGGTGGCGCGCGAGCGCATGGCGGACGGCCGCCAGTTGATCATCTATCCCGAAGGCACGCGCCGGGCGCCGGGCGCCGAACCGGCCTACAAATATGGCATCGCCGAACTCTACGCCGCCCTCAACGTGCCGGTCGTGCCGGTCGCGCATGTGGCGGGGCTCTACTGGCCGCGCCGCAAGTTCCTGCGCCATCCCGGCACCATCCGCGCGAAGTTCCTGCCGCCGATCGAGCCAGGGCTCGAAAAGCAGGTGTTTCTCGAACGGCTGGTCCGCGAGACGGAAGCTGCCTGCGACGAGCTTCTGGTCGAGGTCGCGCGCGATCCCTCCGGCCCGCCCTTGCCGCCGACCGCGCTCGACCGCCTGAAGGCGCTCGGCGTCGAGCCGGCGCCGCGCAAGGCTAGCTGATTTTCGCGGCGACGCTTTCCAGCCAGTGATCGCGAATGCCGAGCGCTTCGAGATGCGCGACCGTGTTGAGGACGTATTCCTCGTTCGGTCCCGACTTCCCGACCGCGCCGCCCACCGCGCGCGCTGCCTCCTCTGCGTCGATCCGGCCGGCATATTGCTGGTGCGCGCGGTCGACGACATAGGTCACCGCCTCGACGACCGGTCCGCCTTCCAGCCTGACCGGCAGGCGTCGTTCCAGATAAACGTTGGTGACGAGTTCGCGCGCGCGAAGATAGTCGATCACCTCCGCGTGCAGCGCTTCGGGCACGCGAAACGCCATGCCGATGCACGAGCCGCCGCGGTCGAGCCCGAGCACGAGACCCGGCCGCTCCTCCGTGCCGCGATGGACGAAGGAGCGCACGCACAACGCCCGGCGATAGCCGTGCAGCCGCGCCCGATGCGTCTCCGTATGCGCAAAGCCCGGTCGCCACATCAGCGAGCCGTAGCCAAAGACCCAAAAATCGCCCATATCGCCGTCAGTTTAGTTCGAACGCCGGTCGATCCGACCGGACCGGGGTAGCGAGGCACGGGGCATGGCGTCAAGACAATCCGGCGGATCGGGATATTCCCGCCGCATCATCCTGCTCGCACTTGGCATCGTCGTCGTCGTCATCGGCTACACCTATGGCTGGAATTATGCGGCAGATCGGCTCGTGGCTGAGGCGAATGCGCGCGTGGCGGCGCTCAATGCCAGTGGACGCCGCGCAAATTGCGAGAATGCCGAGGCCCGCGGCTACCCGTTCCGCATCGGGCTCTTCTGCCGCTCGATCATGTATGTCGACGCGCCGTCGGGCGTCGCCGTGCGCGCGGGCGCCTTCCGCTCGGCCGCGCAGGTCTACCAGCCGCAACGCGTCGTCGGCGAATTCGACGGCCCCGCGATCATCGAGTTTCCGGGCATCAATGCGCTGGAGGTAAGCTGGGAGGAAATGCGGGCAAGTTCGCGCCTCGCCTCGCCGCGCCCCGACATCGTGTCCGTCGAAGCCAACAAGATTGCCATCGGCCCCGATTCGGCTCCCGCCGGCCAGCGCCCCGCTGCCTCGGCCGACCGCGCCGAGTTTCACATCCGTCCCGCCGGAACCGGGTCGGACGTCGCCTGGCGCTTCGAACGGCTGTCGCTCGATCCCGACCTGCTGGGCCAAGGCACGCTGCCGCTGATCAGCGGCGAAGCGGATTTGCATTTTCCCGTCGATCCGGTACCGGCCTTTTCAGGGCGCGGGCTGCGCGGCCTCGCAACGGTCGTCAACTCGATGGTGATCCGCACCGCGGGCAACGAGACGGCGGCGCGGGTGGAAGGTCCGTTCTCGACCGATGAAGCCGGGCTGATCGACGCGGAGCTGTCGCTATCGGTCGAGAACCCTCAGGTGTTCGCGCAGATCATGGCGGAACTGTTTCCGGCCGCGCGAGACCAGATTCGGCTCGCGGTCGCCGGCGCAGCCATGCTCGGAGACAATCCCAGCCTGCCGATGCGGATATCGAAAGGCAGGGTCTCGATCGGCTTCCTGAACCTTGGAACGCTGCCGCCGCTCTAGCTTTTCTTCGCCGCCTGCCGTCCGAAGTCCGGCGCGTCGACTTCCTGGCCGGCATCGATGATCGAGCGGCGCACCGCCCGCGTGCGGGTGAAGAGATCGAACAGCTTGTCGCCGTCGCCCCAGCGAACCGCACGCTGGAGGGACGCGAGGTCCTCCGAAAAGCGGGCCAGCATTTCGAGAATCGCGTCCTTGTTGTGCAGGCACACGTCTCGCCACATGGTCGGGTCGGAGGCGGCGAGGCGCGTGAAGTCGCGGAAGCCGGAGGCCGAATATTTGATGACTTCGCTCTTCGTCACCGCTTCCAGATCGTCCGCGGTGCCGACGATGTTGTAGGCGATGATGTGCGGCAGATGCGAGACGATGGCAAGCACCATGTCGTGGTGCTGCGGGTCCATCGTGTCGATGTTGGAGCCGCAGGCGCGCCAGAACTCGGAGAGACGCTCCAGCGCTTGAGGGTCGGTGCCTTCGAGCGGCGTGAGGATGCACCAGCGATTGGCGAAGAGTTCGGCAAAGCCGGCGTCGGGACCTGACTTTTCCGTGCCCGCCAGCGGGTGGCCGGGAATGAAATGGACGCCCGCCGGCATGTGCGGCGCCATCTGCGCGATGACGGATGCCTTGGTGGAGCCGACATCGGTGACGATCGCGCCAGGCTTCAGATGATCCCGGATGGCGATCGCGACGGATTCGGAGGCGCCGACCGGCACCGAAACGACGACGAGATCGGCGTCGCGCACGGCCTCGGCCGGATCGACGGTGTAGCTGTCGCCGAGCCCGAGTTCCTCGGCGCGCGCCAGCGTCTCTGCGCTGCGGGTCGAGACGACGAGATGGCCGGCGAGCCCTTCCCGGCGCACCACGCGGGCGAGCGAAGAACCGATCAAGCCGATGCCGATGAAGGCGATGCGGTCGAAATGGGGTTTCACGTCACGCCTTCATGAAGTCGGTCAGCGCCTCGACGACGCCGCGATTGGCCTCTTCCGAGCCGATCGTCATGCGCAGCGCATTGGGAAAGCCGTAGCCCGTCACGCGGCGCAGGATGAAGCCGCGCTCGGTGAGGAACGCATCGGCCGCTTCCGCCGAGCGCGTCTCGGTGAAGTGAATGAGCACGAAATTGCCGACGCTCGGCGTCACGCGAAGACCGATCTGCGTCAGTTCGTCCGCGACCCAGGGCAGCCAGGCTTCGTTGAAGGCGACGGCCTCCTCGACATGGTTGCGGTCGCGGATCGCGGCGGCGCCCGCGGCGATCGCCATCGCGTTGACGTTGAACGGCCCGCGCACGCGGTTGACGGCGTCGATGATGCCGGCCGGGGCGTACATCCAGCCGATGCGAAGCCCGGCAAGGCCGTGAATTTTGGAGAAGGTGCGCGTCATCACGACGTTCTGCGCCGACGAGACGAGTTCGATGCCGGACTCGTAGTCGTTGCGGCGGACATATTCGGCATAGGCCGCGTCGATGACCAGCACGACATGGGACGGCAGGCCGGCATGGAGCCGGCGCACTTCCTCGAACGGCAGGTAGGTGCCGGTCGGGTTGTTCGGATTGGCAAGGAACACGATCTTCGTGCGCTCGGTGACGGCGGCGAGGATCGCGTCGACATCCGCGCGCTCGTTCGTCTCCTTGACGACGACCGGCACGCCGCCCGAGGCAAGAATCTGGATGCGGTAGACGAGAAAGCCGTGCTCGGTGAAGATGCCCTCGTCGCCGGCCGTCAGATAGGTCTGTGCGAGAAGGCCGAGCAGTTCGTCCGATCCGTTCGAGCACAGGATGTTGTCGGCGTTGAGGCCGTGGACCTCGGCGATGGCCCGGCGCAGCTCGTTGGCCGAACCGTCCGGATAAAGCTCGGCATGGCTGAGCACCTGCGCGGCGGCGTCGATGGCCTCCGGAGAAGCGCCGAGCGGCGTTTCGTTGGACGACAGCTTGTGGACCTTGCCCTTCAACGTGTCGCCGTGCTTGCCTGGCACGTAGGCTGCAATGTTCATGACGCCGGGGCGGGGCTGCGGGCGAAGCTTCTCATTCATGTCGACGGGTCCACTTTGGGAAAGGCGGGCTCCATCTACCAAGCTTTGCGATTGACGCAAAGGGCGTGTGTGCCTAAATGCGCGCGTGAACCCGTGGTGATTTGGCCGGTCGGCTTGCAGCCACGTTAAAAAAATTGCTAAGGGGCCGCTTGCACAGTCCGTTCGGACCGGCCGCGAATCTGCCGCCGGTTTCTTGCGTTCTGGAGTGCGCCATGCCGATCAAGATTCCCGACCAGCTACCCGCCCGCGACATTCTCGTGCGCGAGGGCGTGTCCATCATGGACGAGCAGACGGCGCTCCGGCAGGACATCCGCCCGCTGCAGATCGGTCTGCTCAACCTGATGCCGAACAAGGTCCGCACCGAGACGCAGTTCGCCCGGCTGATCGGCGCGACGCCGCTCCAGATCGAGCTGACGCTGGTGCGCATTGCCAACCACAAGGCCAAGAACACGCCCGAGGACCACCTGATCTCTTTCTACCAGACGTGGGACGAGGTGCGTGATCGCAAGTTCGACGGATTCATCGTCACCGGCGCGCCGATCGAGCTGCTGCCCTTCGAGGAAGTCGGTTACTGGGCCGAGATGACGCGCATCCTCGACTGGACGAAGACCAACGCGCATTCCTCGTTCTTCATCTGCTGGGGCGCGATGGCTGCCGCCTGGCACTTTCACAAGCTGCCGAAATATGCGCTGGAAGAAAAGGCGTTCGGCGTGTTCCGCCATCGCAACAACGCGCCCGCATCGCCCTTCCTGACGGGCGTCTCGGACGACTTCGCCGTGCCGGTCTCGCGCTGGACGGAAGTGCGGTCCGCCGACATCCGGCCGGAATCAGGTCTCGAACTCCTGATGGAATCGGACGTGACGGGGCCGTGCATGCTGGCGGAGAAGGCCGGGAACAGGCTCTATATGTTCAACCATATCGAGTACGATTCCACCTCGCTGAAGGAGGAATACGACCGCGACGTCGCCGCAGGCGTGAAGACCGGCCTGCCGCACGCCTATTATCCTGACAACGACCCGACCCGCGCGCCGCTCAACCGCTGGCGCTCGCATGCCCATCTTCTGTTCGGCAACTGGATCAACCAGGTCTACCAGACGACGACCTTCCGGCTCGAAGACATCGGCAAGTAGGAGCTCGGCTGCGGCCGCTATCCCTTTTCGATCACGAAGCGGTGGCCGCCGTCGACGGACGTGCTGTCGACGAGCCTGTGGCCGTCTTCCTGGCAAAAGGCGGGGATGTCGAGGACGGCGAGCGGATCGGTCGTTTCGACCGTCAGGCGTTCGCCGATCCGCATCGATTGCAGGCGCTTGCGCGTCTTCAGCACCGGAAGGGGGCAGTTGAGCCCCCTCAGATCGTAGATTTCGCTCAAATCTCTAGTTGCCGAACAGCGTCATCAGGCGGCCGAGGCGCGAGGGCGGCTCGGCGGGCTGCGGCGCGGGCGCGACGGCAACCGGAGCCGGCTCGGCGACGGGCGCTGCGGCAACGGGTGCCGGCATCGTCGCGGGAACGGGCTGCGGGGCCGGCTGGTAGGCGACGGCCGCAGCGGCCGGGCGTTCGCTCGGCGGACGCGTCGAAACCATCACGCCGGACTGTTCGAAATTCGGCGGCTCCTGGCTGACGCGTTCGCCGCGCGCGCGCTTGCGCGACCAGTCGGCCACGAGCGCCGCTTCCTTGACGCCGGTGATCGACGGCGCGGGCTTGGAGAAGGCGCTGGAATCGAGGGCGGAGGTGAAGGCGACGTCGAAGGTCGACTTGTAGGTCTTGTAGGCCGTCTGCAGCGCCTCGGGCTGCGTCGCCGCAGGGCAGGCGCCGGTGGGCGAGAAAGGACGCCCGTCCGCCGTATACTGGTTGAAGACGTAGCGGCGCTCGCACACGTCCACTTTCGGCGGCAGTTTGGTGATCTCGAAGTGGTCGTAGCCTTCCTTCAGCATCGTCCAGAACTCGTAGTTCGGATCGCTCTTGTAGCGCGCCATGTTCTGCGCGGTCATGCGGAAGGGATAGGCCTGCAACTGGAACGCCTGCTGGCCACCCTTGAAGGCGTCGCGCGCGAAGGCGTAGATTTCCTCGACCTGCTCGTCTGTCATCGAGTAGCAGCCCGACGACGAGCAGCCGCCATGGACCATGAGATGCTGACCGGAGCGGCCATGCGCGCGGTCATAGGCGTTCGGGAAGCCGATATTGAACGACAGGTGATAGCTCGACTGCGGGTTCATCTGATGCGGCCCGACCGCATAGAAGCCCTCCGGCGCCTGGCGGTCGCCTTCGGTGAATTTCGGCCCGAGCTTGCCCGACCATTTGCAGATCTCGTAGGTCTTCACGAGGTCGAAGCGGCCATTGTCCTTCTGCTTCCAGACTTCGAGGACGGCTTCTTCCTTGAACAGACGCACCATGATCGGCGACGTCGTGCTCATGCCCTTCGCCTTCATCGTCTGCACGACCTTGGCGGGCAATTGCCGCTCGGCCTTGGGCGCAATGTCCTCGAGCGAAGCGTTGCAGCCGGCCAGCATGGTGGCGGCGGCGAGAAGGGCGACATGGGCAAGGCGAAGATTCATGGTCGTCGACGGCTCTCTGTGATCCCCCGCGAAGCCGCATGCATAGCGCACCGGGCCTCGCAAAACCCGACGCTAGACTGGTTAACCTTGAAAAACCGTTACCACAATCGAAAAATTGTCTTGCCCTGCCGCAACGTCGCCTCAGGCGAGACTGCGACCGATGGCCAGGAACTTCTCGCGGCGATGCTCGCGGTAGTCCATATTGGCGCCCTGCAGTTCGGCAAACCCGCGTGAAATCTGCTCGCCGGCGGCCTCGATGACGTTCTCGCGGCCGCGGTGGGCGCCGCCGAGCGGCTCGGAAATGATGCCGTCGATGATTTTCAGGTCGAGCAAATCCTGCGCGGTGATCTTCATGTTCGTCGCCGCATCCTTGGCGCGCGTCGAATCGTGCCAGAGGATCGATGCCGCGCCTTCCGGCGAGATCACCGAATAGATCGAGTGCTCGAGCATGTAGACCTTGTTGGCCGTGGCGATGGCGATCGCGCCGCCCGAACCGCCCTCACCGATGACGACGGAAACGGTCGGGACCTTCATCGCCAGACACTGCGAGGTCGAGCGGGCGATGGCCTCGGCCTGCCCGCGCTCCTCGGCGCCGATGCCCGGATAGGCGCCGGCCGTGTCGACCAGCGTGATCATCGGCACCTTGAAGCGGTCGGCAAGTTCCATGATGCGCACGGCCTTGCGGTAGCCCTCAGGCCGCGCCATGCCGAAATTATGCTTCAGCCGCGTCTTGGTGTCCGAGCCTTTTTCCTGTCCGAGAACGGCGACCGGCTGGCCGCGAAAGCGTGCGAAGCCGCCGATGATCGCATTGTCCTCGCCGAAGGCGCGGTCGCCGGCCAGCGGCGTGAAATCGGTGAACAGCCCGGCGACATAGTCGACGCAATGCGGGCGATCCGGATGGCGGGCGACCTGCGCCTTCTGCCAAGGCGTCAACTGCCGGTAAAGATCGCGCAGCGCTTCGCGCGACCGCTTTTCCAGCCGGGAGATTTCCTCGCCGACATCAACCGCCTCGCCGCTGTCGGCCAGCTTCCTCAGTTCGAGAATCTTGCCTTCCAGATCTGCGACAGGCTTTTCGAAGTCGAGATAATTATACATGGACTCTCTGGCTTACCGGGAAAGGTGGCGTGACGGTCCGCGCTTGCGGGATGCGGGCTTCACATAGCGGTCACAAGGCTAATCGGCAAGCGGATGGTGATTCGCGACGAGATCGCTGAGCGTCTTTTCCAGCACATGCGTGTAGATTTGCGTCGTCGAAATGTCGGCATGGCCAAGAAGTTGCTGGACGGCCCGCAGATCGGCACCGTTCTGCAGGAGATGGCTGGCGAAGGCATGGCGCAGGACGTGGGGCGAAAGATCCGCGGCTCGAATGCCCGCCCGAGTCCCGAGCGCCTTCAAGTCGCGTGCCACGACCTGTCTCGCCAGATATCCCTCTTTCGAGCGGGCAGGGAAAAGGAACCGGCTGTCGGCCCATTGCGGGTCGGCATTGCGCAAGGCGGCCCATGCCTTCACCGCCTCGCGCGCGACCGGCGAGAGGGGAACGAGACGATCCTTGCCGCCCTTGCCGGTGACGGCGAAGAAGCGGTCATTGCGTGCGGCAACCGTGACCGGAAGCTGGACCAGTTCGGAGACGCGCAGGCCCGTCGCATAGAAGAGTTCGACGATCGCCTGCATCCGGACGCGCAGTGCACGCTCCGCGTCGGACAGGCCGGCTTCGCTCGCTTCCGCTTCGGCACGCGCGAGCAGTCGGTCGACGAGGCTTTCTCCCATCGTCTTCGGCAGGTTGCGCGCCTTGCGCGGCGCATCGATGGTTGCGGTGGGGTCGTCACCGCGCAGTCCTTCGGAATAGAGGAAGCGGTAGAACTGGCACAGCGCCGAGAGATGCCGGGCCTGCGTGGTCGATGCAAAGCCGCGCAACGACAGGTCTTCCAGATAGAAGGCGATATCGGCCGGCGCGGCCTTCGCCAGCCCGCCACGCGCTGCCAGCACGCCCTGCGCATCTTCCAGGTCGCGCCTGTAGGCAGCGAGCGTGTTGTCGCTCGATCCGCGTTCGGCACTCATCATCTCGAGAAAGGATTCGATTCGCAGCGCGCTCGACATGGCTGGCCTCCGCCCGGCCAAGATCGGTGCGATTCGTTATCGTTTGATGAAGCGGCGGGAACCAACTGCGCGGCTTTGCCGTTTCTGGCTCGTGAAAGGGACGTGGTCATGGAACACATCGCTGCCATTCTTCTGATGATCGGGTGCTCGGGCGATCTCGCGCAATGCGAGGAAATTCCAGCTCCGGTCTTCACCTATGAAACGGTCGAGGAATGCCGGTCGGACCTTCCTTCGGTGCGATCCGCCGCCGGGGAAAGCCATCCGAAGATGTTCGCCGAATGCGTTTCCGTCGATCCCCTGCTCGTGGAGGCTGATGCCGAGCTGGTCTGGGATATCGAGGACGGAAAGATGGTCGCGTCTCTAGAGCCCTGGGTGGAACCGAGCATGGCTGTCGCCATGGCATTCGGTGATGCCGTTACGAACCGTCAGGAATAAACGACTTGATTATCCAACCGCATGCACTTCATTTACCCGCCGAAGGGCATGCCCATCCCTATGGAGGCTGTAAATGAAGAAGACACTCTTGGCTCTCGCCGCAACGATGATGATTGCTGCCGGCTGCACCACCGCTGAACAGACCGCCGTCGGCGGCGCTGCCGTCGGTGCCGGCGTCGGCGCCATCGCTACGGGCCGCGCGTCGGGCGCTCTGGCCGGCGCTGCCATCGGCGGCGCTGCAGGCTACCTCGTCGGCCGCTCGCAGGATCGTCAGGGCTACTGCCTGTACCGCGATCGCAACAACCCGTCGCGTACCTACGAAGCACGCTGCTAATTTCAGCCTCAGGCTGAAACGAAAGGGAGCGCCGAAAGGCGCTCCTTTTTTTATGCGGCGATCTTCAGGGCGCCCGGCCCCGGAACGGCTCCGGGCGGGCATTTGCCGAGGATGATCATCCCCAGCACCTCGTCCTGATCGACATCGCTGGTGCGCGCCGTTCCGACCACCTGCCCGTTCTTCATCACCACGACCCGATCGGCGAGATCGAATACGTCGTGGATGTCGTGGCTGATCAGGAAGATGCCGATACCGTCCTGCTTGAGCTGGAGAACGAGTTCGGAGACCTGCTGCGTCTCCTGCGGCCCAAGAGCGGCGGTCGGTTCGTCCATGATCAAAATGCGCGCGTTGAAGTGGATCGCCCGCGCGATGGCCACGGACTGGCGCTGGCCGCCCGACAATTTGCTCACCGGCTCCTTGAAGCGCTGGAAGCGCGGATTGAGCCGGCCCATGACCTTGCGCGTCTCCGACTCCATCGCGACGTCGTCGAGCGTGCCCCAGGGCGTGCGCAGCTCGCGGCCGAGAAAGAGGTTGGCCGCGGCGTCGACATTGTCGGCCAGCGCGAGCGTCTGGTAGATCGTCTCGATGCCGTATTTCTTGGCGTCGCGCGGATTGCCGATCTGCGCTTCTTCGCCATTGACGAAGATTTCGCCGGTATCGCGCTTGTAGGCGCCGGAGAGGATCTTGATCAGCGTCGACTTGCCGGCACCATTGTGGCCCAGAAGCGCGACGACTTCGCCCGGATAGAGGTCGACGCTGGCATTGTCGACGGCATGGATGCCGCCGAACGAGATCGAGATGTTGCGCATGTCGACGAGCGGCGTGCTTGTTTCCATGATCGTTCTCCTAGCCCACGCGACGGCGATAAATGGTGTCGAGCCAGACGGCGACGACGAGGACGGCGCCGACGACGATGTTCTGCAAAGGCGAATCGACACCGAGCAGGATCATGCCGGTGGCAAGCGACTGCATCAGAACCGCGCCGATCATGGCGCCGACGATGGTTCCGACGCCGCCGGCAAGCGACGTGCCGCCGATGACGGCAGCGGCGATAACGAGCAGTTCGTCGAGCGTCCCTTGGGCGTTGGTCGCCGCATTGAGACGCGCCGTCGAGATCACCGCGCCGATGGCGGCAAGCGCACCCATCAGCATGAAGATCTTCATCGTGATCCAGCGCGTGTTGATGCCGGCGAGCGACGCGGCCTCCGGATTGCCGCCGATGGCGAAGACGTAGCGGCCGAACCGGGTGCGCGTCGTCACGAAGGTCATGACGATGCCGACCGTGATCGCGATCAGGACCGGGATGGCGATGCCGTGCGGGATGAAGAGCCCGCCTTCGGGCACCGTGATGTTGTTGACCTCGGCATAGCGCCGGACGGTGCCTGCCGGCCAGGGATAGGCATTGGCGACGGCGACGGCGCCGAGGATCGCGATGCAGGCGACGCCGGCAAGGAACCCCTCGGCCCAGACCGGACGCAGCGGGAAATGAAAGCGCCGGCGCTGCTTGCGCGCGTTCCAGATGAAGAAGACGACCGCAAGACATGCGACGATCCCGACGACCCAGCTCCACTGGGCGCCGATCGCCCCTTCCGGCCCGCCGCCCAGAAGGCGGAAGGTCGTGTCCATCGGCGCGACCGTCTGGCCGCTCGTCACCCACCAGGCCGCACCGCGCCAGACCAAAAGGCCGCCAAGCGTGACGATGAAGGCAGGCACCTGCAGATAGGCGATGATGAACCCCTGAAGGGCCCCGATGGCGATGCCGACGGCCAGCCCGACGAGGATCGCGATCGCCCAGATCGCCGGGTGGCCGAGCCCGAGATAGTCCGGCAGGATTCTGACCTGCGTAACGGCGATGATCATGCCGGTGACGCCGAGCACGGAACCGACCGACAGGTCGATGTTGCGCGTGACGATGACCAGCACCATGCCGGTCGCCATCACCGAAACGGAGGCGGACTGCACCGACAGGTTCCACAGATTGCGCGGCGTGAGGAACAGACCGCCCGACATGATGTGGAACCCGATCCAGATGACGGCGAGCGCGCCGAGCATTCCGAGCATGCGCGTGTCGAGTTCGGTGGCCTTCATGAAGCGTGTGAGCGCGTTCTGCTCGGATGCGCGCGCGGTATCCACCGGCGCCGGGGACGTCGTGTCCGACATCGTGTCCTCCATCGCGGTCGCTCGCGGTCGAGGACCCGACGCGCCGCTATTCATCTTATGAATGCGCCGCGGCTTTCGTCAAACCGCGGCGCACGATGTTTTCAACCTGGCGAGACTTAGTCGCAGGCTGGCGTCGAGCCGGCGGACACGCCCTGGCAAACGACGTCCTTGGTGACCCATTCGGCGTCGATCACGACGTCGAGATTGTCCTTTGTGATCGCCAGCGGCTCGAGGAACACGGCGTTCATCTCGGTGCCGTTCGGGCCGTCGGACCAGGCCGTCACCCCTTCGATCTCGTTCATCGCGGTGCCTTCGGCGAGTTCGTTGGCGATTTCCGCCGCCGACTTGCCGAGTTCGCGCGAATCCTTCCAGACCGAGACGGTCTGCGTACCGAGAGCGATGCGGTTCAGCGCGGCGTGGTCGGCGTCCTGTCCGGACACGGGAACCGAACCTGCCAGGCCCTGCGCGTCGAGCGCCGCGATCGCGCCGCCGGCCGTGCCGTCATTCGAGGCGACGACCGCGTCGACCTCGTTGTTGTTCTGGGTCAGGATCTGTTCCATGTTGCGCTGCGCGTTGGCGGGCAGCCAGCCATCCGTATAGGCCTCGCCGACATTCTTGATCGTGCCGGCGTCGATCGCCTCCTGCAGCACTTCCATCTGGCCCGAGAACAGGAAGTCCGCGTTCGGATCGGACGACGAGCCCTTGATGAAGACGTAATTGCCTTCCGGCTGCGCCTCCATGACGGCCTGCGCCTGCAGGCGGCCGACTTCCTTGTTGTCGAAGGTCAGGTAGAAGGCGTCGGGGTTCTCGATCAGGCGGTCATAGCCGACGACCGGAATGCCTTCCGCGACCGCGTTCTCGACGGCCGGCCCGATGGCCGAGGAATCCTGCGCCAGGATGATGAGCGCGTTCGCGCCCTGGCTGATCAGCGACTCGACGTCGGTGAGCTGCTTGGCGGCGGACGATTGCGCGTCGGCGGAGATGTAGCTGTTGCCGGCGGCCTCGATGGCGGCCTTCATCGCGGCCTCGTCGGTCTTCCAGCGCTCTTCCTGGAAGTTGGACCAGGACACGCCGATGACCTTGCCCTCGGCCTTCGCCGCGGCGGAAAGCGTGAGCGAAAGCGCGACACCCGCCAGCAAGGCGGTTGCGAAATTCTTCATGATGTTCCTCCCTGCGCCGCGTGCGGCGCCTCCTCAGATTGCCTCTCGGCAGCGGGAAGCCCTTTTTTTTCGAGCCTCGAAAAAAATAATGACTCAGCATTTTCCGTGTGTCAATATCCTTTCAGAGGTGCTTCAAGACGCCTTTGGGAGGTTGGATCGATGATTTTGGGCGTGCGCCACGACGATCTGCGCAAGCGCAATCGCGCCATGGTCATCGCCGCCGTCAGGCGCGACGGCCAGCCATCGCGCACCGATCTGGTCAGCCGCACCGGCCTCAGCCATTCGACGATTTCCGCGATATCCTCCGACCTGATCGCCGAAGGCGTGCTGCGCCCGGTCAAGAGCGGCGAGAACGAGGTCGTGCGCCGCGGACGGCCCCAAGTCTCGCTCGGACTCGAACCGAAGGCGGCGACCGTGCTGACCGTCGTGCTTCTGCTCAACACGCTTTCGGCGACGGTCTTCGACTACGCAGGCGAAATCGTCGCGCAAAAGCGCGAACGGCTGTCGACGCTGACGGCAGGCCGCGACGAGCTGGTCGGCGCGGTGACACACATGATCGAGGCCGTACTCCAGAATGCGGGACGCACGCCGAACGACGTCATGCGCATGACGATGGCAGTGCAGGGGATCACGGATTCGGATGCCCGCGCGATGCTGTGGACGCCGATCACGCCCGAAAGCGACATCCCCTTCGCCGACATTCTGGAACGGCGCTTCGGCTTTCCCGTCACCGTCCAGAACGACTGCAACATGATCGCCGTCGCGCTGGGTGCCCGCGATCCGGAGCGTTATCGCGACAATTTCGTCACCCTGCTCCTGTCGAACGGCATCGGCATGGGGCTGGTGCTGCGCGGCGAACTCTTCACCGGCGCCTATTCCTCGGGCGGCGAGTTCGGACACATGATCCACCGGCCTGGCGGCGCGCTCTGCCGCTGCGGGCGGCGCGGCTGCATCGAGGCCTATGCGGGCAATTACGCGATCCTGCGCGAGGCGGCCGGGCGCAGCGACCAGACGGTCGCCGATGCCGACGTCGACCCGCAGACAATGCTCGAACTCGCGCAGGATGCCCGTGCCGCCGACGGACCGGCCCGCGACGCCTTCACCCGTGCCGGAGAGGCGATCGGCTATGGGCTGGGCTCGCTCTTCGCGCTGATCGACCCTGCGCCGGTGGCGATCGTCGGGCCGGGTACACTCGCCTTCGACGTGATGGAACCGTCGATCCGCGAGGCGATCGGCCAGACGGCGGGAGGACAGCACGACGCCGTCATCTCCTTCGACCTCGAAGCCGACGAAATGCCCTTGATCCTCGAAGGCTGCGCGCGGCGCGCGCTGGAGGCCGTCGACAACGAACTCTTCGCACCGGGCTATATCGCGACCATGCAGGCGGGCGCCTGAGATCAGCTTTCGTTGATCGAGTAGCCCGCGCCGCGGATGGTGCGGATGACGTCCGGCGCGCTGTCCGGATTGACCGCCTTGCGCAGACGCCCGACATGGACGTCGACCGTGCGCTCGTCGATATAGATCGTCTCGCCCCACACATTGTCGAGCAACTGCCCGCGCGAGAAGACGCGGCCGGGATGCTGCATCAGGAATTCGAGCAGCCGGAATTCGGTCGGGCCGAGATGGACCTCGACCTGATCGCGATAGACGCGGTGCGACTCGCGGTCGAGCACGATGTCGCCGACCTTGAGCACGCTCGACAGGATTTCGGGCTTCGCCCGCCGCAGGAGTGCGCGCACGCGGGCGACGAATTCGGGCGTCGAGAACGGCTTGACGAGATAGTCGTCGGCGCCGGTCGAAAGCCCGCGCACCCGGTCGCTTTCCTCGCCGCGCGCCGTCAGCATGATGATCGGCAGGCGCTCGGTTTCAGCCCGCATCCGCAGGCGCCGGCAAAGCTCGATACCGGAGACGGCCGGCACCATCCAGTCGAGCACGAGCAGATCCGGCACGGTTTCCTGGAGCCGGATTTCCGCTTCGTCGCCGCGCGTGATCACCTCGACCTTGTAGCCCTCGGCTTCCAGATTGTACTTGATGAGGACGCCCAGCGGCTCCTCGTCCTCGACCACCATGATCCTCGGCGCGATCATCGGCCGCTCCTCATGCCGGCCTGGCCGAGATCGACGTCTCGTCGAGCTTCGGCCGGTGGAGCGGCAATTGCTGGCCGACCATCACATAGTAGGCGTTCTCCGCGATGTTGGTCGCATGATCGCCGATCCGCTCCAGATTCTTGGCGCAGAAGAGGAGATGGGTGCAGGCGGTGATGTTGCGCGGGTCCTCCATCATGTAGGTCAGGAGTTCGCGGAAGACAGCGGTATACTGCACGTCGATATTCTCGTCGTCGGCCCTCAGCGTCACCAGCGCCTGCGGGTTGCGGCCGACATAATTATCGATCACGCCAGCAAGCTGCGCGCGCACCAGTTGCGACATCGCGTCGATCGAATGGGAGAGCTTGCGCTGCATCGCGCCCGAACCGACCGCGCTGACGCGCTTGGAGATGTTCTTGGCCAGATCGCCAATGCGCTCGAGGTCGCTCGCCATGCGGATGGCGCCGACGACGGCGCGCAGATCCTGCGCCATCGGCTGCCGCTTGGCGATCAGCGCGATCGCCCGCTCGTCGAGCTCGCGCTGGCGCGCGTCCATTACCACGTCGTCCGAAATGACCCGCTGGGCGAGCGGCACGTCGTTTTCGAGCAGCGACTGCGTCGCCGCCAGAACCATCGCCTGTCCCAGATCGCCCATGTCGCGGATCAGCCGGTCGATCTGCCCGAGTTCCTCGTCGAAGGACGCTACGATATGTTGTCCCGCCATTGTCCCTGCCCTCTTCGTATGCCGTTCAGCCGAAGCGGCCGGTGACGTAGTCCTGCGTACGCTTGTCGGACGGCGCGGTGAAAATTTGTTCCGTCGCACCCTCCTCGACCAGCACGCCCAGATGGAAGAACGCCGTGCGTTGCGAGACGCGCGCAGCCTGCTGCATCGAGTGCGTCACGATCACGATGGTGAAGTTGGTGCGCAGTTCGTCGATCAGCTCCTCGATCTTCGCTGTCGCGATCGGATCGAGCGCCGAGCACGGCTCGTCCATCAGGATCACTTCGGGAGAGACCGCGATGGCGCGCGCGATGCAGAGACGCTGCTGCTGGCCGCCCGAAAGGCCGGTGCCCGGCTCGTGCAGGCGGTCCTTGACCTCCTCGTAGAGGCTCGCCTTCTTCAGGCTGGTGACGACGATCTCCTCCAGATCGGTCTTGTTCGACGCAAGGCCGTGGATCTTCGGCCCGTAGGCGACGTTTTCGAAGATCGATTTCGGGAAAGGGTTCGGCTTCTGGAACACCATGCCGACGCGGGCCCGCAGTTCCACCACGTCGATCTTCGGATCGTAGATGTCCTGCCCGTCGAGCGTGATGCTCCCGTCGATGCGGGCAATGTCGATCGTGTCGTTCATCCGGTTGAGGCAGCGCAGGAAGGTCGACTTGCCGCAGCCCGACGGCCCGATCAGCGCTGTCACCTGACGTTCGCCGATGTCGAGATTGACATCGAACAGCGCCTGCTTGGCGCCGTAGAAGACGTTGACGTCGCGTCCGCGCATCTTGGCATTCACGGCGGGCGCCGCATTCATGACGGCGTTTTCGAGAGCGATTTCGGTCATCTGGTTCATCCTTCGTAGCTCCTTACCATCGTCTCTCAAGACGGGCCCGCAGGTAAATGGCAATCGCGTTCATGAAGATCAGGAAACCAAGCAGGACGAGGATCGCGGCCGAGGTGCGCGCGACGAAGCCGCGTTCCGGACTGTCGGCCCAGATGAAGATCTGGGTCGGAAGCGCCGTCGCCGGCTCCATGATCCCGCCGGGCGGCGAGGTGAGAAAGGCGTTCATGCCGATCAGCAACAAGGGTGCGGTTTCGCCGAGCGCCTGCGCCAGCCCGATGATCGTGCCGGTGAGGATGCCGGGCAGAGCCAGCGGCAGCAGATGGTGCAGGATCACCTCGTGTCGCGATGCGCCGACACCCAGCGCAGCCTCGCGGATCGATGGCGGCACCGCCTTCAGCGAGTTTCGCGTCACGATGATGATCGTCGGCAGTGTCATCAGCGCAAGCACGAGGCCGCCGACCAGCGGCGCGGAACGCGGCAGGCCGAAAAGCTGGATGAACACCGCGAGACCGAGCAGACCGAACACGATCGACGGAACGGCAGCGAGATTGTTGATGTTGACCTCGATCAGGTCGGTCCAGCGGTTCTTCGGCGCGAACTCTTCCAGATAGATCGCAGCCGCGATTCCGACCGGGAACGAGATGACGAAACAGATCAGGAGCGCGTAGAACGACCCGGTGATGGCGCCTGCCAGACCCGCGAGTTCGGGAAAGCGGCTGTCAGCATTGAAGATCAACCCCCAATTCGCCTTCTGTTCGATCACGCCGCGCTCTTCGAGCGTTTCGAACAGCGCAATCTGCTCATCGTTGAGGCGGCGCCGGTTTTCCGGCAGGTCGCGGTCGATGACGCCCTTGTGGAGCTGATCGTAGGGATCGGAGACAGGCACCTGCAGACGGATCGTCTGGCCGATCAGCGAGGGATCGGCGATCACGCGGTTGCGCAGGATCACCTGCGCGCCGTTGGTGACGATGTTGCCAGCCTCGCGCAGCGGTCCACGACCCTCGAATTCCGGGAACAGGCGCTGCACGCCGTCCGCAACGAGGGCGCGATAATTGCCCTCCGCGGGATTTTCGGCCGGCACCTGTTCCGGGTCGACCGCGACCTCCATCGTGACATGCGTCTGCACGAAGGCGAGGTAGCCAGTCGAGGTCAGCGACCCGATCAGTATGCCGAGCAGGAGAACCGCGGTCGCGATGGCAGCGATGCCGTAGTAGCGAAGCCGACGATCGGCCGCGTAGCGCTTCTTGCGCAGGGCCTTGGCCTTGCCGGACGCCCAGTCGACGGCCGTTGGCGGGCTCGGGGTGTTCGAGATGTCCGTCATCGGTCTACTCGTATCTTTCGCGGTAGCGTTGCACGATTTTCAGCGCCAGGACGTTGAGGCAAAGGGTCACGACGAACAGCACCAGACCGAGAGCGAACGCGGACAGGGTCTTGGGGTTGTCGAATGCGGTGTCGCCGATCAGGAGGGTGACGATCTGAACGGTGACGGTGGTGACGCCCTCGAGCGGATTTGCTGTCAGGTTGGCGGTCAGCCCCGCCGCCATGACGACGATCATCGTCTCGCCAATCGCACGGCTGGCGGCGAGCAGGATGCCGCCCATGATGCCCGGAAGGGCGGCGGGCAACAGCACCTTGGTGATCGTCTCGGAACGGGTCGCGCCCATCGCCAGCGAGCCGTCGCGCATCGTCTGGGGAACGGCTTTCAGGGCGTCGTCGGAAAGCGACGAGATGAACGGAATGATCATGATGCCCATGACAGCGCCAGCCGCCAGCGCGCTGTTTGGCGAAATCGCGATGCCGAACAGCGAGCCGGCCTGCCGAATCGCCGGCGCCACGGTCAGGACGGCGAAAAAGCCGTAGACGACGGTCGGCACACCCGCCAGGATTTCGAGGATCGGCTTGATCACCCCACGAATGCGCGGATTGGCGAATTCGACCAGGTAGATCGCGGACATCAGTCCGATCGGGATCGCGACGATAAGGGCGATGGTCGCGATCAGAAGCGTTCCGGTGAACACCGGAACCGCTCCGAACGCGCCGGTGCCGGCGACCTGATCGGCACGGATGGCGATCTGCGGCTCCCAGTTCAACCCGAAGAAGAACTCCGTCGGCGGAACGAGCCGGAAGAACTGGATCGCCTCGTAGGTGAGCGAGACGATGATGCCGAGCGTCACCAGAATGGCGAGCGCGGCCGACGAGATCATGATGATATCAAGCGCGCGTTCGAATGTCTGGCGCGCACGGTATCGCGGCGCGCTGCGCGAGCGAGCAAGATAAAGCGCAAGCGCCATCATGCACAGCGCGACGACGACCATCGCCCAGTTGGCGATGACCGTCCAGCCGGCATAGCGCTCCGCTGCCGCGGCGATTTCGGGCCGCGGCTCGGCGAAGATGCGGCCTGCCGCGACGTTGCGTATCTCGCTGACGAAAAGCGATATCTGCGCCGCGCTTGCGCCGTCGGTCAACGACGCCGGAAGCGACTGGACCAAGAGCGCGCGCACCACCGCATCCTGGAAGAGAAGCCACAGGACGACCAGCAAGAGCGTGGGAAGGCCGACCCAGATCGCGGCGAAGGCGCCGTGATAGACCGGACGCGAATGAACGCTGGCACCCTCGGCCGCCACGAAGCGCGCCCCCGCCGAGCGGCCGACATAGAAGGCCGCGAGCGAAAAGAGGATGATTGCGAGAACGAGATATCCGGTCACGGGCAGCCTGCCTGGAACAATCCGGTTTCAACGGTCGATCCCGGCTTCGCGCTGAACTGCGAGGCCGGGATCGGGTATCGTTTGGCGATTACTGCGTGTAGCGGTCGAAATGCGCGCCTTCGGTGACGGTCGCGCGCGTGGTCTCGCGATCCGCATCGCTCAGGGCGATAAGGCCGCGTTCCGAAAGGTAGCCGTCCGGACCGAAGGATTCTTCCGAGACGTACTCCTCGGCGAATTCCTGCAGGCCCTGGATGACGCCGCGATGCGCGTTCTTGATGTAGAAGAACAACGGGCGCGCAACGCCATAGGACGCGTCGCCGATCGTGTCCTCATTCGGCTCGACACCCTCGACGGCGACCGCCTTCAGCGTGTCCTGGTTCTCGTAGAGGAACGAGTAGCCGAAGATGCCGACCGCGTTGTCGTCGGCCTGGAGCCGCTGGACGATCAGATTGTCGTTTTCGCCGGCTTCAACGAACGGGCCGTCGGTGCGCATGCGCTGGCAGACTTCTTCCATGCGCTCTTCTTCGAGGGCGGCGATGGCCTCGAAGGTCTCGCAGCCTTCTTCCATGACCAGTTCGACGAAGGCATCGCGCGTGCCCGAGGTGGGCGGGGGGCCGAAGACGTTGATCGCGGCATCGGGCAGCGACGCGTCGATCTCGTTCCAGCGCGTGTAGGGGTTGGCCACGACTTCGCCGTCGACTTCGACCTCGGCGGCGAGCGCCTGGAAGATCTGAGCCTTGGTCAGATCCATGTCCGGACCGTCCTGCGAGATGGCGATGGCAAGGCCGTCATAGCCGATCAGCACTTCGGTGATGTTGTCGACGCCGTTGGCGACGCAGGTTTCGTACTCGCCCTGGGTCATGGCGCGCGACGCACCGGTGATGTCCGGATGCTCGACGCCGACCCCGCCGCAGAAAATCTGCATGCCGCCGCCCGTGCCCGTCGACTCGAGGACCGGAGCGGTGTTGCCCATATTGGCGAATTCTTCGGCAACGGCCTGCGTGTAGGGAAACACCGTCGAAGAGCCGACGATGCGGATCTGGTCGCGCGACTGCGCGGCGGCGACGCCGGCGGACGCGGCGATGGCGAGTGCTGCGGCGGAAGCCGCGAGAATGACTTTGTTCATGGAGCCCACTCCTGTTCAGAATTATCTTCTGCGGCGCCGTTTGAAGGCGACGCGAGTGGCAATACCGGCCCTATGTAACAGTTGGATGACAGTTTGATGTCGGCTTGACGAAGCGACCGGGAATACGGATCGGGCGGAACAAAATCTGAAAAGCCGGCTAAGGGGAGAGGCCGAAAAAGCCGGACGGAAAGGCAACGCCTTCGAGCCGAAACGCTACCGACGCCTGCATTCGCAGAGAACGATCCTTAGTTGGGGCACAGACAGACCAATCCAACGTCGGCGGCAGCACTTCCCGTCCGGAAACTCGGAAAATATCGAATTCCGATCACGCAATCTTTCAATGACGCAACCATGCAGCGGTATGGTGCGATCACACCATATACGCTCAGTTCACGCCGATTTCCCGCGTCATCTCCCGATCAAGCCACGAAGCGATCTTGTCCGCAAGAGCCTTGGGGCTGACGGGCTTCGGCAGGTAGTCGTCCATGCCGGCCTCCAGACAGCGCTCGCGGTCACCCTTGAGTGCGTGCGCGGTGACGCCGATGATGGGCACCGGCAGTTCCGATGCGCCTATCGCCCGGATCGCGCGCGTCGCTTCCAGCCCGTCCATGACCGGCATCGACACGTCCATCAGGATCAGCCGCGCGCCCGTTTCCCGATAGCGATCGAGCGCCAGCCGGCCATTGCCGACGATGGCGAAGTTCAGCCCGATCTCTTCCAGTATCTGGCGGAAGACAAGCTGGTTCACCTCGTTGTCCTCGGCCACCAGCACATCGAGCGCAGGCCGGTCGCCTGCCGCTTCAACGATGCGCGCCGGCGCGGCCATTTGCTGCTTCTCCGACTTGACGCCGATCGGCACCACGACATTCGGCACGGCCGAGCGCCGTCGCTGGATGGTATCAACGAGCGTCTTGAGCAGGACCGCCGAACGCGCCGGCTTGATGAGCTGCGCCTCGATGCCGAGTTCGCGGCCCGGCGCGCCCGTAACCGCCTGGTCGACCGAACTCAGGAGCAGGATCGGCGTGCGCGCGATCTCTTCGGTCTGGCGAATGATGCGGGCGGCATCGACGCCGGTCATTTCGGGCATCTGGTAGTCGAGGATGACGCAGTCGACGTCGAACCCGCGCCGTGCCGCCTCGGTCAGGACCGCGATGCCCTCGGCCGCGCTCGTCGCCGCGCAGGCGTCGAATTCCCAGCCCTGCATCTGCTCGAGCAGGATCGAGCGGTTGATCGGGTTGTCGTCGATGATCAGCACCCGCGCACCGCGTACGTCGAGCGCCGGGGAGCGCTGCTGCGTGTTGTCTTCGGCATGGGGAAGGTCGATGGTGAACCAGAAGCGCGAGCCCTGCCCTTCCGTGCTCTCGACATCGATCGCGCCGTCCATCAGCGCGACCAGCCGCGACGAGATGGCGAGGCCGAGCCCGGTTCCCTCGTGCCGCCGCGTCGACGACGCATCGACCTGGCTGAATTTCTCGAAGACCAAGGCCAGCTTGTCGGCTGGAATGCCCATGCCGGTATCGGTCACGGAAATGGTGAGGCGGGTGCCGGATTCGGATGCGACGCCGCTGACGTCGACGAGAACGTGTCCGGTATCGGTGAACTTGACCGCATTGCCCATCAGATTGGTCACGATCTGGCGAATGCGCCCGCCATCGCCGACGAAGCGGCGCTTCAGCCCCGGCGCGAACCGGACGATCATCTCGAGGTCCTTCTCCTTCGCGCGCGTCGAGACGAGCGTCGCGACGTCCTCGATCGCCTCGGCGAGGTCGAAGGGCGACGGGTCGAGCGCGAGCTGGCCCGCATCGATCTTGGAGAAGTCGAGAATGTCGTTGATGATGGTCAGCAGCGCATTGCCGGATTTGACGATGATGTCGGCGAACGTCTTCTGCTTGGCGTCGAGATCGGTCTTCCAGAGAAGTTCGGCCATGCCGAGAACGCCGTTCATGGGCGTCCTGATCTCGTGGCTCATATTGGCGAGGAATTCGGACTTGGCGCGATCGGCCAGCTCTGCCTTGTGCTGGGCGTCCTCAAGTTCCGCCTCGCGCCGCTTCATCGCTGTGATGTCGAAATAGGAAACGAGCCGCCGCCCGCCGGAAAGCGGCGTCACCGAATAGATCATGGTGCAGCCGTCGGCACGGGTGAACTCGCGCGGCGGCACGTCACCGGACGCGATCTGCGCCAGCCGTTCCTCGACGTAAGTCGCCCAGGCTTCGTCGTCGACGTCGTAGATGCCGTTGCGCCGGCTGACTTCCATCATGTGGCGTGCATGCGAGCCGACCGGTATCTCCTCCGGCTTCGCGTGCCAGAGCCGGTAATAGGCTTCGTTGATGATCTCGGTGTTGAGATCGCCGTCGAGCACGACCACGCCAAGGTCCATCGTATCGAGCGTGCGCTGGAGGTCAGCCGACAAGCTCTCCGCACGATCGCGCGCAATCGCCAGTTCGCGCTCGCGCTGCTTGTGGTCCGTGATGTCGGCGACGATGCCGACGCGGTCGCCATTCGCGGTGACCTGGTCGTGCCGGCGCATCCAGCGCCCCGTCGGCAGGCGAAACTCCACCTCGTGGTCGACAAGCGCTTCCCAGCGCGCCACCTGTGCATCGACCCATTTCTTCGCATTGCAGCGCGCTTCGGCCACGCCGCCCCGCTCCGCAAGCTCGCTGAACAACTCCCTGTAGGTCTTCCCGACCTCCAGCTTGATCATCGAGAACTGCTCCTGCAGCGCGGTGTTGAATGCGACGAGCCGGTCCTCTCCGTCCCAGAGCACGAAGCCGTCCGGCATCGCATCGATGGCCGATT
Source organism: Aliihoeflea sp. (assembly GCF_052435475.1). Lineage (NCBI taxonomy): Bacteria > Pseudomonadati > Pseudomonadota > Alphaproteobacteria > Hyphomicrobiales > Phyllobacteriaceae > Aliihoeflea > Aliihoeflea sp. Next base: position 84,489 of record NZ_JBQVMV010000014.1, read on the forward strand.
GCAGGCGCCCCTGCGCTTCCAGAGCCTCGCCCTTTGCCCTTTCCAACTCGGCCTCGCGCGCCATCACCGAGGTGATGTCGGTGCAAACCCCGATGGTGCCGCCATCTTCGGTGCGGATTTCGCGGTGGATGACGTGCCGCCCATCGCGAAAGACGAGTTGCATTTCGAAGCTGGGTCCGCTGCGCTGGGCGAGCACATGCGCCCTGAGGTCGGCCGGATCGGCGTCGCCGATCTCCCAGACACGGCGCTCGATGGCGGCGTCGAGCAAATCGGCAAATTGCACGCCAGGACGAATGAAATCGGCGATCGGGGCGTAAAGCGCGACCATCGCGTCGTTGTAGTGGACGAGGCGGTCGTCGCGATCATAGTAGCAGAACGCGTCGCTCATCACGTTGAGCCCGGCCATCAGCCGGCCCGCATGCGCGCGCTCGTCGCCATCCATGGTCGGAACGGACCCTGCGCCTCGCGCCACCGCCTTCGCCAAAACTCCTTCAATTCCCACGAGCATGCCCCCACATCCCGACGACGCGGCGACACTGCCCGACAGTCACTTAACGCGACGCTAAAATGATGAACATGTGGGGTACTTGACGCAAAAACCCGCAAGCGCGGGGTCCAAAGCGACGCGTCTGAAGAAGATTGGTACTCCCAAGGGGAATCGAACCCCTGTTTTCGCCGTGAGAGGGCGACGTCCTGACCGCTAGACGATGGGAGCGTCCAAGTCGCCCATATAGAAGCGAATCCGCGCGAAGGCAACCGGGTCCGGCGTGACTTTTTTCTGACCTAAGGTCGCGCCGGCTGGATCAGATCGAAGAGATTTCCATAGCAGTCGGCAAACACCGCGACCTTGCCGTAGACTTCCGTGCGCGGCGCCTCGCGGAAGTCGACGCCGCGTGATTTCATCGCCGCATGATCGGCATCGAAATCGTCCGTTTCGATGAAGAAGCCGACACGCCCGCCCGTCTGGTTGCCGACCGCGCCGAGTTGCGCCCCGTCATCGGCCCTTGCCAGCAGGAACGCGCAGCCGCCACCGGCAGGCGCCACGCGCACCCACCGCTTGTCGTCGCCGAGCCGGACATCTTCCAGAAGCTTGAAGCCGAGGGTCTCGACATAATGCGCAATCGCCCTGTCGTAATCGTCGACGACCAGCGTCACGGTGGCGAGGCGAAGTGCCATCTACTCGCTCACCAGAGCGAAGCGCGCAATGATGCGGGCCGCGCCGATGTCGTAGACGAGGATTTCACGCGCGCCGCCGACCTCGACGAGAAGCGTCAGCCTGCCGCCGGAAAGCGACTGGGACAGAACGTTGGCCCCGGCAGGCAGGGCGATTTCGCCGGTGATCGTGCTGCCTTCGGGCGGGAGCGGCAGGCCTGCCGGCGAGGCCTCCTCGGCAGCAGGCTCCGTCGAGACCGCACGGTAGACAAGCGCGCCCACCACGGCCATAAGGGCCAGGAACAGAATTCCCAGATTGATGACGACGAAGCGCATCAGCTTGGCGCGCACCTTTTCGACGGCCGGATCGAGCGGCTCGTCTGGGTCGATCGGCTGGGGCGGGCGCTCGGTCATAGAGAAATCCACTGGTCACTGCGAAATGAGCGTTCCTGATAGCGAAGCAACCGCCGGTTTGAAAGCCTTCGCCGTCGGCGAGGATGCCGCAGGCACGCGCCTGGACCAGTGGCTGGCCGCGCAAACCGCGCCCGACCTGTCCCGCAGCCGCATCCAGGCCATCATCAGGGGCGGCGACGTCCGGATTGACGGCAAGGTGGTGCTTGAGCCCAAATCGAAGCTTGTCGCAGGCACGCTCGTCACGCTCGGCATGCCGGAACCGGAGCCGGCGGAACCGCAGGCCGAGGCGATCGAACTGGCGATCCTGTTCGAGGACGACGATCTGATCGTCATCGACAAGCCGGCCGGCCTCGTCGTCCATCCGGGCGCCGGCAACTGGACCGGAACGCTCGTCAACGCGCTGATCCACCATTGCGGGGACACGCTGTCGGGCATCGGCGGCGTCAAACGGCCCGGCATCGTCCACCGTCTCGACAAGGAGACGAGCGGCGTCCTCGTGGTCGCCAAGAACGATCTCGCCCACCGGGCGCTTTCGGATGCCTTTGCCGATCATGGACGGACCGGCGATCTCGAACGCGCCTACCATGCGGTTCTCTGGGGCGTTCCACCGCGACCGGCCGGCATCGTCGACGCCCCGCTGGGCCGGTCGGGCACCGACCGCACGAAACGCGCCGTCGTTCCCGAAGGCCGGCCAGATGCCCGCCATGCGGTGACGCACTACCAGATCGTCGAGAAATTCGGCGGACGGGCCGATGCGACGGCGTTCGCCTCGCTGGTCGAATGTCGTCTCGAAACGGGCCGTACCCACCAGATCCGCGTCCATATGGGCCATATCGGCCATCCGCTGATCGGCGACCAGACATATGGGGGCGCTTTTCGCACGAAGGCGAACAAGCTGCCGGATGACCTGAAGGACCTCGTCGCGGATTTCCCGCGCCAGGCACTCCACGCCCGTCTCCTCCAGTTTCGCCACCCAGGGACGGACGAAATCCTGCGATTCGAGGCAGCCTATCCGTCCGATTTCGCGGAACTTGTCGAAGCCCTGCGTCGTTTGCCATCCGAATGACGAAATCCCCGGTGACATTGTTCACCTGAGGACGACGCTATGTTTCAGCGCGAAATGTGCCGTGCAATTCGCCCGCGCGATCCCTATATTGTCGATATGGCGTAACAGGCCCACGGCGCTGCGCCACCTGCCCGCCGTCAACGGGGGCATGCCGATTTGAGAGAAGGGGTGCTTTATGGCCCAGACACTACCAAGCATTGCGACCGGAGAGGGAGGCCTTTCCCGCTATCTTGAAGAAATCCGTCGCTTCCCGATGCTTCAGCCGCAGGAAGAGTACATGCTCGCCAAGCGCTATCTGGAGCATGACGACACCGCTGCTGCACACAAGATGGTGACCAGCCATCTACGTCTCGTCGCCAAGATCGCGATGGGTTATCGCGGCTACGGCCTGCCGATCGGCGAGGTGATTTCCGAGGGCAATGTCGGCCTGATGCAGGCCGTCAAGAAATTCGAGCCCGAGCGCGGCTTCCGCCTCGCGACCTATGCGATGTGGTGGATCAAGGCTTCGATCCAGGAATATATCCTGCGTTCGTGGAGCCTCGTGAAGATGGGCACCACCGCCAACCAGAAGCGCCTGTTCTTCAACCTGCGCAAGGTGAAGGGCAAAATCCAGGCGCTCGACGACGGCGATCTGAAGCCCGAACACATCACCGAGATCGCGACGCGCCTCAACGTTTCGGAAGAGGAAGTCGTGTCGATGAACCGGCGCCTGTCGGGCGACGCGTCGCTCAATGCGCCGATCCGTGCGACCGAAGGCGAATCGGGCGAGTGGCAGGACTGGCTGGTCGACGACCATGAAAGCCAGGAAGAGATGCTCGTCCAGCAGGACGAACTCGAAAGCCGCCGCTCGCTGCTGAGCGACGCCATGGGCGTTCTGAACGAGCGCGAGCGCCGCATTTTCGAAGCGCGCCGGCTGGCGGAAGACCCGATGACGCTGGAAGAGCTTTCCGGCGAGTTCGACATCAGCCGCGAGCGCGTCCGCCAGATCGAGGTGCGGGCGTTCGAGAAGGTGCAGGATGCGGTCAAGGCCGCAGCGCGGCGCCAGGCACAGTCGCTGCGGACGATCGAGGCCGACGCGCGCTGATCTCGCACCAGCGTCCCAAACAAAAAACGCCGGCTTAACCGCCGGCGTTTTCGTTTCTACTGCGGCTGATCGTCGCTTTCCTCGGCGATCGGAGCCAAGGCGGCCCAGGCCCGCAACGCTTCCTGGAAGACGCGGTCGCCCGGAATGCCCTTTTCCATCGTCATCAGCGCGCGACGCCCCGAACCGTAGGTGATCGGAATGTCGATCCAGCTCTGGCGGCGCAGAAGCGTGGTGTTCGCCTCGACCTCGGCGGAGGAGTCAGACAGGGCGACAAGGAAGAAGCCGTCCGCGATCTTCGCCGGGATGCCGATCAGCGGATTGCCGGCCGCCTGTTCGGTGTCCTTCATCGCGACACGCAGAACATTGTCGATCGACCCGCCCGAAAAATCGTCGGATGTCAGGAAGATCATCTCGATGATGTGGCTTGCCGGAAGCGACTGGTCGCCATTGCGACGGATCGTCATGCGAAGCTGCAGATCGCGCGCGGGGATGGTGACCTCGGCACGGATCGCCGCCTCTGGCGGCAGGTCCCCACCCGGCGATTCCTGCACCAGCGACCACAGGATCGTGCCCGATTCGGCCGACCCTTCCGCATTGGACGTGCGCTCCTCGTAGAAGATTGCGCGCTGACCGACCGCCAGTTGCGGCTGGTCCTGATTCTGGTCCGTGCCCGCTTGAGGCCCGGACGTCGCGCCCTGCGCCTGGTCGGGCGGCGTCACGGCGGCGACGGACGTGCCTTCGCCGATCGTGGGCTCTTCGCCCGCAACGCCTTCATCGACTTCGGTGCCGTCGGGCATCAGCCGCTGCGTGAACTTTTCGGCCTCCGCCGCCGGCGTTTCCGCAGCGTCGGTCTCTTCTGTCGGCGCGGACGCGACATCCTCGCCTTCCGGCTCGGCCGTCGGCTCGGTGGCGACGTTCTGCGGCGCGGAGCCGAACATGGAGGCGAAGTCGTCGCGATTGAGCCAGATGCCGTAGCCGGCGCCTGCAACCACGATCGCGACGAGAAGCGCGGCGATCAGGCCCGCACTGGCGCGGCGCTTCTTGCGGACCGGAACCCGCGGAGCGTAGAGCGGCTGCGTGCCAGCACCATCGTCCTCGTATTCATCGGGCCGCAGCGCCGCGCGATCGGCGTGCCCGTCGTCGAGAAAGACGTCGCGCTGGGCCTCGTCCTGCCACCGGGTGTCGTCCGCATAGGCGTCCGAATAGGGGCGCTCTGCGTAGTCGTCGTCATAGCCCGCGGGACCGGCGGCATAGGCTGCGTCGCTGGCGGCCGGCTCGTCGTAGATTTCCTCGGCGGGACGTGAGGGAACCGGCTGATAGGGCTCGACCTCGTCGCCGGCCGGCTCGTCGCGATATGCGGTGCGCGCTTCTTCCTGCTCTTCGCCGAAGAAATTCGAGAAGTCCTGTTCGAAATCGGGATCGGCGGCGGGCGGCGGCGGCGCGGCATATTCGTCCCGCACCTGCACGATCGCCGCTTCGAGCGACTGGCGCTGGCGATCGGCAACCGCCGGTGGCGGCGGCGGGTTGAGCGCGGCGAGCTTCGCCTCGATCGTCGCCCGCGCCTTGTCATAGACCTTCTCGCGCATCTGCGGAGAATTGTCCTTCAGGCCGTCGATCGTCTTCTTCAGAACCGCTACGAAATCTGCCATGCGAAACTATGCCTTATCTGGCTTCCGGTTCCGGAAGTCAGGGTCCCTATGTGAACCCGAAACTAGTCTTGAAAGGGGTCGGTCACAAGTATGGTGTCGTCGCGCTCGGGGCTGGTCGAAAGCAGAGCGACGGGGGCGCCGATCAACTCTTCGATATAGCGCACATACTTGACCGCCTGGGCCGGCAGGTCGTTCCACGAACGCGCATTGGCGGTCGTGCCCTCCCAGCCCTCGAGCGTCTCGTAGATCGGCTCGACGCGCGCCTGCGCGCCCTGACTGGCCGGCAGATAGTCGATCACCTCGCCGTCGAGGCGATAGCCGGTGCAGACCTTGATCTCCTTGAGCCCGTCGAGAACGTCGAGCTTGGTCAAGGCGATGCCGTCGATACCGTTGACCGCGACCGCCTGGCGAACGAGCACGGCGTCGAACCACCCGCAGCGGCGCTTACGGCCGGTGACGGTGCCGAACTCGCGGCCGCGCGTGCCGAGGAATTCGCCGACCTCGTTGTCCTGCTCGCTCGGGAACGGGCCTTCGCCGACGCGGGTCGTGTAGGCCTTGGTGATGCCGAGCACGTAGCCGATCGCGCCCGGACCGACGCCCGCGCCGGTCGCGGCCTGGCCGGCGACCGTGTTGGACGAGGTCACGAACGGATAGGTGCCGTGGTCGATGTCGAGCAGCGTGCCCTGTGCGCCCTCGAACAGGATGCGCTCGCCGGCGCGGCGGGCATCGTCGAGCACTTTCCAGACGCGGTCCATATAGGGAAGTATCTGGTCGGCGATGCTGGTCAGCTCCGCCATGATCGTCTCATGCGCGACCTCGCCATGGCCAAGACCGCGGCGTAGCGCGTTGTGGTGCGTGAGCAGCCGGTCGACCTTCGCCGGAAGGGTCTCCAGGTCGGCAAGGTCCATGACGCGCACGGCACGGCGGCCAACCTTGTCCTCGTAGGCCGGGCCGATGCCGCGGCGCGTGGTGCCGATCTTGGTGCCCGAATTCGAAGCCGCATCCTCGCGGAACCCGTCGAGCTCGCGGTGGAGCGACAGGATGAGCGCGGTGTTCTCCGCGATCTTCAGCCGGTCCGGCCCGACATCGACGCCCTGCTCCTTGAGGCGGGTCATCTCGGCGACGAAAGCGTGCGGGTCGAAGACGACGCCATTGCCGATGATCGACATCTTGCCCGGGCGCACGACGCCCGACGGGAGCAGCGACAGCTTGTAGACCTTGCCGTCGACGACCAGCGTGTGGCCGGCATTGTGACCGCCCTGGAAGCGCACGACGACATCGGCGCGTTCGGACAGCCAGTCGACGATCTTGCCCTTGCCTTCGTCGCCCCACTGCGAACCGACGACCACCACATTGGCCATGAAAACCCATCCTCATCAATGTCGGGACGCGCGGCCCCTCGCAAAAACGAGAGCCTCTATAGCGGGCAATCAAGGCATACGCGACCCCTTCGCGTGCGAAAGCTTGAGCTCTGGGTCAATCATTATTTGTTTGCGGCCCGGTTTACCCTGCGGTGGTCGATGAATAGACAGGGGGCCAACCGCCGACGAAGGCCGCAATGGTTCGCACCGCCTATATTCTCCTCTTCCTTACGGCCCTGATGTGGGCGGGCAATGCCATCGCCGGCAAGCTCGCCATCGGCCACATCTCGCCGATGATGCTGACCTTCAGCCGCTGGGCGGTCGGCCTCATCGTCATCGGGATCATCGGCTGGAAGCAGTTGCGGCGCGACTGGAAGGCGGCGCGCGGCAAGCTCGCGCTGCTCTTCATCCTCGGCGCATCGGGCTTCGCCTGGTTCAACGCGGCGCTCTACAGCGCCCTGCTCTACACGTCCGCGATCAATGTCTCGATCGAGCAGGCGGCGATGCCGATGGTCATCATGGCCGCGAACTTCCTGCTCTTCGCGATGCGCGTGACATGGGCGCAAATCGCTGGCTTCGTGCTCTCCATCGTCGGCGTAGCGATCGTCGCAAGCCATGGCGAACTCGCCCGTCTCGTCGAACTCGACGTCAATCGGGGCGATGCGCTGATGGTCATCGCGGTGTTGCTCTACAGCTTCTACACGGTCGCGTTGCGCTTCAAGCCGGCGATCCACTGGCAGAGCATCATGATCGTCATGGTGTTCGGCGCCATGGTCGCCTCGCTGCCCTTCGTCGCCTGGGAAGCGGCGAGCGACCGGCTGGTGCTGCCGGACGCTCAAGGCTGGGCGATCGTCGCCTACACGGCGCTCTTTCCCTCGCTGCTGTCACAGATCTTCTTCATGCGCGGCGTCGAGTTGATCGGTGCCAACCGGGCTGGGCTGTTCATCAATCTGGTGCCGATCCTCGGCACCATCCTGTCGATCCTCATCCTCGGCGAGGCGTTCGAAGCCTTCCACGCCGTCGCCATGGTGCTCGTCATGGGCGGCATCGCGATGGCGGAGATCAGCGGCCGGCGCGCGGCGGCGCGCATCTGAGGGAAACAAAGCACCGCTCGCGCGTTGAAGGGCACCATTCCCAACGCGTGAGAGAAAATGGACGTCATCCGCATCATCGCCGCGATCCTGCTGCCGCCGCTCGGCGTGTTCCTGCAGGTCGGCTTCGGCCTTCACTTCTGGCTCAACATCCTGCTGACGCTCCTGGGCTACATTCCCGGCATCATCCACGCCATCTGGGTCGTCCTGCGCAAATGATCGCGACCGCCGCGCCCCGGATCGACCGGCCTGCTCCCGATTTCGTCAAGGAACTGGACGAGGTGCGGCGGCTGGCGAAGCTTCTCGACACGCGCTGGAAGATCCCCGGCATCGGCGTGCGCTTCGGCATCGATCCGGTTCTCGGCCTCATCCCCGGCGCGGGCGACCTCGTGGCCGGCGCCATCTCCACCTATGTTATCGTCAAGGCGCATCGGCTCGGCGTGCCGAAATCGATGCTGGTGAAGATGGCCTGCAATGTCGCGGTCGACACGGTCGTCGGCTCTGTGCCGATCCTCGGCTCGGTCTTCGACCTCTTCTACAAGGCATCGACGCGAAACCTGCGTCTTCTCCAGACGCATCTGGAAGACCGCGACAAGATATGAAAAAGGCGCGGATCGCTCCCGCGCCTTATCCTTCATTCCAGTAGCAGATCAGCCCGTGACGTCGAAATGCAGCGGCTTGGCCGATTCGATCGACGGGTGCGCGCGCACCTCTTCGAGCACCTTTTCAGGGAACGGCGCATCGAGATAGAGCAGCGCGATGGCATCGCCGCCTGGCCGATTGCGACCGAGCTGGAAGTTGGCAATGTTGACGCCGTTCTTGCCGCAGACCGTTCCGAGCAGACCGATGATGCCGGGCGCATCGGCATTGGTGGTGTAGAGCATGTGCTCGCCCACTTCCGCGTCGAGATTGATGCCCTTGATCTGGATGAAGCGCGGCTTGCCGTCCGAGAAGCAGGTGCCGGCGATCGAGCGCGTCTTGGTCTTGGTCTTGACGTTGAGGCGGATATAGCCGTCGAAGACGCCCGACTTGTCGCGGCGAACCTCGGAGAGGACGACGCCGCGCTCCTTGGCCATGATCGGCGCGGAGACCATGTTGACGTCGGCGACCTGCGGCCGGATCAGCCCGGCCAGCGCAGCCGAGACCAGCGCCCGCGTGTTCATCGACGCCGTATTGCCGTCGAACAGGATTTCGACTTCCTGGATCGGCTCTTCGGTCACCTGCCCCACGAACGCACCCAGGACTTCGGCGAGCTTGATGAAGGGCTTCAGGCGCGGTGCTTCCTCGGCCGTGATCGACGGCATGTTGATGGCGTTCGAAACCGCGCCCTTGACGAGATAGTCCGCCATCTGTTCGGCGACCTGCAGCGCGACGTTCTCCTGCGCCTCGGAGGTCGAGGCACCCAGATGCGGCGTCGCCACGACGTTCTCCATGCCGAAGAGCGGGCTGTCGGTCGCCGGTTCCACTTCGAAGACGTCGATGCCCGCGCCGGCGACCTTTCCGGACTTCAATGCCTCGATCAGGTCGGCCTCGACGATCAGGCCGCCGCGCGCGCAGTTGATGATGCGCACGCCGTCCTTCATCCTGGCAAGCGCCTCCTTGTTGATGATGCCCCGCGTCTTGTCGGTCATCGGCGTGTGCAGAGTGATGAAGTCGGAGCGGGCGAAGATTTCGTCGAGCTCGACCTTCTCAACGCCGAGTTCCTGCGCCCGGCCTTCCGATAGGAAAGGGTCGAAGGCGATGACGTGCATCTTGAGCCCGACGCCGCGCATGGCGACGATGGAGCCGATATTGCCGCAGCCGATGACGCCCAGCGTCTTGCCGGTTATCTCAACGCCCATGAAGCGGTTCTTCTCCCACTTGCCGGCATGGGTCGAGGCGTTCGCTTCGGGAAGCTGGCGGGCGACGGCGAACATCAGCGCGATGGCGTGTTCGGCGGTCGTGATCGAATTGCCGAAAGGCGTGTTCATCACAATGATGCCGCGCCGCGAGGCGGCCGGAATGTCGACATTGTCGACGCCGATGCCGGCACGCCCGACGACCTTCAAATTGGTTGCGGCCGCGATCAGCTTCTCGGTGACCTTGGTGGCCGAGCGGATGGCAAGGCCGTCATACTGGCCGATGACTTCGAGCAGCTTTTCCTTGTCCTTGCCGAGATCGGGCAGATAGTCGACCTCGACGCCGCGATCCTTGAAAATCTGGACGGCGGTGGGCGAAAGCTTGTCGGATACGAGTACGCGGGGCGCCATGGCTGGCCTCCTTGAAACGATGCGAGATGGGGGAAAGCGGAAGCCGGCTAGTGGCTTCCGGGAAAGATGTCAGGCAGCCGCCTTGAGTGCGGCCTTCTGCGTGGCGAAAGCCCAGTCGAGCCAAGGCGTCAGCGCCTCGAGATCGGTCGTCTCGACGGTCGCGCCGGCCCAGATGCGCAGGCCTGCGGGTGCATCGCGATAGGCGCCGATGTCGAAGGCGACGCCTTCCTTGTCGAGCGCGGATACCATCGCCTTGGCGAAGGCCTGCTGTGCATCGTCGGAGAGCGCGGTGAACTCGGGATCGACGATCGACAGGCAGACCGACGTGTTCGAGCGCGTTTCGGGCACGACTGCCAGATGCCCCGCCCAGGTCGAACCGGCGACGAAATCGTTAAGCACCTTGAAATTGGCGTCCGCGCGGGCGACCAGCCCGTCGAGCCCGCCGACCGACCGCGCCCATTGGAGCGCGTCGATATAGTCCTCGACGCACAGCATCGACGGCGTGTTGATCGTCTCGCCCTTGAAGATGCCCTCGATCAGCTTGCCGCCCGAAGTCAGGCGGAAGATCTTCGGCAGCGGCCAGGCGGGCTTGTAGCTTTCCAGTCGTTCGACAGCGCGGGGCGACAGGATCAGCATGCCGTGCGCCGCCTCGCCGCCGAGAACCTTCTGCCAGGAGAAGGTGACGACATCGAGCTTGGCGAAATCGAGCCTTTGAGCAAAGGCGGCCGATGTCGCGTCGCAGATCGTCAGGCCCTTGCGGTCGGCCGGAATGAAATCGCCGTTCGGCACGCGCACGCCCGAGGTCGTGCCGTTCCAGGTGAACACCACGTCGCGGTCGAAATCGATCTGCGAAAGGTCGGGCAGTTCGCCATAGGGCGCCTCGATCTTGCGCGCATCGTCGAGCTTGAGCTGCTTGAGGACGTCGGTGACCCAGCCCGAGCCGAACGATTCCCACGCGACCATGTCGACGCCGCGCTCGCCAAGCAACGACCAGAGCGCCATCTCGACGGCACCGGTGTCCGAGGCCGGCACGATGCCGATGCGGTAGTCCGCCGGCACCTGAAGGACTTCGCGGGTGAAATCGATCGCCTGTTGCAGCTTCGTCTTGCCGATCTTGGCGCGATGCGAGCGGCCGAGCGGGGCATCAGCGAGCGCATCCAGCGACCAGCCGGGACGCTTCGAGCAGGGACCTGAAGAGAAATTGGGATTTGCCGGACGCACTTCCGGCTTGGACGCCGCACGGATTGCGGGCGTGGAATTGGTCGTCGTCATGGTTCTATCCTTCCAGATAGCTGGCCCCTCGTTGGGGAGGGGTGGCCCACTGACGGCGATATTCTTTCCCTCATGCGGCGTCAAGAGGATTGTTCGCGTCGCTTTTGGAGCACGAGAAACGAAAAGGGCGAGCCGAAGCCCGCCCTTGGGAAGCCGGTGAAGTGTCGTCTACCAGAGATCGTAGCGCAGGCCGACCTTGATCTGGTGATAGTCGATCCCGCGATCGATCGTCAGCGTATCGGTGTTCAGATACTCGGCGCGCGGGGAATCCACGTACTGGTAGCCGAAGTCCAGCGAGACGTTGTCGGCGACCTGATAGTTGATGCCTGCGTTGAGGGCATAGGCGAAATTGGTCTGGTTTTCCTGGAACGCGAACACCGACGTGCCACCGACACTGTAGTCGTAGCCCTGACGGGTGTGCATCAGGCCGGCGCCCGCACCGATATAGGGTGTGAACCCGGAAACGGTGCCGAGGTCGAGATAGGCGTTTGCCATTCCGTACCAGGCGTCATGCTTGGCATCGAAGCGCTCACCGCCGCCCGCGACGGAAAAGCGGTCGCTTGCGAGCAGTCCGGCACTGATATCGCCGCGCAGGATGTCGTTGAAATGGTAGCCGATGCCGACCGAGCCGCCGAAACGGTTATTGCGCGTGTCCTCTCCGACAATGGTGAACTCGTAAAGCGGATCGCTGACCACATAGGTGACGTCGCCGCGCAGATACCAGCCCGAGCCGACCTCGACCGGAACATATTCCGGCGCCTGTTCGATGAAGATCGGCGGATCGTAGTCGGCCGCCAGCGACGGGCCGGCGAGCGCCGCAAGCAACGCCGCGGAGGCGGCAAGGCGCAGAATCGTTGGCATCAGCGTGAACTCCCAATGACGGCGGCTAACAGTGCCGAACCCCTGATGCGAACGATCATTAACCATGCCGGTTAATTCGCGGTTAAGCATAAACCGGAGCGTGTGCCGTCAACGAAAAAGGCCCGGCACATGGCCGGGCCTTTTCGTGTCGCACGAAGGCGGATCAGTTGAACTTGTAGCGGAAGCCGAGCTTCAGGTCGTGCGACGAGATGTCGTTGAAGGTGAAGCCGTCATTGGGACGCGAGAAGGCCGGATCGTAGTTCTGCGCGACGCCGGTCTGGCCGTCGCCCAGGTGAACGTAGCTGTAGCCGAGATCCATGGTGAGCTGGTCGGTGACGGCATAGCCGAGACCGGCATGCAGCGCCCAGGCGAGTTCCCACTGCGAGTTCTTCGGCGCGTAACCGCCGGCGCTGGAGAACACGTTGGTATCGTTGAAATGCGCGATCGTGTTGCGCGAGGCGCCGATGCCGGCGCCGATATAGGGCGAGACGCCACCGAAATTGCCCAGATCCGCATAGGCGTTGGCCAGAAGCAGCAGTTCCGACTTGGTCGCCGTGTAGGAGTTGGTGCCGGCGAGCGCGCCGGTCGCATCGTTGGTGAACGTGTCGAGCGCATAGAAGTTCGCCTTGCCGCGATATTCGGCCGTGACGTCGGCGCGCAGCCAGTCGTTGAAGGCATAGCCGAAGCCGACGCCCACGAGCGGTGCGGACGAGAAGCCGCCCTCGTCGAGCCAGGTCTGCGTAAAGCCGGGCACCTCGAAATATTCGTAGTCCAGCCCGTCATAGCGCTGGTTGCTCATGCCGACATGGCCGCGCAGATACCAGCCGCCGAACTGTGGCACGGGAACGGGCGCTTCGTAGACCGGCGGAACGTAGATGTCTGCGGCGATCGACGGGACGACCGGCAAAGCGAGAACTGCACCGGCCGTCAAGGCCGCGACAATGCTGAGTTTCATGATCTTCATCCTCACAGACGCCGGGCTCGTCTGATTACCCCCGGGAATTGCACCTGGAGGAAGATCGCTCAGAAAGGTTAAATGCCGCTTAACCCTAATTCTTTACCTTAATCGACAGTTACTTCTGCTTGGCGGGGTCCGAAAACGAACGAGGCCTCCCTTGTGCAGGGAGGCCTTCGCGGTCAGATGGGCGCAAGGATCAGGCGGCGCTGCGGGTGCTTCCGATGACGCCGACCAGATCGTCGACAACCTTCTCCACCATCGAGCGGTCGTCTGCCTCAGCCATGACGCGGATCAGCGGTTCGGTCCCCGAAGGACGGATGACGACGCGGCCCGACGCGCCGAGCATCGACTGGGCATCGTTTATCGCCTCCTTGACGACGTCCGTCTCGAGCGGCGAGCCGCCGGAAAACCGGACGTTCTTGAGGATCTGCGGCACCGGTTCGAACTTGCGGCACACTTCGCTCACCGGCTTTCCCGCGCGCTTGACGCAGGCGAGGACCTGAAGTGCGCAGACGAGCCCGTCGCCGGTGGTCGAGAAATCGGTCAGCACGACGTGCCCCGACTGTTCGCCGCCGACGTTGAAGCCATGCGCACGCATGTGCTCGACGACGTAACGGTCGCCGACCTTGGTGCGGTGAAGCTCGAGACCCTTGTCCTTGATGAAGCGTTCGAGCCCGAGATTGGACATGATGGTGGCGACGAGGCCGCCGCCATTGAGCCGTCCCGCCTGATGCCAGGTCTCGGCGATCAGCGCCATGATCTGGTCGCCGTCGATGACGGTCCCGTTCTCGTCGACGATGACGACCCGGTCGGCGTCGCCGTCGAGCGCGATGCCGATATCGGCGCGCACTTCGTGGACCTTCTTGGACAGGGTCAGGGGATGCGTCGAGCCGCAATCCTCGTTGATGTTGAAGCCGTTCGGCTCGTCATTGATGGTGATGACTTCCGCGCCCAGTTCCCAAAGCGCATTGGGTGCGACCTTGTAGGCCGCACCATTGGCGCAATCGACGACGACGCGCAGCCCGGTCAGCGACATGGCGCGCGGCAGGGTGCGCTTGGCGAATTCGATGTAGCGGTCCTGCACGCCATCGATGCGCTTGGCCCGGCCGAGCCCGTCCGAACTGGCCAGCGCCTGGTCGAGATCGCCATCGACCATGTCCTCGATGCCCTGCTCGATCGCGTCGGACAGCTTGTAGCCGTCAGGACCGAAGAGCTTGATGCCATTGTCGTAGAAGGGATTGTGCGAGGCAGAGATCATCACGCCGATGTCGGCGCGCAGCGAGCGCGCCAGCATGGCGACGGCGGGGGTGGGGATCGGACCGAGCAGAAACACGTCCATCCCGGCCGCACAGAAGCCCGCGACCATCGCGTTCTCGATCATGTAGCCGGACAGCCGCGTATCCTTGCCGATCACCACGCGGTGGCGATGGGTGCCGCGCTGGAACGACATGCCCGTTGCCATGCCCACGCGCATCGCGGTTTCGGCCGTCATCGGGAATTTGTTGGCACGGCCGCGAATCCCGTCGGTACCGAAATAACGTCTCGTCATCCGTTTCGTCCTGCTGTCTGGTATGGCCAACTCTTGCCATGGCTGAGCTGCGAAGGAGCATCAATATTTGTAACGGTGCTATAGACGCCAAAATACATGCGCGACAAGTTTGATCCCGATTGCTGAACAATTCTTCAAACGCGAAAGGTCAGACCGCGCGATCATCGATCTCGCCCATGGGCTTTGCCCGCGTCGACATGCGCTTGATGTGCGGATAGAGATCGCGCGAAAAGATGCCGTAGACGCGCCGCAGTTCGGCGATGGGGTCGTGATGGTGATCGACCCGTACGTCCCAGAGCGGATATTCTTCCGTATCGACCACATAGACAGTGGACGACAGTTCTTCCTTGCGATCGCCGCCATGCGCGTCGCCAGCGGCGATCGCCTCCACGAGGCGTCCGGCAAGCGGCAGGTCGGCATGGGCCTCGAACGCGTCGCGGATCGCCGCGATGACCTGAGGGCCCTCCAGCCGATTGCCCTGAACGGTGAGGTTTGGAAAGACGGCGTGGCCGCGCCAGTCGATGCACTTGCTGCCGGTCCAAACCGCGCCGTGTCCCGTCGAATCCAGCACCGCGAATTGCCGGTTCTCGATTTCCGGATCGTCCCTTTTCAGGATCTCCAGAACCTCGTCGGACGAATGCCCCGCGCGCAGCAATTCGATCCCGTCGATCCCCAGATAGGGATTGACCAGCGCCTGCGTGGCCACCGCGCCCTTGCCCGGCCAGGCATAGGTCAACAGCTTGCCGACCGCCGGCATGGCGGTGACGGCGCCGATGCCGAACTGGCCGGTGCGCGGACAGCGTGCGGTGAGCGAGAAAGTCATGCGCCCTGCCGCAGATCGGCCAGATGCCCGAACGCGTCGACCACCGCCCGGTAGACGTCGCGCTTGAACGGAACGACCAGGTCGGGCAGGTCCGACATCGGCTTCCAGTCCCAAGCATCGAACTCGGCCGCATGGCCGCCGGGCGGAGGATCGATGGCGATCTCGCTTTCATCACCCTCGAAGCGAAAGGCGAACCAGCGCTGCATCTGCCCGCAATATTTGCCCTTGAACGCCACGCCGACGAGATGCGGCGGCAGGTCGTAATTGATCCAGTCCGGCGCGGCCTCGATCAGCGACACGGTCTTCATGCCGGTCTCCTCATAGAGTTCGCGATGCGCCGCCTCGAGCGGGTCCTCGCCGGCATCGATCCCACCCTGCGGCATCTGCCAAAGTTGCGCGGCACCCGCCATTTCGCCATCGGGCTCGGCGATGCGCCGTCCGACCCAGACGAGCCCGTCGCGATTGAGAACCATGATGCCGACGCAGGGCCGGTAGGGAAGCTTGTTCTTCATCCGCCCTGCCTATCTGCGTTCCGGATCGTTGGCGAGTGCGGAATAGCCGACGATCTCGATGCCGCGCAGCCTTGCCTCGGAAATCCACGCCGAAACGGCATCGATCGTCACATCGAAACCGGCCCCGATCGCGATGGCCGACCCCGTCGCGCGCGCCACCCGCTCGGCCTCGTCGAGCTTTCGCAGGATATCGCCGCGCTCGCGCACCGTGTCGATGGCGACGGACGCGGCGGCGAACGGCACGCCGGCCGACGCCGCCTGCGCATCGGCGATGCTGCGTGCGGACGAACCGTCGTCGAGATAGCCGAGGCCGCGATCGGCGAGCTCGCGCATCAGCGCCTGCATCGCGCCGGGATCGGCGACGAAGCGCGCGCCCATATAGTTCATGATGCCGGTATAGTTGGTCATCCGGCCGAGCGCCCAGTGCAGGTCTTCGCGAAAGGTCATCGGGTCGGCATCGACCGTCAGCGTGCCTTGTCCCGGATCGACATTGGGGTAGTCGAACGGTTCCAGCGGCACCTGCATCAAGAGTTCGTGCCCCTTGCGCCGCGCCGTCTGCATCCAGCGATCGAGGCTGTTGCCGGCCGGCGCGAAAGCGAGCGTCACCTCCGCCGGCAAAACCTCGATGGCGCGCTGCGTACCGGTCTGCGACAGGCCGAGCCCGCCGACGACGATGGCGATTCGTGCCCCGCGCGCGCCCGACCAGGGACGCGCATAGGCATCGAAAGGCCGCTTGCCGTCAGCCGAACGCCGCGGTAGCGGACCGTAGTCGGAGGGCTCGACGAGATCGGGATCGGGCAAATGCGCGGTCGCGGCATTGCGGGAGAGGCCCGCCGGGTCGCGGATCGTGACGACGCTCGGACTTTCCGTGTCGCTGCGTGGCTCGATCCGCGTGATGGATGGGCCGGACGCGCGCGGCGTCTCGGCAGCCGGCACTTGCGGCTCGGGCTCGGATGCGGGGGTTGCTACGACCAGCGGTGGCGGCGAGCGCAACCCGTCATCGTGAAGCGTGGCGAGGACCGAAAGCCCGAAAAGAACGGCCGCGGCGGCTCCCGCACCGATGGCCACCCGGCGGCTGCCGGGATCACGCGGCGATCTTCGCCGCGGCCCTTGGCCGATCGGCCGGTCGATCTCCCTGTCGCCAAAGTCCAGCACCGCGCGCCCTCAGCCCCGAATCACTGTCGCGAAGATCGTGCATTCGTCGCGAATATGCAAAAGGCCGGCGAAGTCGCCCTCGCCGGCCTTGTTTTGATTGCGCCCGCTCTACTGCTGCAGGACGGCGCGGTCCGGGTTGGGCGGGAAGGCCGGATCGGTCTTCTCGCCGCGGATCAGGTCGTAGGCGTAGTTGAGCTGGATGTCGTCTTCCGGCTCCGGCGGCACATACGCCGAAGAGCCCGAACCTTCCTCGCCTTCCTCGGCGCCACGGATATGGCCCGGCAGGGCCGATTCACCGCGCGTCGCCTCGGCGGCAGCGCTCCTGAGTTCTTCCGGCAGCGGCTGGTCGACCGAGATGTCGGGCGTGATGCCCTTGCCCTGGATCGAGGTGCCGGCCGGCGTGTAATAGAGCGCCGTCGTCAGACGCAACGCACCGCTTTCACCGAGCGGAATGATCGTCTGGACCGAGCCCTTGCCGAAGGACTGCGAGCCGACGACGGTGGCGCGACGGTGATCCTGCAACGCTCCGGCGACAATCTCGGAAGCGCTGGCCGAACCGCCATTGACGAGCACGATCAGCGGCTTGCCGTCGATCGCATCGCCCGGCCGCGAATCGAAGCGCGTCACGTTGGATGCCTCCCGGCCGCGGGTCGAGACGATCTCGCCGCGATCGAGGAAGGTGTCCGTCACGCTGACCGACTGGTCGAGCAGGCCGCCTGGATTGAGCCGCAGGTCGAGCACGTAGCCCTTGAGGTTCTCATCCGGAATCTCGGCCTTGATCGCCTCGATTGCGGCATTGAGATCGTCCTGCGTCTTCTCGGTGAAGGAATTGATCTTGATGTAGCCGATGTCTTCCTCGACGCGGTGACGCACCGCACGCACCTTGATGATGTCGCGGACGATCTCGATCTTGATCGGTTCGGAAGCGCCTTCGCGCAGGATCGTCAGCTCGATCGAGGTATCGACCTTGCCGCGCATCTTGTCGACGGCATCGGCGAGCGTCAGTCCACGGACCTCTTCGCCGTCGATCGCCGAGATGAAGTCGCCTGCCAGGACGCCTGCGCGAGCGGCGGGCGTATCCTCGATCGGGGAAATGACCTTCACGAGGTCGTTTTCCATCGTCACCTCGATGCCGAGGCCACCGAATTCGCCGCGGGTCTGCACGCGCATGTCCTGCGCCGCGTCGGGCGTCAGATAGGAGGAATGCGGATCGAGCGAGGTCAGCATGCCGTTGATCGCGTTCTCGATCAGCTTTGCGTCCTCGGGCTCGGTCACATACTGGGCACGCACGCGTTCGAAGATGTCTCCGAAAATCGCCAGTTGCCGGTAAGTCTCGGAGCCGGCCGCGTTCGCCGACGTCCCGGCACCGCCATGGACGAGGCTCATCGCGGACGCGCCCATCAACGCACCGGCAATCAGAAGAGACATTCTACGTATCATTTCCTGTCCTTCCAGAACTGCGCTCCGCCCACCATGGTGAGGGATCGACGGGTTTTCCTTGCCTGCGGAACTCCACGTAGAGTTCCGGGCCATTGTTCGTACTCCCGAAGGCGGCAGTGCTTGCCACCCTCGCCTCTCCCATGGCTCCGACCGGCTCACCCGCCATCAGGGTCTGGCCAAGCGACACGCTCACCCGACCCAATCCCGCCAAGACGACATGATAGCCCTCGCCCACATTCAGGATCAAGAGTTGTCCATAGGATCTGAACGGTCCCGCATAGAGAACGGCCCCGGCCGCCGGAGCCGTGACGATTGCGCCCGAATGTGTTTTAACCATGTCGCCCATGAGGGGCCTTCCGGCCGCGTCCGACTCGCCGAAGCGCTGTCCGATCTGGCCGAAAACCGGCAATGCGACCTGATTCTTGAGCGCCTCGAAGGGAAGGCTGGCGGCGAGGTTCGGCTCCCGTGCCGGGGGTAGCTGGCGCCGCGCTTCCTCTGCCGCCTTAGCGGCCTCTTCCGCCGCGTCGCGCGCGCCCGAGATGTCACTTTCCAGTGAAGCGATCAGGTCCTGGAGCGTTCCCGCCCGCCCGGCCATCTCCTCGGAGCGCGCCTGCTGCTCGGCGAAATCGGCCGCCGACTGCTCTTCGAGCTTCTGCTTTTCCGCGATCAGGCCCGCGAGGCGATGCTTTTCGCCGGCCTGATCGGCGACGGTCCGAAAGAGGCGCCCGCGCTCGCCTTCGATCGACGCCTTCAGCGACGACAATTCCTTGAGGTCGGCGAGGAGTTCGGCGGTCTCATGGCGCATCTCCGGTACAACCGAGCCGAGCAGGATGGCGCTGCGAACGGAGGCGAGCGCATCCTCCGGCTGCACCAGGATCGCGGGCGGCGGGTTGAGGCCCATGCGCTGCAGCGCAGCCAGAACCTCGCCCAGCAATTCGCGCCGCTCGCCGAGCGACAAGCGCAGCCGGTCTTCCTGATGCCGCATCCCGTCCAGCCGGGCGGCGATGTCCTCGATATCCTGCTGAAGCTTGCGCTCCGTCTTGGCCGCCTGAACCAGCGCGGCCGAAAGCGCGGCGTGGTCCTTGCGCACCGCCTCGATCTCGACTTCCAGTTCCGACAGCCGCTCGCTCGTCAGCGCGATTTGCGACTGGATTTCCTCATATTCGTCGGTCGACTGCGCGTGCCGAAGCTCCATGGCCGCGATGTCGTCGGCTTCCGGACTCGCCAGCGACGGCGAGGCGAACTGGCACAGCATCATGAATGCCAATGCAAGGCCGCCCGTCCTGCCAATCGTCGAAAGCTGCCGCACTGAATACCGTCCAACCCGAATCGTCGATGCCGATCCTGGGGCGCGATCGTTAAGGAACGATCAACCATGTCAGATGCGATGGTAGGGATGGTTCGAAAGGATGGTCGAGGCGCGATAGAGCTGCTCGGCAAGAAGCACTCGCACGAGTTGATGCGGCCATGTCAGCGCGCCGAAGGACAGGAGAAGGTCCGCGTTGCCGCGCAGCGCCGGATCGTGCCCATCGGCACCGCCGATCGCGACGACCATCGCCTTGCGCCCGCCATCAATGTGGCGCGACAGATAACCGGCAAAGGCGGGCGACGTCATGTTCTTGCCGCGCTCGTCGAGAAGCACCAGCGCGGCGTCGCCCAAGGCACTTTCGAGTCTGTCGGCCTCCTCGCGCATGCGCTGCTCGGCACTGCGCGCCTGGCTCTCCGCGATCTCCGTGACGCCGGCAAATTCCATGCCGACGGCGGAGCCCGTCTTGGCAAGGCGGTCGAGATAGCGCGCAACGAGGTCGCGCTCAGGCCCGGCCTTCATGCGGCCGACAGCATGTATGGAGAGGCGCAAGCGGGCGCTCCGGTTTCAAGCCGAACGTATCGATCCCCGTCGGATACGGGCATTTCGAGCCGGCGGAGGTCTACGCCCGCGGCTTAGTGCACGGTCTCGTCGTCGAGATCGGGAGCCTGCCACATCTTTTCGATGTTGTAGAACTCACGCACCTCGGGCCGGAAGATGTGCACGATGATGTCGCCCGTATCGACGAGCACCCAGTCCGCACTGGCCAGGCCCTCCACGCGCGGC
Organism: Aliihoeflea sp.; assembly: GCF_052435475.1. NCBI lineage: Bacteria > Pseudomonadati > Pseudomonadota > Alphaproteobacteria > Hyphomicrobiales > Phyllobacteriaceae > Aliihoeflea > Aliihoeflea sp. The sequence goes on from NZ_JBQVMV010000014.1 coordinate 105,217, forward strand.
GTACCCAGCCCTGCCTCCTTGACCGCCTTGATCAGATGATCGGCGACGGCGGCGACATGACGATGGGAGCGGCCCGACGCGACGACCATGAAGTCGCCGAGGCTGGACTTGCGCTGAATGTCGATGGGGACAATGTTTTCGGCCTTGGAGTCTTCCAGACTGGCAAGGACCGAGTTCAGGATCTGGGACGGCTCGACCATGCGGGTCATCCCGGACGACGAAGGCACGTGTTCGGCCTTCCCTTGGAGTGCTGTTCTCAGCGTTTTTCCTTTCGATCAAGAACAACAGTGGGGCGATCTAATGTCGGTCCGTGAATTCGAATCCGATGATCTTGCCCGCACTATAGATAGGCAGAGTCCCGTTAAGGTTTCAAGACACGCGAAGACACGATCCAATCACGATCGTTCGGCCGAGCGGATGGCGGTGGAGGAAAGCGAGGATCGCGGACCGTGGATGAATGTCCATGCCGGCGGCCGGGTGCGCGCGAGCGTGGCCGCATCGCTTTCGTCGACGCGAGAGCGGCTGAAGGTCTGCGCCATCTTCGACGACAGGAAGGCGAGCGTCGCGCCCGGCCTGTCGATCACCGCGATCGGCACAGTCCGCGCGATCTCGCGCCAGCGCTGCCAGAGGTGAAAATCGCGCAGATTGTCGGCTCCCATGATCCAGACGAAATCGACGCCGGGATTGCGCGTCGTCACATGATCGATCATGTCGGCCGTATAGCGGATCGCCGATCCAGCCTCGAATGCGGTGATTTTGATGCGGGGGTTCTCAGTCAGCGTTTCGGACAGCGCGATGCGCTCGGCCAGCGGCAACGCCTGGCGCCCGGCCTTGAGCGGATTGCCCGGCGTGACGATCCACCAGAGCTGGTCGAGACGAAGCGCACGCAGCGCGATCTCGGCGACGAGTGCGTGTCCGCCATGCGGCGGATTGAACGACCCGCCGAAAAGGCCGACGGCCATGCCTTTTTCGACGTGTGGCATGCGCAGATGGTGGGAGGAGATGGACTTAGGCATGCGCGCCCGGCTTCCGACGAAGTGTTCCTTCGCTCCCCCCTCTGTCCTGCCGGACATCTCCCCCGCGAGGGGGGAGATCACGCGCGGTAAGGTCGGCAACTAGCCAATCTCCCCCCATGCGGGGGAGATGTCCGGCAGGACAGAGGGGGGCAACGTAGGGCGTCACACCTAGCCGGCCAAAACGACGGGTTCAAACCCGCTATTCATGGCCGCACCTGTCCGGCCCCGCGCACGCGATATTTGAACGACGTCAACTGCTCGACACCCACCGGCCCGCGCGCGTGCATGCGCCCGGTGGCGATGCCGATCTCCGCGCCCATGCCGAACTCGCCGCCATCGGCGAACTGGGTCGAGGCGTTGTGCAGCAGGATGGCCGAATCGATCTCGTTGAAGAACCGCTCCGCCGTCGCCGCATCGTCCGCGACGATCGCCTCGGTATGATGCGAGGAATAGCGCTCGATATGGTCGATCGCGCCGGAAACGCCATCGACAAGCTTTACCGAAATAATCGCGTCGAGATACTCGGTCGACCAGTCATCTTCATTCGCCGGCTTGGCCTGACCAAATACCGCCCGCACCTCGTCCTCGGCGCGGATTTCGCAGCCCGCCGCATCGAGCGCGGCCAGGATCGGCAACAGATGCGTGTCCTTCACCGCGTGATCGACCAGCAGCGTCTCGGCCGACCCGCAGATGCCGGTGCGCCGCATCTTGGCGTTGACGGCGATCGTCACTGCCATGTCGAGATCGGCGCTGCGGTCGATGTAGAGATGGCAGATGCCTTCGAGGTGGGCGAAGACCGGCACCCGCGCTTCCGTCTGCACGCGGCCGACGAGGCTCTTGCCGCCGCGCGGCACGATCACGTCGAGATTGCCCGACAGGCCGGTCAGCATCTCGCCGACGGCGGCGCGGTTCGTGGTCGGGACGAGCTGGATCGCGTCGCCCGGCAGGCCTGCAGACTTCAGGCCTTCGACGAGGCAGGCGTGGATCGCCTGCGAGGAATTGAGCGAATCCGATCCGCCGCGCAGGATGACGGCATTGCCGGCCTTGAGGCACAACGCGCCGGCATCGGCCGTGACGTTCGGGCGGCTTTCGTAGATGACGCCGATGACCCCGAGCGGTGTGCGCACCCGTTCGATGTGAAGCCCGTTCGGCCGGTCCCATTCGGCGATGATTTCGCCGATCGGGTCCTTCAGTTCGGCGATCGCGCGAATGCCGTCGGCGATCGCGCGGATGCGGCCGGAATCGAGCTTGAGGCGGTCGAGCATGGCGGGCGACAGGCCGGCCTCTTCGCCGTTGGCCATGTCGAGTGCATTGGCGGCAAGGATCGCCTGCTCCTGCCGCGCAACGGCCTGCGCCATGCCCACCAGCGCCGCATGCTTGCGCTCCGCCGACGCCAGCGCCAACGGTCGCGCCGCCGCCCGCGCGCGACGACCGATCTCGGCCATCAGCGCTGCGACGTCGTTTCGCGATCCTTCATGCGCCTGGAGCATGATGCTCTCCCTTACCCTGCAACCACCGCGCGGGACATGACGAGATCGTCCCGATGCACCATCGCCGCGCGCGCTTCGTAGCCGAGAACCGTCTCGATCTCGGCCGTTCTCAGTCCCGCGATCTTTACGGCATCCGTTGCGTCATAGGCAACAAGTCCGCGCGCGACCTCAGCACCGTTCGGCCCCAGGATCGCGACCGTGTCGCCGCGCGCGAACTGGCCGGAGACGAGCGTGACACCCGCCGGCAGCAGCGACTTGCCCTGGCCGAGCGCCCGTACCGCGCCCGCATCAACCGAGATGCGGCCCGCCGGCTCGAGCTGGCCCGCGATCCACGTCTTATAGCCGCGCACCGGATGGGCGCTCGTCTCAAAATAGGTCGACCGCTCGCCGGCATCAATCGCGGCGAGCGGGTTCTGCCGCGCGCCGGAGGTGATGATCATAGCGGTTCCGGCGGCCGTCGCGATCTTGCCGGCATCAATCTTGGTGCGCATTCCACCGCGCGAGAGTTCGGACGCGGCCGCGCCCGCCATCGCCTCGATCTGCGGCGTAATCGCCTCGACATGGGGGATGAACGTCGCGTCCGGATCGAGCTGCGGCGGCGCCGTGTAGAGCCCGTCGATGTCGGAGAGAAGGACGAGCAGGTCTGCGCCCATCATGGTGGCGACGCGCGCGGCGAGCCGGTCGTTGTCGCCATAGCGGATTTCGCTGGTCGCGACCGTGTCGTTCTCGTTGATGACGGGAACCGCGTTGAGCTTCAGAAGCGTCGAGATCGTCGCGCGGGCGTTGAGGTAGCGCCGTCGCTCCTCGGTATCGCCGAGCGTAACGAGGACCTGGCCGGATTTGAGCCCGACGCGGCCGAGCTCCTCGGCCCAGGCACCCGCGAGCGCGATCTGGCCCGCAGCGGCCGCCGCCTGGCTTTCCTCCAACCGCAAGGCACGCCGCCCGAGGCCGAGAATGTTGCGGCCGAGCGCGATGGCGCCGGAGGAAACGACGAGGACCTCGCAGCCCTCGGCGGTCAGCCTGCCAATGTCTTCCGCCAGCGAGGCCAGCCATTCCCGCTTCAACCCGCTCGCGCGGTCGACCAGTAGAGCCGAGCCGATCTTGACCGTGATGCGACGGTGAGACGATAGCGCCTTCATCGCGCTTACTCCGTCTGCCACCGCGGATCGTCCGCCGGCGGCGTCTCGACGGCGCGGGCGGTTTCGACATTGGCGATCAGTGCGCGAAGCACGTTCTGCACCCCCTGCCCCGTCGCCGCCGACAGGATCATCGGTGCGTGGCCGGCAACCTCTTCGAGTGCGGCGGCCTTCTCGGCCAGCGTCTCGGCATCGACCGTGTCGGCCTGGCTCAGCGCCAGGATTTCCGGCTTCTCGTCGAGACCGTTGCCATAGGCATCGAGCTCGCCGCGCACGGTCTCGTAGGCATCTGCGACATCCTCTTCGCGCGCGGAGACGAGATGCAGCAGCACCCGCGTGCGCTCCACATGGCCGAGGAAGCGATCGCCGATGCCGACGCCCTCATGCGCGCCCTCGATCAGGCCCGGAATGTCGGCGATGACGAACTCGCGCGCATCGACCCGCGCGACGCCGAGGCCCGGATGCAGCGTCGTGAAGGGATAATCGGCGATCTTGGGCTTGGCCGCCGTCACGGTGGCGAGGAAAGTCGACTTGCCGGCGTTGGGTAGGCCGACGAGCCCGGCATCGGCGATCAGCTTCAGCCGCAGCCAGATCGTGCGCTCTTCGGCTTCGAGGCCCGGATTGGCGCGGCGCGGCGCCTGGTTCGTCGAGGTCTTGAAATGCTGGTTGCCGAAGCCGCCATTGCCGCCCTTGGCAAGCCGGTAGCGCTCGCCGATGCGCGTCAGGTCGCAGATCAGCGTCTCGTTGTCTTCCTCGTAGATCTGCGTGCCGACGGGTACTTTCAGCACCACGTCCGAGCCACCCGCGCCGGTGCGGTTGCGGCCCATGCCGTGAACGCCCGTCTGCGCCTTGAAGTGCTGCTGGTAGCGATAGTCGATCAGCGTGTTCAGCCCGTCGACCGCCTCCGCCCAGACATCGCCGCCGCGCCCGCCATCGCCGCCATCCGGTCCGCCGAATTCGATGAACTTCTCGCGCCGAAAGGAGACGGCGCCGGCACCGCCGTCGCCGGATCGAATATACACCTTGGCCTGGTCGAGAAATTTCATCGCATTGACAATCGTTGAGGGGATTTGGTCTTTGGGCGTTCATCTAGCCCATCGCGCGCCCAAGTGCGAGGGGCGCGGGGGTGAAACCGATGAAATGCGTGTCCTACAACATCCAGTATGGGATCGGCCTCGACAAGCGATACGACATCGCGCGCATCGTCGACGCGGTCCGCGGCGCCGACCTGATCGCGCTGCAGGAGGTCTCGCGCAACAACCCCAGCAATCAGGGCCGCGACATGCCGGCCGAAATCCGCGCCTTGCTGCCGGACTATTTCTCCGTTTACGGACCCTCCTTCGAGATCGACATGGGCTCGCATGTGAAGGACGGAAAAGCCGTCGATCTGCGCTTCCAGTTCGGCAACATGATCCTGTCGAAAACACCGATCTTCGCCTCGCGCAATTTTCTGCTGCCGCGCCGCCGCTCGATCGCCAAGATGAACTTCCAGCGCAGCGCGCTCGAAGCTCTGGTCGACACACCGCTCGGCCCGATCCGGTTCTATTCGACCCATCTCGACCATCGCTCGCCCGACGAACGGCTGATGCAAATCCGGCACCTGATGGAACGCGTCCTTGCCTACCTGCATGAAGGCGGCGGCCTGACCGGCGTCGCGGAAATGGGCTTCCCCGAACCACCTCGCCCTGAAAACGCGGTGCTGCTGGGCGATTTCAACATGCTCCGCGGTTCGCCCGAATATCTCGAAATGACCGGCAGCATCGACCACGAGTTTGGCCTGCCGCTGGTGGCGGACAAGTTCGTGGACGCGGCCGCGCACCTCAAATCTGAATCGCATAGCTGGGTCGATCCGGAACGACCGACAGACGCCGCGCGACACAAGCGCATCGACTACGCATTCGTCACGGCCGCCCTCGCCGCCCATCTTGCTTCAGCCCATGTCGATATCGACGCACGGGGATCGGACCACCTGCCGCTATGGCTGGACCTTGCAGCATAATAGTTGACTCCGTCAACTTAATGCGCAAATGCTCGTGGCGGAGGATTTGCCATGGACGCTCGCCCCACTGACACGGAACCGTCACCGGAAGAGGCACTGCGGGCATTTGGCCGCTTCTACACAAGGCGCATGGGCTTGCTCGAACATGGATTTCTGGCAAGCAATTTCACCCTGACGCAAGCACGCATCCTCTACGAACTCGCCACGCGCGACGGCCTGGTGGCAAGCACGATCGCTCGCGAACTTGGGCTAGACGCCGGATATCTGAGCCGCATCCTGACGCGGTTCAAGGCAGCCGGTTTGCTTGAGGCAACCCCATCGACCAAGGACGGTCGCCGCTCCATTCTCGAACTGACCACAGCCGGTCGCGCCGCCTTTGCCCCGCTCGATCGCGCCTCGCAAATGCAGGCCGCCGAACTCGTCGATGGATTGGCGTCCTCTGACCGCAGTCGTCTGGTGCGCGCCATGTCGGAGGTCCGCTCTCTCCTGGAGCCTGCAAGCGCAGAGCCGCCGATCCGTCTGCGTGATTTCGAAGTCGGCGATCTTGGCTGGATCGCGCATCGGCAGGGCCTGCTCTATCACCACGAGTACGGCTTCGATTCCGCGTTCGAGGCGCTGGTGGCCGAAATCCTCGTCGCTTTCGCGCGGCGCCCACGCGAACCGGGGGAGCGTGCCTGGATCGCCGATCGCGGCGGCGCAACGGTCGGTTCGGTCTTCCTGATGCGCGACAGCGAAGACGTCGGACGCCTGCGGCTTCTCTACGTCGAACCCGCATTGCGTGGGCAGAAACTGGGACGAAGGCTCGTCGATGCCTGCATCGAGGGCGCGCGAGAGGCCGGCTATTCACGTCTGGTGCTCTGGACGAATGACATCCTGTCGTCGGCGCTGCACATCTATCAGGCGGCGGGTTTCACATGCGTCGCGCGCAGGCCGCACTCTTCCTTCGGACAGGAAATTGTCGGTGAAGACTGGGAACTTGCGCTCTAGTCGCGACGGAAATCGACGCGTGTCCACGCTACAGGAAAGCCGTATTTCATCACCGTGGCCTTGTTCAAAACAGTGCCGTCCTCATTGAGGACCATTCGGTCGAAGAAGGTGACCAGGTTTTCCTGCGTTTCGGGCGTCAGATAGACCTGATAGGAGAACGTTGCGACATTACCGTCGATCGTCACCAGCGTCTGCCCGACGACGTCCTCGCGTGTTCCTGTATAGGTCGTGGGCGAGGTCTTCGTGAACCGCCACGTCTTGGTATCGCGCGCGCCATCGTCATAGACGAAGTCCTCACGCAAGGTCAGCGTGCGCCCGTTCCACGTTCCCGTCAGATCGACGGTGAACTTGCGGCTCGTGAAATTGATCGCCCGAAACGAACCTTCGGCAACGGTCTTGCCGGCGAAGTACTCTTCGAGCAGGAAATTCTTGGCCTCTGCATGCCCAAGCGAGAGCAAGGCGGCCAGCATGATCGATGCAAGAGCGGCGAGACGGCGCATGACAGTGATCTCCAGTCCGGATTTCATCAGTCTACGCGCACGCCTCGCCGCCGGATCTGCCGGTCAAGCCATGCCCCAGCTTCTAAGGCTCACCCACGTCTTGCGGTCGAGCCGGTATCGTTCGACGGGAACGCGCCCCACGACGCGCGAATCCAGCATTCCCTGGCCCGAATATTGAAATCCGCATTTGTGGATGACGCCGCGCGAGCCGGCGTTGATGACGCGGCACGAGACGTGCAGCACGTCGATCGGCGTCGCCCGGAAGGCGAGATCGACCAGCGCGTGTGCGGCTTCCGTCGCATAGCCGCGGCCCCAATAGGGCTCGCCGATCCAGTAGCCGAGCTCGAGCCCGCGCGCCGTGGCGTTGAGCCCCGCGCACCCGATGAACGCGCCATTGGCCCCGAGCGCGATGGCGTAGACGCAGCCCGCTTCGCGATCCGCGCGCGTGGAATCGAGGAACTGGCGCGCCTCGGCCGGGCCGTAGGGATGCGGCATCCGTCCAAGCATTTCGGCGACGCGGCGGTTGTTGGCGAGTTCCGCCAACTCCTCGAGATCGTCTTCATGCGGCGGGCGCAGGACCAGTCTTTCGGTGACGAGGACGGGGCAGTCGATCCGCCAACATTCCTCCTCGAGGTCTTCCTTTTCCAGAACCATGGGTCTTCCTCCAGATCAAAACGGCAAAAGGGGAGATGGCGACCCATCTCCCCTGTGCTTTGTTCTGGATTGTCGACCAGACACCGGACCCGAGATGGGGCGCCGGTGTTGTGGTGCGGAACCGACTACTCCGCTGCTTCCTTGACCGCATCCACGGATACGTAGGTTCGGCCGTTGGCTTTACGCGCAAACGACACGACGCCTTCTTGCATCGCAAAAATCGTGTGGTCCTTGCCGAGGCCGACATTGGTGCCCGGATGCCACTTGGTGCCGCGCTGGCGAATGATGATGTTGCCCGGAATGACGGCTTCGCCACCGAACTTCTTCACGCCAAGGCGCTTGGATTCGGAATCGCGGCCGTTGCGCGAGGAACCGCCAGCTTTCTTATGTGCCATGGGAGTTCTCCTTTATGCCTTGTTCTTATTCGCCGGCTTCGGCAGCTTCGGTCTTGGCGGCGGCCTTCTTCGGCGCTGCCTTCTTGGCGGCCTTCGGCGTCTCGTCGCCGGCCTCTGCCTTCGCGGCCTTCTTCTCGGAAGCCTTCTTCGAGGGCTTGGCGCCGTCGAGCAGGATCTCCGAGATGCGGACCGTCGTCAGAAGCTGACGGTGGCCGCGCTTGCGGCGCGAATTCTGGCGGCGGCGCTTCTTGAACGCGATGACCTTCTCGGCGCGGTTCTGGTCGATGATCTCGGCGGAGACCGAAGCGCCCGACACGAGCGGCGCACCGATCGTCACGTCGTCGCCATTGCCATGCGCGAGCACGTGGCCGATCTCGACGATGTCGCCGATCTCGCCGGCGACGCGGCCGATTTCCAGGACCTGGTCGGCGGCGACGCGATACTGCTTGCCACCGGTCTTGATGACTGCGAACATTTTTTGTCCTTTCTGTTCGGTTCCGGCTCTGGATGCGCGAGCACCCGGCCGGCTTCTTGTTCAGTCGGTTGAAACTGTCCCTGCGGGCGATTTTTCCAGCAAAGAACCGGCGCGGCGAGACGCCACACCGGATTTTCGAGGCTGCTCATACGTCAGCGCCGCCTTGAAGTCAACGCAAAGCAGCGCGCTGCCGCGCTTCCGCACCCCCTCGCCCCAATGCCCCCATTTCGTCGACAAAACCACTTGTGCCGATCCATCACAATGGCTATGTGTGCGCCGCGTTCGAAAGAGCGAACCACGCCCCGCGGAGAGGTGGCAGAGTGGTTGAATGCACCGCACTCGAAATGCGGCATGGGTGCAAGCCCATCGGGGGTTCGAATCCCTCCCTCTCCGCCACTTTCCGGCGAACTCGTCCCCCGATCGCTTCAACTTCCTGTTTCCGCTAGCGAAAATGATTTTCCCGGGCTCCCTTCGAAGGGAGTCGGAGACGTGGACGTATCGCGCGAAGTATCGTTGGACATATCGTCGGAACGGCCGGGCATGCCCATCCCGCCGGTCAAGCGAACTTCAGGTTCGCGACCCGGTCGCTATCTGGTGCGGTCAGGATCCGTTTATCTATTTCAGATCAAGGTGCCGGACGATCTGGCTGGAACACCACAACGCGTTTTGCGCATCGGACTGGGCGCCCTGACCGCCCGTGAAGCGCGTGTGCAGGCCGAAAGTCTGGCGGTATTGGCTCGCGGGCGCTTTGACTTGATGAGGGCGACGAAATTGAAGAATGACGATGCGCAGACCGGAGGCTCGCCGGAATTCGATCCCGAGTTTCCGCTTGTCGCGATGGGCGAACTGAAGGGGTATTTACAGGCCATGCGATCGATCATCGCGCAGCCGGCATCGCCCACTCCGCCGCATCAGCGACATGCCTTCGACGGGATGCGCGATCTCGTCATGCTGAACCGGGAGATAGCGAAGGGTGCAGCAGGCAATGCGCTGATCACCGATAACGCCGACATCATCCGCGAGAAAGCGATCGCCAAAGTACAGATGACCGTGGATATCGCTAACGGCGTACCATTAGCCGTCGTTGCTCCATCCACCTCTGCCGACAAAACCAGCGGGATAGTACCCACGCCAAACGATGTGGGCCTCCCGGTGACAATACATCGCGATGCGGATGGAAAGATCGTGCCCGCATTTAGACTTGACCGCCGCGCGGCTCCACGCAAGCAATCCAAACTCCCATTGCTGAGTGAGGCCGCCGAAGAGTATTTCGCTGCCCGTGCACTCCGCTCAAGTCCCGAAAACAAAGACATCGGCACGGCGCGGTACAGGCTGGGCGTCTTTCTTGATTTGATTGGTGACCACCCGGTCGATACTTACACGGCCACGGACATCCAGGCATACATCGCACTCCTCACGCATTGGCCCGCGCAGGAAAAAGACCGCCCCCGCGACCGATCGCCACGAGAAATCCTCGCCGCGAATGCGAATTTGACGATGAAGCCATTGATGCGGTCCGCGCTCGAGGATGGCTACGTCACGGTCGCGAAAACGGTGATCCGATCCCAGATGACGGCCTGGAACTACCCCGATCCTTTCGCCGGAGCGAGGTTCCAGTATCCCGAGACTGCCGGCTCTGCGCGGCCAACCGAACCCCTTAGCTCAAGCCAACTAACACGAATCTTCCACACTGGTGTCGAGCGTGACTTGCTAGACGAGGCGATGCTGCCTCTGCTGGGCCATCTGACGGCACGGCGCCTTGGACTCCTCGTTCACCTGAAGGGATGCGACTTCCGTGAAAAGTATCCTGGCGTCTGGGTTGCCCAGACTTCGGGGATCGTACTGTCGGAATCCGGTGTGTGGAAAAGGGTGCCGATCAAGACCGACGCCAGCACGACGTTCTTCGTCCTGCATGACCTGCTGCGCGAGATCGGCTTCGTTGACTGGGCAATGCGGCAAGGCGACCAGTTTCTGTTTCGGGAACTGACACGCCTGAAAGACCCCAGCAAGAGCGCCAGTTCCTACATGCAGCGCTTGTTCAAGCGGTCAGGTGTCGAGGGCGATCGCCGCGAGGTTTTCCATTCGCTGCGCGGCGGCAACATCGAACAGATGCGTGACAACAAGATCGACCCACGAGATCGGAAGCTGCAAGCCGGGCACAAGCTGGATGATGAACACGACCTTTATGGCTTCCGGGCCATCAGTGAAAAGAGGGCCCGTGAGCTTGCGCATGCCCCTTTGATGGAAGACGTCGACTTTTCGATGTTCAAGCGACTGAACTTCTCCAGCTTGTCCACTTCGAAGCGGACCATGGGTCGACGGCCTAAGGCGCAAGGTCGCTAGTCGTCCCGCATCAATGATTGCGATGACCGATCATTTCGATCGGCATGACTGCACTGCCGTAGATCAAAACATTGCCGCACTCGTTAATCCTTTGGTCAGGATGAAACGGAGTCGATGATCTTGGCGCTATGCCGCGCCGCAGCTTTAGGCTAAACAGCCGATCCTCGCTGTCGGGAATGGTCCCGCAGCCTGCCACGGAGGCGGTGTCATGAACCCTGTTCGTACAGCTCAGTCGATAGACTAGCCCGCTCCGTCGTCGCCCGACGGCTCGGGCTTCCTATTCAATATCTCGTCGACTGCGGCAGCGCTCGCGCGCTTTCGCTCGACCCCGAATTTCTGTCTCGCGAAACGAGTTCGCGGGAGGAACTCATTGCGGTCGCGTGCCGCCAGTATGGGAGTGTTCCGATGAACACGCTCGACGTTTTTCTGCGCCCGTTCTCCGGCGCCTCGGTGACAGCACCGCCACTCTTGGCCGGCCGATCTGATACCGGCGTTTGGATGCTGGGCGATGTCGCCTGCGCCACCGACCTCTCCGGACGGGCGGCAACCCCGAACTTTTCAGCAGTCGGCGGCTCGACGCTTCGCCGGACCTTTCCTGACGATGAGCGCCGAATAGCTGGAGAGCTTTCTCCGGTGGCCACTGACCCGGTGGTCGGTTCCGACATTGTCACAGCAAAAAGGTAAAAGAGATGAAGAAGATGGACAAGAATACCGTCGTTGCGAGCCCAGCTCCCCAAAAGGCAAATGTTGCCTCGAATGGCGGCAAGGCTCTTAACACCGCCCCCGTTCGCCCGGCGAAAGCTGGCAAGGCGCGGTCAGAGATGCCGGACTATGCGAGCCTCGGGATCAATTCGGCCGAGATCGCCCAGCTCGAGAACCTGCGCCTGCAGTCGCAAAGCCTTGGCCGGCTGACGACGGACCAGGTGTTCGAACGTGGCGCGCTGGTGACGGCGCTCCAGGAGATCGTTCCAGACCAGGATAGCTTCGTCAAGCTGGTCAAACCCGTGCTGGGCCTCTCTCGGCGGGGCGCCGAAAACTACGGCAGCGTCTACCGTCACCTTCAACCGTATCGCGACAAGCTGGTCGCCGGAGGCGTGCAGGCAGCGGTGCTCTACAAACTGGCCGTCGCCGAGCCCCATCACATCGAGGAGGCTCTGGCGGTCTGCGAGGCGGGCGAGGCCCTGACTGGGAAGAGGATGAACGCCATTCTCGGCCAGACCGACACACTGTCAGGTGCGCGACCGGAGGACGGTGGCGCCGCAGGACTGAGAGCACGGATCGCGGAGAAGACAGCATTGGGCGTGGCGATGGTGATGGAGAATGGTGCCGCACTTCTGGAGCAGATCCTCGTAACGCTCGAACCCTTTCGTCAGGGAAGGCGGATCGTCGTGAAGGATTCACAGCGTCCGCTCATTCATCCGACCAGGCTCCTGCGTGAGCAGATCGAAACGCTGACCTGGCTGGCTCAACCTGCGGGGAAAGGTTACGCCGACACCGTCGTCCATGTGAAACCGCTGACACGTGACGACCCGTGGTACGCACTCTGGCAGACGCTGGAGAAGCTCGGCGGCTATGAAGACTGGCCGGCTGCAGGCGAAGTGGGTCCATGGCTCACCGAGACCGTGGTTCCGCAGCTGGAATGGCTTCTCGGGCCCCGTGCAGCAAAAGCGAACAGGGTCGTCGAAAAGCTGGCGCGCGAGGCCGAGGCCGAAAAAGCGAAGGCAGATCAGACGGCCGATCGGTTGAAGCTCGAGAAAAAGAGGGATCGCGCGCGCGCAAAGAAGGCCGATGCGAAAGCCAAGCTCGAGGCCGCCCGCGAGATGGGTAAGGCCGCCTGAGGCCATCTCTCGTCCCGTTGCTGTGACCATCTCGGTCTCCCGCGGCACGCAAGTCGCCTTTCAGTGTCCGGGGCCAGCCACCCGGACACTGCCCACATCCAATTCACGAGGACGCGTACGATGACTTTCAACTCTTCCAATATCACCGCGGACAACATTTTCGCCGAGACATTTGACGGGGAGCCCGTCGTGATCGACTTCAGCAAAGCGGTCAGCAAGCACATTCTGATCACGGCCATGACAGGTGCCGGCAAGAGCGTGACAGCGCGCAAGTTCATGGAACTCGGCGCAGCAGCTGGAATGGCCCTCGTCATTTTCGACGCCGAAGGTACATTCGCGAGCCTGCGCTCGGCGGTCCCAAACGGGCTGGTCGTCGCAGGAGGTAAATACCGCGACGAGGGAGTGACGATCGCACGCGTCCTCAAGGTGCTCCCCGAACTCTTCGCTAGTCGGGCCTCTATCGTGATCGACACGTCGACGCTGGACGGCGCCGAGCAGGCTGGCATCATCGAGAAGTTTCTCAGTGCGATGATGAAGTTGCCAAAAGAACTCCACCATCCCTGCTTGGTGATGATCGACGAGGTGCAGAATTTCGCGCCCGTGCGCGGCAGTACGAAGGCCACCGCCGCGATCGTCTATATGGGCAAGGAAGGTCGCAAGCGTGGCTTTTCGCTTCTGGTGGCGTCCCAGCGGATCGCGGACGTCTCGAGGAGCCTGACGTCGCAGACGTCAATCCGGATGTTCGGCAGGTTGTCCGAGGCCGGCGATCGCGACCGGGCACGTCGCGAACTGGGTCTCTCGAATGCAGAGGCAACTAGGCTTGGAAATCTTCTGCCAGGGCAGTTCCTGATTGACGGCCCTTCATTCAGCACGGGTGCCCGCAGTCACGTCCTTATCTGCAAGCCGTCTTCTGCAGTTTTGGGCAACGAACATCTCGTCGCAAAGCTCAAGCTCGTTCCTGCGCCCATTGAGCAGTTGCTGGCTCTCATCGGCAGTGCCCAATCGACCGCAACAGGTGCCGCTCCTGCCGTGTCGTCCAGAACGGCACGGGAGTGCTTCCGCGAGCAGGCCGAGGAGGCAGCGGATGGACCTTTCAGCAATGCGGGCCTGCTCGACGAAACTATCTTGAAAGTTATCAAGCAGTTCGGACCCCGTGGCGCCGAACTGGATTCCTTGGCGCTGTTGGTCGGTTCGACGGAGCGTCGCCGTAAGTTTCAGGATGCGATCTCCAGGCTGATTGCCAGCGGAGCTGTCGCCTATGGCAAGGGGGAAAAAATCAAAAGCACAGCGAAAGGCAGTCCGCCATCTGATCTGGTTCACAACAAGAGCGGCATCGGCGAACGACTCGCGGTCGTGCGCGCGCAGCGCGAGAAGGCTGACGAGCGGGTCGTGGCCTGCTTGTCGGCCACCCCGAAAGGCGAACTCGATATCGAGACTATCCGCAGTCTCACGGGTCTTGGACCGCGTCAGCTTACGGCGGCAATCAAACGCCTGCGCGGTGATGGATGGCTTATGGTGCGTCGGAGCAGTATCGCGCTGTCGCGGGGATTTTTCAGGTTGATCTCAAAATAGCAATACGTTCCGGGCTGGGCCCGAGCCCGAGGTGCGGCGCCCCGCCAGTGGCCCGACCGGGGATCGTCCGGCAGATGTCGGGCGATCTGCAACATCCTTCGGACGGAAGGCTGTCTGCCGGTGAGCCAGAACAAAGAATTTGGGCGATCCCAACTTGCACGGCAAGAAGCCAGCAACCAAACAGAAGACAATGACGATCGTTTATTGAGAGCGATGGCTTACGCCCCCCTTTTTGCTGTCCGAAGATCCTTGTTGATCCCGAAAGCTGCCCATAGCCACCGAGGTCCAGAGCCGTTGATCACAACCTGAGTGGGGGCGGCGTCTGTGAGAAATTCACATGTGCCGACGCGTCGAGACCGCCGTTGCGACTGCCTCTTCGAGTTGAGCTTGAGTAAAGGGCTTCGACAATTTCGGCAGGTTGAGCACGTTCCCCTCCGGCAACTCCGCGTAGCCGGTCGCCATGACGATCGGCAAAAGCGGCCACTGTGTGCGTAACGCTTTTGCCAATTCCATCCCGGTCATTCTGGGCATGGCATGATCAGTAATGACAAGGTCGAATTCGTGCCCCTCACGCATGAGCTCTAGGTTACATACCCATAAACGAGATTCCCAAGGGCTC
The DNA here is from genome assembly GCF_052435475.1 of Aliihoeflea sp. NCBI lineage: Bacteria > Pseudomonadati > Pseudomonadota > Alphaproteobacteria > Hyphomicrobiales > Phyllobacteriaceae > Aliihoeflea > Aliihoeflea sp. Next base: position 120,241 of record NZ_JBQVMV010000014.1, read on the forward strand.
TGCGGTGTGATTCCCTTCCTGCAATCGACAGGAGGTGTTTATGGCGCGTTTCGATCTGACGGATTTCGAGTGGTCGGTGATCCAGCCGCTGCTTCC
>NZ_JBQVMV010000015.1:0-115901 GCF_052435475.1 Aliihoeflea sp.
GGCCGGGGCAGTCGACGTGGGCGTAGTGGCGGGCTTCCGTCTCGTACTCGACATGCGCCGTCGAGATCGTGATGCCGCGGGCCTTCTCTTCCGGAGCGGCGTCGATCTGGTCATACGCCTTGAACTCGCCGAAGAACTTCGTGATCGCCGCCGTCAGCGACGTCTTGCCGTGATCGACGTGGCCGATCGTGCCAATGTTCACATGCGGCTTGTTACGCTCGAATTTACCTTTCGCCATAATCAGTCTTCCCTTGGGCGCGATGTGTGCGGTTTGGGTTAAAAGGATGCGGGGCGATTAGCGAGTGCAGGATCAAAACACAAGTGCTTTGTTGCCTCGGCAATGGCCGGGCTGGCCATCGCGCCCCGATGTGAAGCCGGTCAGATAGGGTTAGTTCGTGCCCTGCGCCAGTATGTCTTCGGCAAGGGCGATGGCGGTGCGGCGGTCGGCTTCGGGCGCCAGCGCGAAAGCCTCTTCTTGCATGTTGCGTATCCAGATCTGATCGGCGGGCGAGGCGCGATGCAGTGCCGCCGTCATCATCGCAAGGCCGCGTACAACGCGACCACTCTGGAACAGGAGATTGCCGAGCGTCGCCTCGGCGCCGGCATGGCCCTTTTCCGCAGCAAGCTGCAGCCAGCGCGCTGCCTGCTGGACGTTGGGCTTGAACCCCTCCCCGCCCAGGAACATGCGGCCGATCTCGTATTGCGCATCCGGATGGCGGTAGCTTGCCGCCGCGCGCATGTAGTATTCCTGCGCTGCGACCGGATTGGCCGCGACCGGCGAGCCGGGAATGCCGCGCTTCAGATAGCCGGCCAGCGCGACGAGCGCGTCGGCGACATACGAATCGTCGGGGCTGCCGGGCTCGACCTCTTGCTGGACGATCTCCTGGTAGAAACGGAACGCCTCATAGTCGTTCTGGGTAACGCCGTCGCCCTGCGCATACATGCGCGCGAGTTTCCACTGGGCGCCCAACTGGCCGTTCTCGGCCGCATAACGGTAGGCCTCGGCAGCCTCGTCCTTGTCGCCATTCTTGTAGGCGGAAAAGCCGAAGCGGAACACGGCCCAGGGGCTGCGCTTTTCGCCGGCGCCCTGCTCGGCCAGAACCTGCTCGTCGAGCGCAAACGCCGTCGTCACGCTGCCGAGAATGCTTCCGGCAAGCGATACGGCAACCAGCCCGGCCCTGACCAAATCAGATATCAGCATAGCAATGCGTTTCTCTGGCGCCGCCCGGATGGGTGACGGCTCCCTCGCGCGCCGACCCGACGGTCTGCGCATATTTCCAGATCACGCCGGACTGATAATCCGTCTGGCGCGATGTCCAGTCCTTGCGGCGATCGGCGAGTTCGGCATCGCCCAGCGCCACCGACAATTCTCCCGTCATGGCGTCGATCGTGATCATGTCGCCATCGCGCAAAAGCCCGATCGGACCGCCGACCGCAGCCTCGGGACCGACATGGCCGATGCAAAAGCCGCGCGTCGCACCCGAAAATCGACCGTCGGTGATCAGAGCGACCTTGTCGCCCATCCCCTGCCCGTAGAGCGCGGCAGTCGTCGACAGCATCTCGCGCATGCCAGGACCACCCTTGGGTCCCTCATAGCGGATGACCAGAACCTCGCCTTCGCGATAGGTCCGGTCGGTGACGGCCGCAAAGCACTCCTCTTCCGAATCGAAGCAGCGCGCCGGACCCGTGAATTTGAGATTGCTCATGCCGGCCACCTTCACGATCGCGCCGTCGGGAGCCAGATTGCCCTTCAGGCCGACGACGCCCCCGGTCGCGGTGATCGGCCTGTTGGCCGGGCGCACCACGTCCTGCGCGTCGTTCCAGCGAACATGCTCCATGTTTTCGGCAACAGTACGGCCAGTGACCGTAAGGCAGTCGCCATGGAGGTATCCATGCTCCAGCATGGTCTTCATCAGGAGCGGGATGCCGCCAGCCTCGAACATGTCCTTGGCGACATAGCGGCCGCCGGGCTTCAGGTCGGCGATGTAGGGCGTGTTCTCGAAGATGCGGGCGACGTCGAAAAGGTCGAACACGATGCCTGCCTCATGCGCGATCGCCGGCAGGTGCAGCGCGGCGTTGGTCGAACCGCCGGTCGCGGACACGACTGCCGCCGCATTCTCCAGCGCTTTGAGCGTGACGATGTCGCGCGGTCGGATGTTGCGGGCGATCAGTTCCATGACCTTTTCGCCGGACGCGTAATTGAAGCGGTCACGCATCTCGTAGGGCGCCGGTGCGCCGCACGAATAGGGCAGCGCCAACCCGATCGCCTCGGCGACGGTGGCCATCGTGTTGGCGGTGAACTGGGCGCCGCAGGCGCCTGCCGACGGACACGCCGCCTGCTCGACTTCCAGAAGGTCCTCGTCGGAAATCGCGCCGACCGAATGCTGGCCGACCGCTTCGAAGACGTCCTGGATGGTGATCTGCCGCCCGCGCCAGGTGCCGGGCAGGATCGAGCCGCCATAGATGAAGATCGACGGCACGTTGAGGCGCACCATCGCCATCATCATGCCCGGCAGCGACTTGTCGCATCCCGCGAGCCCGACGAGCGCATCGTAGGAATGACCGCGCATGGTCAGTTCGACCGAGTCGGCGATCACGTCGCGCGAGACGAGCGAGGCCTTCATGCCCTGATGGCCCATCGCGATGCCGTCGGTGACGGTGATGGTGCAGAATTCGCGCGGCGTGCCGTTGGCGGCCGCTACGCCCTTCTTGACCACCTGCGCCTGGCGCATCAGCGAGATATTGCAGGGCGCGGCCTCGTTCCAGCACGAAGCGACGCCGACCAGCGGCTGCGCGATTTCGTCAGGCGACAGGCCCATCGCGTAAAGGAACGAGCGGTGCGGCGCGCGTGCGGGACCGACGGTCACGTGTCGGCTGGGCAGCTTGGCCTTGGAGATTGCCTTGGCGTCCATTTCGCTCCTAACCGCCCCGGGCGGGCGGCTTTCTCCCGTTGGGCGAGAACGCGCCCTTGGAAATGCAGCATCTGGCCTGCGCCCGGTTTATGGCGGGAAATGGGCGCAGCCTCCTCGGCCCTCTCTATAGCCCGGAACGGGTTGCCAGAGTGTTGCACCAAAAACACAAATCGCGCCACGAAGGGCGCGATCTGCTTCAATAACGATTCATTAGCGACGTTTGGCGCTATTCGCCGTGTTTGGCCCGGTCGACTGCGGCCAGATGTTCCGGCGTCTCTTCGCCCTCGCCTTCCTTGATCAGCCAGGACAGTAGAACTGAACCCAGGATCAAGGCCGCAACGACGCTCAGCGAGAGTTCCGACGGCAGCTTGTACCAGTGCTGGATGATCATCTTGGCGCCGACGAAGATCAGCACAAGCGAGAGACCGTGCTTGAGGAAGCGGAACTCGCGCATCATGCCGGAAAGTACGAAGAACAGAGCACGCAGGCCGAGGATGGCGAACACGTTCGACGAGAAGACGATGAACGGGTCGTTGGAGATCGCCAGCACGGCCGGGATGGAATCGATCGCGAAGACGAGATCGGTCACCTCGACCGTCACGAGCACCAGGAACAGCGGCGTCATGAACAAAACGCCGTTGCGGCGCGTCAGGAACTTCGAGCCCTCGTACTCGTCGGTCACGCGTCCTGTGGACCGCAGCCATTTGACCACGCGGCTGTTGCCGGGATCGGCCATGTCGCCGTCATGCATCATCATCTTGTAGCCGGAATAAAGCAGGACGACGCCGAGAAGCGCCCCGACCCACCAGAACTGATCAACGAGATGGACGCCCGGCACGATGAGCGACAAGCGCATCACGATGGCGCCGACGATGCCGTAGAAAAGCACGCGATATTGTGCTTCCGGCGGGACCTTGAAGTAGGAGAAGATGAGCGCGATGACGAAGATGTTGTCGAGCGACAATGCCTGCTCAACGAGATAGCCGGTCAGGAACTCGGAGCCGCGCTGACGGCCCTCGAAATAGAAGATGCTCGCGGCGAACAGCATCGCCAGCGAAACATAGCCCGCGACCGTCAGAAACGCTTCGCGGGTTGTGATCACTCGATCCTTGCGGTGAAGGACGAAGAGGTCGAAGAAAAGCACCAAGGCGACGAACGCCAGGAATCCGGGCCAGAGCCACTCGTGGTCAAACATGATTTTGGGTTTTCGGGTAGCGCTGCGTCGGCGCGTCGTCGATCGGTCCGACATCGCAGGCGACGCCTCGCCTGCCAGAGGGGCCCGGCCCGTGTGACGAGGCAGAAAATGCGCCTAGTGCGCGCGACATACAAGATGCCGCGCGCGTTTTATTTGCCAGTCAGCTAGGCAGCGTCACGAACCCGCGCAAGGGCGCTTTCCAACTTCGTCTTGGCTTGCCTGAATTCGGCAAGCTTTTCGCGCTCCGCCGCAACGATCTCGTCCGGCGCGTTGGCGACGAACTTTTCGTTGGAAAGCTTCTTCTCGATCCGCTGCGCCTCGCCGTTCAGCTTGGTGATCTCCTTGGAAAGCCGGGCGGCTTCCGCCTGAAGGTCGATCAGATCGCCGAGCGGCAGGCATGCCGTCGCCTCGCCGACGACGATCTGCGCTGCGCCCTTCGGCGCTTCCGAAGCAAAGCCGATGTCGCCGACTCGCGCCAGGCGCCGGATCGCCGGCTCGTGCCGGCCGATCCGCTCGCGCGTGGCCGCATTGCCGCCGACGATCACCAGCGGCGCGATCGCGGCCGGAGGCACGTTCATTTCCGACCGCACCGAGCGGATGCCGGAGACGATGTCGATCAGCCAGTTGATTTCGGCTGCAGCGTCGGCATCCTCGAAATCCGGCTTCGGCCAGTCGGCATGGCAGAGCAGCGTTTCGCGCGCTGCCGTATGCGCCCAGAGCTCTTCCGTCATGTAGGGCATGAAGGGGTGGAGCAGCTTGTAAGTCTGCGACAGGACGTAAGCCGCGACCTTCTGGCTCTCCGCCTTCGCCGCCTCGTCCTCGCCCATGAAGACCGGCTTCAGGAGTTCCAGATACCAGTCACAGACCTGGTTCCAGACGAAGCGGTAGGCCGCCGCCGACGCCTCGTTGAACCGGTAGGAGGTGATGCCGTCGGTGACCGCCTCGGTCGCGCGCGAAAGTTCGGTCAGAATCCAGCGGTTGACCGTCAGCTTCGCATCGTCCGGCGAAAAGTCCGGATCGAGCGCCGCACCGTTCATTTCGGCGAAGCGCGTCGCGTTCCAGAGCTTGGTTCCGAAATTCCGGTAGCCGGCGACGCGGGCCGGATCGAGGCGCACGTCGCGCCCCTGCGCGGCCATGATCGCGAGCGTGAAGCGCAGCGCGTCGGCGCCGTATTCCTCGATCAGGTCGAGCGGGTCGATGACGTTGCCCTTCGACTTCGACATCTTGGCGCCGTTCTTGTCACGAACGAGCGCATGGACGTAGACCGTGTGGAACGGTTCCTCATCCATGAAGTGAAGACCCATCATCATCATCCGGGCAACCCAGAAGAAAATGATGTCGAAGCCCGTCACCAGAACGTCGGTCTGGTAGTAGGTCTTGAGATCCGGCGTCTTGTCCGGCCAGCCGAGCGTCGAGAACGGCCAGAGCGCGGAGGAGAACCACGTGTCGAGCACGTCCTCGTCGCGGGTCAGGATATCGCCCGGCAGATAATTCTCCAGCTTGTCCTCGACCCAGGCCTTCCACGGCCCCTCATGGGCGATGTAATGCTGGATTGCCGCTTCCAGCGCCAGTTCCTCGTCCTTCTCGACGAAGACGGTGCCGTCCGGTCCGTACCATGCCGGAATCTGGTGACCCCACCAGAGCTGGCGCGAGACGCACCAGGGCTGGATGTTCTCCATCCAGTCGAAATAGGTCTTTTCCCAGTTCTTCGGGACGAACTTCGTCCGGCCGTCGCGAACTGCCTCAATGGCGGGCTCGGCAAGCGTCTTGGCGTCGGCGAACCACTGGTCCGTCAGCATCGGCTCGATGACGACGCCCGAACGGTCGCCGAAAGGCTGCGTGACCTTGCGGCTGTCGACGAGCGGGACGGCGTTTCCCTCCGCGTCGCTCGTCATAACGGCAAGGCCGTCGGCGTTTATCTGCGCGACGATCCGCTCACGTGCTTCGTAGCGGTCGAGCCCGCGATATTCATCCGGAACGAGGTTGATCTCGTCCACCGTCGTCTCGTCCGGCAGGCGGCCGGAACGAACGATCTCGGCGGCCTGCGCGGCGCAGGTCGCATAGTTCTCGCCGTCGGCGCGCATCGACGCCGTCAGGTCCATCAGCCGGTAAAGCGGAATGTCGTTGCGCTTGGCGACCTGATAGTCGTTGAAGTCGTGCGCGCCGGTGATCTTCACCGCGCCCGAACCAAAGGTCGGGTCAGGGTATTCGTCGGTGATGATCGGGATCAGGCGGCGGTGCTCTTTCGGCCCGACCGGAATCTCGCACAATTTGCCGACGATCGGCGCATAGCGCTCATCGTCGGGATGGACCGCCACCGCGCCGTCGCCCAGCATCGTTTCCGGCCGCGTCGTGGCGATCGAGATGTAGTCGCGCGTCTCGCGCAGGACGACGTTCCCGTCCGCGTCCTTCTCGACATATTCATAGGTCTCGCCGCCGGCCAGCGGGTATTTGAAATGCCACATATGGCCGTCGACATCGCGGTTCTCGACTTCGAGGTCGGAAATCGCGGTCTCGAATTTCGGGTCCCAGTTGACCAGTCGCTTGCCGCGATAGATCAGCCCCTGCTTGTAGAGCGTGACGAAGACCTCGATGACGGCCTTCGACAGGCCCTCATCCATGGTGAAGCGCTCGCGCGCCCAGTCACACGATGCACCGAGACGCTTCAACTGGTGCAGGATGGAGCCGCCGGATTGCTCCTTCCACGACCACACGCGCGAAACGAATTCGTCGCGGTCCATGTCCCGGCGCTGCAGCCCGCTTTCGGCAAGCTGACGCTCCACGACCATCTGCGTCGCGATGCCGGCATGGTCCATGCCCGGCTGCCACAGGACGTTTTTGCCGCGCATGCGCTCGAAGCGGACGAGAATGTCCTGCAGCGTGTTGTTGAGCGCGTGCCCCATGTGGAGCGAGCCGGTCACGTTCGGCGGCGGAATGACGATGGTGAAGGCTTCGGCGCCCGGTTTGGAGCCGGCGCCGGCGCGGAAGGCGTCTTCCTCCTCCCACAGGCTGGCGATCTTCGGCTCGACGGCTTTGGCGTCGTAGGTCTTCTCAAGCATGGGAAATTGTCCGCTCGTTCAGGCGTTTCGTGCGGACGGTAAACCGGAAGGCCAAAGCCAAGTCAACTGCGAGGAGAGCCCCTTAGCGGGACCCGCCGCGTGCCACGCGCTCGATTTCTTCGCGCACCAACCGCTCGACCAGCGTCGGCAGATTGTCGTCGAGCCATTCCTGCAGCATCGGCCGAAGCATGTCCTCGGCCATCTCGTCGAAGCTCTTGCGACGGCTCGCTGCGAAGGCATCCGTCAGTTCCCCGAACGAAGCCGCGACCTGCCGGCCGGTGTTTTCGGACAGAATGGGCGCACTGCCGACTTCGGCGATCGGCTCCGGTGGGGGCGGCGCTTCATGGGCCGCATCGTCCCGCGCATGCGCGTCCTGCTCGAGCGCAGCCTGCAATTCCTCGAACTCGGCGGCGAAGTCGTCGGGCAGTTCGAATGTTTCCGTCTCGCCGAAAACCTCCTTACCGGCCGTCATCGGCGCCGGATCGGCCTGAACTTCCGGCACTTCAGGTTCGTCGGAGGGTGCCGATGTCGCAGCTACCGCCTGGTCGCGATCCGCTGATTCCCGCTCGGCAAGATCGGCCGGACGCAGGAACGAGACGACATCGGAATTGGCAGGCTCGAACGCCGGATCGTCGTCTTCATCGCCCTCAAGGCGCGAGGGCGCACGTCGATCGAAGGCCGACGGCTTCTTGACCGTGTCGCTGTCCTCGATGATCCGCCGGATCGATGCAAGGATTTCCTCCATCGAGGGTTCACGCTGTGCTGAAGACGCCTGTGCCATTGCTCGCCCCGTGCCTTTCGGCCGTTTCACGCCGATCACGCCAGATATTGTGGCGTCGAATCACAGGTAGATTAGCGACAAGCCCCGGCAGAGAGAATCCCCCGGGGCCCGATCACGAAGCTTTACACAGCTTTGATTCTAAACGGAAAGGTCAGCGGCCGTCCGGCGTACGCGTGCCGTACCACTTGTCCTTGACGGCATCGTAGTGCTCTTCGGGCTGATGGATCGTGACGGCGAGGCCCAGATTGGAGGCCGTCAGGCGCCCGGCTGCCGACAGGATCGCGTAGCTTGCCACCACGACATCGCGTTCGGAGCTCGCCAGATTGATCTGCGCGTTGATGACGTCGGCCTGGGCATTGAGGACGTCGAGCGTCGTGCGCTGGCCGACATTGCGCTCCTCGCTGACGCCGTTGAGCGCGAGCTGTGCGGCCGAGGCGAGCTGGCGGTTGGCGGAGGACACCTCACGCGCCGCGACATATTGCGTCCACGCGGCCGTCACGGCCTGGCGAACCTGATCGCGCGTCACGTCGACTTCGATCCGCGCCTGTCCGAGCTGCTCCTTCGACTGGCGCACCAGACCCGAAACGCGCCCGCCCTGATAGATCGGGATCGTCAGGTTGATGCCGACATTGGCCGAATTCGTCGTTTCCGAACCGGACGAGAGGCCCACGCCCGGCAGGCCCGACACCTGGCGGTCGGTATAGGTCGAGGATACGCCGGCCGAAGCCGTCACCGAAGGAAGTAGGGCGCCTTCAGCGGACTTGACCGAGAAGCCGGCCGCATCGACGAGATGCTGGGTGGCAAGGATGGCGGGATGCTGTGCGGCGGCAAGCGTATAGGCCGCATCGAGGCTCGGAGGCAGGAGATTGGTCAGCGGCCCCGCAGCCGAAAGGTTCGAGGGGTCCTGCCCCACGATCTGCCGGTAGAGCGCGCCGCTGGCCTGGACCTGCGCGCGGGCGGCGGCAAGCTGCGCGATTGCGGCGGCCCGGCTGGCATCGGCCTGCGCGACGTCCGTGCGTGTGCCCTCGCCGACTTCGAAACGGGAATTCGCCGCGCGGACCTGCTCGCCGAGGAAGGCGAGGTTGCGCTCCTGAAGCGAGGCGATCTGGCGATCGCGGATGATGTCCATATAGGCACTGGCGGCGTTGAACAGAATGTTCTGTTCGGTGTTGCGCAGGCTCTGCTGCGCCGCGCGCACATTGGCTTCCGCCGAGCGCACATTGTTCGTGGTCTGGAAACCATCGAACAGCGACTGCTGGATGGAGACGCCGAACGAACCGGTGAAGATATCGGTGCCGGACTGGGTCTGGTAGTTGATCTGGCCGCTGCCGCCGACGGTCGGACGCCAGCCGGACTTGGCGATCGGCACCGTTTCGTCGGTGACGCGAACGCCGGCACGCGCCGAATTCAGGCTGGCATTGTTCTCATACGCCTTGGCCAGCGCGCCGAGGATCGTCTCCGAATGGGCCGGAGCGACGGCGATCAGTGCCGAGGATGCGAGAGCAGCGGAAAACAGAAATCGACGAAATGTGGACACGAAAAACCACCCTCTTCAACATGCGCGCCATTCCGCGGCAAACGGTTAGGAGCCGCGCATGACCGCTCCGGCATACCCGATTCGACACGGCACGCCAGCAGCACACATTAGACGATAGCGAATAATTCCTGCCGATAGGTTGCAGATCGGTAACAGGACGCGCCCCAAAATCGAACACTCAGAACTGGAACGACGGCAGCTGGAGAAAGGCGGCAAGCGGCCGGATGGCGCAATTGAAGGCGCGACGCGACGCGAGATTGCCGTTTTCCTTCAAAAACAGGGTCGCCTTGCCGGCATTGCCCTGTCCAATCACCGCCACCAGACGCCCGCCATCCTTCAACTGGTCGAGAAGCGAGGCAGGCACCTCGTCGACGGCGCCTTCGATGACGATGACGTCGAACGGCGCCTCGGACGGATATCCCTCGCCGAGCGGCCCTTCCACGACGGCGACATTGTCGAAGCCGAGGCGGCTGAGCGTGTCGGTCGCGGAAGCGGCCAGGTCCGGATCGCTTTCCAGGCCGATGACCGAGCTGCCGAGCTGCGACAGAATGGCGGCCGAATAGCCGGTTCCCGTCCCCACATCGAGGATGAAGTCGCTCGACCGGATTTCGGCGAGCTGCAGCAGCTTGCCGAAGGGCGAAGGTTCCATGAGATAGCGCGCAGCCGCATCCTTGCGGGCCGGCGCGATCTCGATATCTTCGTCGATATAGGCGAGGGCCTTGCGCCGACCGGGAACGAATTCCTCGCGCGCGACGCTCGACATCGCATCGAGAACGGCGATGTCCGAGACGTCTGTGGTCCGCAACTGGCCGTCGACCATCTTGCGTCGCTGCACTGCATAATCGGAAGTCATGGTCGCCCTGCCCGCGCTAAATGCCGCCTCGCCTGCGGCGCCCCATGCCGACACCTTGCGGCGCGTCTGTGGAGCACCAGTGGAGGCCTCGCCCGGAATCGAACCGGGGTGCAAGGATTTGCAGTCCTCTGCGTAACCACTCCGCCACGAGGCCATCCGGGCGTCGAGCCCTGGGGCTCCATTAGGTTGGCGCCCGCCCGCCTGTCAACAGGCCAGTTGCCGTTTCCCCCTGCCGCTGGGACAATCACGGTTCGCGCCCGCGCCTCCCGTTGCGGCTGCCCCACCAGACGGTCGATCGGCGCCGCCATCTGCGCACCATGGCGAATTCATAGGACAGAACGAGGATGCCGAGCGGGATCATCCAGAAGCCGAGAATCGGCAGGAAACCGAGAATGCCGCCGATGACCAGCAAGATGCCGATCGATATCCGCAGCATGCGCGACTGCGGCAGCGGGATCGTCCGGCCGAAGAGGGAAATGCGCTGCTGGAAATCGGGCTCGGCCATCGGCGCGTCCTCGAGGGTCTGGGTCATGATCCGATTCATCTAGGATAGATTGGGGCTGTTTCGGGGCTAAGCCCTGAAATCCGCTGCGAAAGTTCCGCATCGTAACGCAGTTTCACGCGGTTCGATCCAACTTTCATGCGGTTTTCGACACGATGCGCTTTGCAAATCGAAAAACTGTTTGCTATAGGCACGCTCGTTCTCACGAGCATCGTTCCCCGGTAGCTCAGTGGTAGAGCAACCGGCTGTTAACCGGTTGGTCGCTGGTTCGAATCCGGCCCGGGGAGCCAACTTTTCCAAGGACTTAGGTTCGTTCGGAAAAGGTACAGAAATCCAAAAGGTACGGCATAGGTACGGCAGGCGACCGCGCTTGCTTCGTCTGCAATTCGTGCCACAGTCGCCCAACACTTACGAAAAAGGGGGTTTGGCGATGCGTGACGACGATGATTTTCTGGCGACCTTTAAGAGCATGGGTGAAGCGGTCGCGGGCGCGCAGGGTGCCAACCTTGCACAGAATTACATCTTGCATGAAATTCTCTGCGATCTCGCGCGCCGGTCTCCAGATCCTGAAAAGTACCTCTCAAGCATGTTTGAGCGGGTTTCCGCGCGAGCCGATCAGGGCGACGTCGAGAATGAAGGCCATCCCGTAACGGTCGAGTTTCGGTGGACCGTTGAAAATCTCTTCAAGCACGCGGGGAACGCCGTTCGGCGATCATAGGGTCAGCCTGCCCGTCTAGCGAAACCGCTCGGTTCTTTCATCGCCTTGCACCATCCGCTGCAAAAGCGCTGATGCGAATAGTAGGCGTTGAACCACGTCCCGCAATGCTGGCAAGCTTTCGGATGCGGTTGCCGGGCTACGCGCTTCTTATATGCCGCCCTGCCCCTGCACCGTGATGAACAATAGATGCGGTTCCCGTTCGTCTCGGCAGGGATAGGCGTGCGGCAAACCGGGCAAGGTGCCCTCGTGGCCTTTTCATCGATCTTGGCAAGCCGCCTGATCTCGACGCGGTGAGCGGTCGTACATTTGCGGCTGCAATGTCGTGCGTCGGGCCGCTTGTGTTCAATAGATGTGCCGCACCACTCGCACTCCGGCCCGCGAAGATCGTCCAGATTTAGAACCATTGCGAATATCGCCTTGGGTTCACGATGGTATCGACTAAACGATCCTCGGCCATGGTGTGGCGCCGCCCGATGATCTCGCGATGAGACTGCCCGCACAGAGAGCTGCAGAACTTGAAGTGGCCTTCCGGCAGCGGCTTGTGGCAACGAACGCAACGGCTGCGCTCGATTAGGGCCCCGGCGCCGTTCTGCACATACTCTGGCTGGCCTTCTGCCCATGTCGGGCGGCGAGCGCCGATGCGGTTAAGCGCCGTTCTTACAATCTCGACGGACAGAGCGTCGGCATCGTGCCATTTCCAGCCCTCCAGACATAGCTTTGAGCGCAGAGCGTGCCGGCATGTGGCCTCGAAGGCGAACGGGGTCGGATCTCCGGTTTTCAGGATGGCAGCGACGGTATCAACAAGGTGACGGCGCCGATCGACATTGATTCGACGTGGGCGCGCGACGGGTCGCTTGATTTCGTGCGGTGGCGTCCATGACAGCCGAGACAGCATCGCACTACTCCGCCCAATCGATGAACTGCATCGCGTCCTTTACGGTCGCGGGGTCCAGTCCTGCCTCCTTTGCGGTTGCCATCGCCTGCAGCATCGTTGAGACGGCGCGGGCCTTGCCGCCGTGGTCGAATGCCTGCATCGGCCGCACCACGTCGATCGCGACATTGCCGCCGAGCTTGTCGGTCACTTCCTCGGCCATGACGTTGGCGATCGGCTGCAGGACAAGCTGCGCCAGGTGCCGCTGCGCTTCCCGCACAAGCGGGCCGGTGGTCGCGGGGTTCACCAGACCGGGCAGGACGCCGAAGACGCCATAGACCTCGCCCTTGGCGCTGGTGAGCAGCTTGTCGATAAGGGTGCGCTCCAGATCGGGCGATAGCTGATCTGGGGATTTGCCGAGTTGCGGGTGCATACCGGCGCCGACCGCCTGCGCTACGCCCTCGATGACGAGTGTTGCGCCGCGACGCCCGCGAAAGCTCGATCGCATCGCGGCCATGTCGTCGGACGTTCCTTCCGGGACCGGGACAATCTGCGAGCCGAGCGGCGCGTCGCGGAAGACATCGCGCAATGCGGTTTCGACTTCTTCCAGCAGTTCCGCCGACAGGCGCGCGCGGCGCAAGGGTGCCGAGCCGGCCCATGGCGTTGACGGATCGACGCCGATGCGAAAGTGCAGAACTTCGGCCGCAAGCGCGGTCTGCGATCGACCGCCGCCGATTTCCGGGACACTGATGCGATAAGCGCGCGGTTCGCCGAACCTCGTCGACAAATCCCAATCGGTTGCCGGGATCAGGCGATCGGCGACCAGGAAGACGACTTCGCCGCGCAAGGCCAGGGACCGCGCCGTCATCGCCATGGTGCGCCGGGTCAAGAGATCTGTGCCGGTCACGTCCGCAAGCGCAAGGCCGCTTTCCCATAGGCTGACAGAGGTTTGAACCGCTGCCGTGATCTCGGCGAGACCGGAATGGCCGCTGATCCAGCTTTCGCGCGCCGCCATCAGCGCGGCGGTGTAGCCGACCGGGACAGAGCGGTTTTCATAACTCGGCAAATTTGCCGACTTCCGCCGGAAGATGTCGAGCATTCCCATCAGAGCCTCCAGCGATTGAGCGGATGAATAAGCGGCAAATTTGCCGGTTTCTCGGCTTCCCAGCTTCGCGCTTCGATTTGCGCGGCGGGATAGGCCGGGCGCGTGACTGCCGAAACCTCGAATAGCGCCGCCGCCATGACGGTGCGCAGCAAGCCGTTGGCGCGACGTTCGATCCGTTCGCCGCCATTGGCGACGCGGAAGCCGGGCGACAGGCCGCGAATGAGACCGGCAGCATGTGCAGCGAGGAAGTCACGCGCCCATGAAGTCGAGCCGTCGATCGTGGCCTCGATCGTGAGCGCCTGATCGGTGTCAGATAGCTGCAGGGTGCCGGCCGCGCGGGACGCGAGCGGCTTGTTGTAATCGTGGCCGGAAAGCAGGTGAATGTCTTCGCCCGCTTCGATCCGGCCCGCAAAGGCGCGAGGGGCGACGACTTCAAGCCGCCCCTCTGCCAGTTCGGTTTCGACGCCATAGGGGAACGTCGCGCGAAGGTGGGTTGCCCCGCCCTCGGTGCGCAGTTCCAATGCGCCGTGCGACGATCCCCAAAGCATTACGGCGCTCCGATGCCGGTCAGGATGCGCGTCTGCAGACCGCGCGGGACGGTAAAGTCCGCTGTGACCAAGCCAGTCAGGACAAGGGCGCCAGAGCCGGCCTTGGTATAAGGGTCGCGGATCAGGTCGACGCCGCCATAAATGCCGAGATAGCCGGGCGCGATGCCCTGCACGGTCGCGGCCATGATGGCGGTTTCGTCCGGGATGACGTTGCTGATCGCCGGGGTGCCGACATGCTTCGTCAGGCGATCCCATTCCGAGACTGCCGTGCCATCGATAAGCGTGTCGTCGAGTTCGGCCCAAATTGCCGGGTCAAAGCCGAGATTGACTTGGCTTGCCGACGTGATGGCGTTCGCCTGCATGAAGGCGACGACTTCGGCCCGGAACGCGGACCAGGTTGCGGCGGCGCCGACTGCCGTTGACGCGATGCCGTAGGTGGCCGCGCCGGGAATAATGCCGAGCGGTTCGCCTGCAGCGCCAGAGCCGTTGACGACGACACGATCGAGTTCGGCGCCGATGACCGCATTCAGGTCGCGACGGATGGCCGCTTCCAGCCCTTCGCCCGACTGTTTCAGTGCCTTGCGGCTGATGACCATCTGCGCGCCGCCGGTGTGATCGGGGTTCAAGCTGCGCTCGGCAGTCTGATATTCCGATGCCGCGCCGACATTGGCGAGTTCGGTGGTCTGCCAGCCGAAGACGGCGCCAGCGGTCGCGACCGGGAACGCAAGTTCGCCAGACGTGATGCTGATGCGCTGAATGCCGAGACGTTCGGCAACACTTCCCGGAAAGATGCGATCGATGATCGGGCGGATGGTCTTCGGGTTCGGAACGTCCGCCGCGACGGTTTCGCCAGCGCGGGTTTCCAGAGCCGCAAGCGGGATCGGGATGCCCTGATAGCCCCCACGCGAGCGCAACTCGTCGACGATCTCTTTCGTCGCGCCGTCCAGCGCCCGGCCCTCGTCGAGCGCAAAGGCGATCTGGCGAAGCTCGAACTTGCCGACCAACTCGGCATATTCGCGATCCGACCGGGTTTCGAGATCAGCGCCAGCGTCTCGGCGTTCCTGATCCTCGGCGACGAGCGCTGCACGATAGCGGGTTTCGTTCGTGCGATATTCCGCGTCCATGGCTTCCATGGAGCGGGTTTCGTCCTCGGACGGCTTGTCCTTGCCGACCAGTCCCGCAAGCGCCTGCCGGATTTCCGACTGACGACGAGCGATTTTGACACTATCCAGCATTTGAGTTCTCCTTTTGCCGGGTTGAGACTGCCGTCATCGACGCGACGGCTGATGCCCACGCCCGGCGTTCCGGGGAGGGTTCGGGGTGCCCGCACTCGACGCGGGTTTTTCGTGTGTGACAGGGACCGCAAAGCGACTGCAGATTGCGCTTGTCGAAAGCGCGTTCCGGCGCATTGCGAACCGGTCGGACGTGGTCGACTTCAAGCCGGCCGCGACGAGTGCCGCACTTCACGCATTGCCAGTTGTCGCGCTCCAGCACTTCCTGCCGAAGAACTTGCCAGCGCTTCGTTTTCAGGACCGGCCGTGAATAGCGGCGATATTCGTCTCTTAGAGCCATGCCACCCTCGCTTTCCGCGTGGGCGCGGCCTTGCGGCGCATTCCCTCGGCAACAGCCAGGACGGTTGCTGCAGCCGCATCGATGCGACCAAGCGAGCGGGCCTTGGCGAGCTTGTGATTGCCGGCGGGGTCGACGAGCGTGATGGCGTCCGCGAATGCCGAGCGCAGCAACAGGGACGGCGCGACCTTCATCTCGCCATCGAACAGAGCACGGCGAAAGCGCTCGATGTCTTCCGAACCGTCACGCCAGCCAAAGCCGCGCTGAATGAACCAGACGCGGGACAGACCGGCCTTGTCGATCGCCTCGCAAAACTCTGCGAACCGGAACCGATCGCCGACGATGCACGCGACCTCGGCGCCGTCGAGATGACGGACGATCTGCGCCAGCCATGGGCCGGGCGGCACAGTGGCCTCGCCAAGCACGGATAGCTCGCCGCGCTCCTGCATCTCGACATAGCGCCCAGAGACGCCATCAGACGCGCCACGATCGGCAAGCGAGGGAACAGCGGGGAAAGAGCCTAGCGCCTCCAGCCGGCCCGTATCAGGCCAGAAGAACGCCGCTGCCGACATCGATCGGGAACCGCCGAGATCGACGCCGAGAATGCAGGGGCCGGAACGGGCGGGCAGATCGTCGCCGGCAACTTCGGCCGACATCCATTCGTCGATCGTGACGAGCATCGAACGATCTTCCGTCGACACGCGCTCATTGCGATTGAGATTGCGGAAGGAAGACAGCGCCGAGCCGCCGCGAGCGATGGCGCGACGGGCCTGCCCGACCAGCCATTCAGGTGATGCGCCGATGCCTTCCACGGCGCCGGGATTGGCGATCAGAAGGCTTTCGAGATCGTCGGCAGGAAGGCCGGGCGGCGGGCGATGCTCCTGCACATACGAACCGGGCGGCGGTTCATCCAGCCAGCGCGAGAACGTGTTGGCGTCGTCGGGCGCCGATGTCGAGATGATGAGCGCTCGGCCATCGCGCTTGCCGAGACCGGACAAGATCGCGTTTTCGAGATTGTCGCCCTTCTCGCGTTCCCATGCGGCCCGTTCGTCCATGATGGCGAGCGTCGGTGCGCCGCCGAGAATGGACTTGCCATCGGCCGGGATGACGCGAACCAAGCCGCCGCCATTGGCCTGATATTCGACCTCCAGCTTGTAGCCGAACCGGACTTGGAAAAGCTCTTGCTCGTCTTCCGGCAAGCCCTGCATGAAGCCGACGACGAACTGAAAGGCGGTGCGGGCCTGATCTCGATTGCGGGCAGCGAGGATGATTTCGCGCTTAGGCTGCGAATCCCATTTCCCCATGACACTGCCGAGCGCGATGCCAGCCGCAAGAGCCGTCTTCGCATTGCCGCGACCGATCGACAGAACGCCAACCATGACATCAGGCGCCAGAGCGCCGCGAACGAACTTCTTTTGATATTCAGCCAGGACAAGAGGATGCCCCGCGCGCGGTCCTTCCGGGACGTTCAGCGTCTCCAGAAACCCGATCGCGGCCTCGGCAATGTCGTGAGTGAAAAAAGAACAGTCCGACCGCCGGTCCCCCTGCTTTGAGGATTTCCGGGCATTGGGACCAGTTGCAGCCTTGCGCTTCGTCATGTCCGCACTCGTCGATATCGAGCGCAGATGCGGGCAGCGGCGACGCTTAGACCTTGCTCGCCATCGTCTGCCCCTCGCACGTCATACAGGCGCGATGCGTGGTCGATGACGGCATACTGCAGATCAGCGGGGATGTCGGATGGCTCGTCGCCATAGCCTGCCTCGTAGGACACGCTGACAGTGCCGGTGATGTCGTCGGGGAATGTGAGTGCTGGATAGCGCCCTGCCGTCACGGCGCCGTTGATAGGCTCGCCATCGATCGACACGACTGCATCAGGAGCGAGCGGGCCGACCGGCAACAGGACCGGCTCACTGGCTACATCGACAGTGACGATGATCGTCTGCCGTAGCAGCGCGATGTCGCAATAGGCTTCGATCTCATGGGTTGCCGTGCGCCCCATCAGTTGAAGGGCAGTGTCTTCGTCATCAGTATCGACGCGCGCATGAAGCTTGAGGGCTTCGAGATCAAAGGCGCCGGTGGCTGCAGCCGGGATGCGCACAAAGGCCATGGGTGATTTCCGTGATTTGTAACGATATTACGTTACAATAGTTGCGTTTGCAACAATCGCTAGGCGGCCCCCACAGCTTCGATGGACAGGAACCGCCTGCGCTCGTCGACATTGCGCATGGCTTTGATGTTGAACGACTGGCCTCGCCACTCGATTGTCCAGTGTGAACGCACGTCGTCGCGGTAGCGAATGTGAAATGTGAGTTCGTGGTAGGCTCCGATGCCGCCGGCTGCGAGGACTTCATCGCCCTTGATCGGCTCGGCTCGTGCATTCACAGGACGCTCTATGTCGGGTCCGAAGAGCACTTCGCCAAATTCGTTTGGCGGCAGAGGTTCGCCCGGCGCCTTGAGAACTATGCGCTCGCGCATGTTACTAACGCGCTGCGGCTTCCACGGATTCAAGCTCATGAGGTGATCCGACAATTGTTCACTATTATCGAACAATATAGGTCGTCTCGTTTCACGTTGCCATCTATCAGTGGAGCGTCGGCCGATCGTCCCCAACCTCGTCGAGATCAGCAATCGCTGGCGGTTCGCCGCCGATCGCCTCCAGCAGAACCTTGGTGTTTGCGTCCAGGATGTCGTTTGCCTGACGGACGGCGCGGTTCTCGCCGATCAGGAAGCCGATCACGAATGCAGCGGCGATGAACAGGGTGACGATCATGCTGCCGCGTCCAGTTCTGACTGGCTCAACTCGCCTCGCATCAGCTTGGGAAGCAGGGTGCCGAAGTCGCCCGGAAACACGCCCGCATTGCTCAATATCGCCTGTCCATCAGCTTGCGAGCGAGGGACCGGGATAAGCTCGTCTCTCGCGCGTGTGTGCGTATAGGGCAGTGCCTTTCCTTCATAAGCCGGGGCCATATGGTTATGGTTATGGTTGCTATTGGCCTCGCCATTAGCCCGGCTAATAGCCTCGCCATTGGCCTCGCCATTAGCCTCGCCATCGGGGTTCCATCTCTTGCGAGCGCCCTTCCTGCCGTTCGCCTTGTTCTTCAGGTGCAGGCTTTCGACTTCCATGCGCCGCTTGGCGAGCCGTTCCGGGTTCCAGTCGATCCCGAACAGTTCGCAGAGAGCAGGCCGCATTGCGGCCCACTCCTCTGGCGTCGCCCGCACGATCCGGGCAAGGCGCATGTCGTCATCCGGCAAGGCGCCATGCTGCCAGAACGCGAAGGCGAGCAACTGGTAGGCGCCAAACTCTGCCGTCGACAGATGCGCAGTCTCGGCGATCACGTCGCCGCACGATTGCTGGATAAACGGCAAGTGGGTCATCGGCTCGCCTCGTTGCGTCCGATCAAGCCGTCATCCGATAGCTGCCGCGTCAGCCGCCGCATCTCGCCTTCGGTGGCGCATAGCTTCGTGCTGGTAAGCTGCCCGCGCCGATTGATGGTGATGATCCAGCCGGCGGCGGTGCGGGTGACGATGAAATGGCTCTTGCCGCCGACGATGTCTTTCGTGTCGGCCGGTTGCTCGAACGGCTTCCTACCGCGTGAAAAGCCGCGCGGACTCATATGCCCGCCTCCGTCTCGTCGTCGCCGCTATCGCGCTCGTCGCATCGATCGTCGTCGACTGCCTGATCCTCGTCGGTGTCTTCGAGGTTTTCGTCGCCGTCCAGCGAGTCGAGCATGGCGATTAGCAGCTCGATCACGCCCTCCAGTCCCTGCCGAATGGTCTGCGCACTCGTCATGCGGCCACCTCGTCGCGATCGGCGGCGGCGCGCTCCAGGAACGCGACAAGCTCACTTGTGCGCCAGCGGTTCGTTCCGGGTCCGATTTTCAGAGGCTTGGGAAAGCGGCCTGCATTGATGCCGCGCCATAGTGTCGAGCGATGTATCGGGGTCTCGCTGCCGCCAATGATCTTGCAAGCCGTTGGTTCATCGACAAGTTCAGATGCTGCAAACTGGTTCATTTTCGTTCCTAGCGTTCGTTATTGACGCCAGAAACATCGCCTAGTCGCAGCAGCAGATCGTCTGAAACAAATCGGGATTAAATTCTAACCGTTGGGGAAAACTTTGCTGATGTCGTTGGTCGCGAATACTTCGGAAAGATCGGTAGCGTCCACGCCCTCGGTCGCTTTAAGAGCTTCATAGAGACCCCGACCCTCACGCTGCCAGATAGACACCAGCTTGGCCTCGCTGACGTTGATGCCGACCTTGCCAAGTTCTTCCATGGCAACAGAACACGCCGACGGCGTTTCGCTGGCCACGTTACGTGTAGGACTGATGCCCGCATGTGAAACCATCCGGCTCAACATCACTGCGATCGTGGCATCTCCAAGTGCTTCGCGTACTGTCTGCCGCCGTCTTCCACGAGACGGCTTCGGCAAGTCTCCTCGAAGCGCCGCGCCTAAATATGAACGTGCTGCGGCTGGGATGGGTCGCCCTTCCTCAATTAACTTAGCCCGCCAATCTATCAGGGCGAGGTGCGCATCGGGGTCCCCGGTTCGGGCACTTTCGACCACATAATCGGACGTGCCCCCCTCAATCGTTCTCCAGTAGTCCCATCTCGCATCGTCCGGATCGGATTCGGAATACAAGTGCGCGTCGAGCATATCTCGATATTCTTCCGGCTTGGTGCTTCCGTCCGGCGCAGATAAATTTGACAGTGCTCTGCACCAATGGGCGGCAACCATTCTTGCCTCGGCCTCGCGATCTCTCATCCTGCCATCCTCCGCAGGGGCACAATCCCGCTCTTGCCCTCGACAATGCCGGAAAGCCGATCGGCCCAAAGTTCCAGCGCCTCGCGCTTTTCCCGGTCATAGTTATAGCGGGCATAGACGCGGCTGGTGATGCTAGCCTTGGTGACGCTCACATGGTTCAGCACATGGCCGACGATGAACGGGCTGATCCCGATTTCCTCCATGTGCGTGGCGGCGGTTCTGCGCAGATCGTGTGGGGTCCACGGCGCCATGCCGAATATCGTCCCCTCTACTTCTAGACGCTTTACCGCCTTCGGTAGGGATGCCGCCGTGACCGCTGCCCGGAAACCGGGTGCGGGAAAGACCCATACAGGGACCGCCAAGTCCTTTCTCTCGGCTAGAGCGTCGACGGCCTCCAGCTGATCACGAATGATCGTCACGGCAGCGAGCGCCAGCGGCACGACATGCTCGCGGCCATTCTTGGCGCGGGCTGCGGGGATCGTCCACATCGCGGCATCCAGATCGATTTCGTCGCGCGTCATGCCCGCAATCTCGCCGACACGCTGGCCAGTGAAGAGACAGAGCCGGAGAATGCGCCTCGTCGACTCCCGCATGTCGGCATCGGGCAGCGCCAGCCATAGCGTCTTGATCTCGTCGGCCGTCAGGAACCGGTCGCGTTCCTTCGTCTCGGTGGGACGGCGCATACCGTCGACGAGATTATCGTCGAGATCG
Source organism: Aliihoeflea sp. (assembly GCF_052435475.1). NCBI lineage: Bacteria > Pseudomonadati > Pseudomonadota > Alphaproteobacteria > Hyphomicrobiales > Phyllobacteriaceae > Aliihoeflea > Aliihoeflea sp. Next base: position 21,123 of record NZ_JBQVMV010000015.1, read on the forward strand.
CCGCGCCCCTTCGCCCAGCGCACCATGGCGCGCATGTCCTCAAAAAGCCGATTAGCCTCGACGGGTGCGCCCCTATCCTTCACGGCATCAATGCAACGGGTGAGATCGCGGCGATGCAGATCGGCCAGCTTGATCGTCCCGATGACATCGGAAATGTTTTTGCGGAGCCGCCGGGCGATCTCGTCGCCACTGCGCTTCGTCGATGCGTGTCGGGCGATGTAGTTATCCACAAGGTCGGAAACGGTCTGCGAGGCCGCGTGAGCGCGTTGCTCGGCAACGGGGTCCATTCCCTCGCCGATCCCTGCTCGCGCGTCTCTGGCCTTCTCTCTGGCCTTCACAAGCTTGATTTCAGGATAGCGGCCTAGCTTCATGCGGGCGCGCTTGCCGTCTGCCGGCTTGGTATAGACTAGGTTCCAGGCGCGGGTGCCCGCTGGCGAGACTCGCAGGCACAAACCCTTCACAATCGTGTCAAAAAAGTCGGTCTGTTTGCCCTCGGCGGGCTTTGCGGTCTGGCAAAAGCGGTCGGTCAGTTCGATTGTCGGCATCCCCGTACCTTTTTTCTGGAACCGGTCAAAAGCCCGGTTTCTCCGAATAGGTACGCAATTAGGTACGCCCAAACATGCGCTTTGTCGATACACGTTGCGACGGCCCACAACGCAATGCACAGCAAAATGCCATGCGCTTCAAGGACTTCAGCGTTTCAGCTTGTCGCGCCATGCTCCAGCAAATTCCGGTGGAAAACCTCTGTTAACCGGTTGGTCGCTGGTTCGAATCCGGCCCGGGGAGCCATCTATCCAGCATCCGAAAGTCGGATCGGCCTTTGCTGGCGACGCTTTCGCGGTGCTAGCACTTTACTCGATGGCCAGTTGTGATACTGCCACGGCGATGCCCTTGTAGCTCAGTTGGTAGAGCACCTGATTTGTAATCAGGGGGTCGCGGGTTCAAATCCTGCCGGGGGCACCATGTGTGTCATCATCGCTTTGCAGCCCCTTGCCGACATGCTACCCGCTTGATCCCTAGCATTTGGACCGAGCGCATCTGATGGACTCCCGTTCTCCTTCGCAGTCGATCGCCTTCGTCAGCGCCGCGACCGACGAGGCGCAGTCCGCTGGCCGGCGTCTTGCTGCGCTTTACGGTCAGGCCAACCTCGAAGAGGCGGACGTGGTGGTCGCTCTTGGCGGCGACGGGTTCATGCTCCAGACCTTGCGCGAGCAGATGGGCAGCGGCAAGGCCATCTACGGCATGAATAAGGGAACCGTCGGGTTTCTCATGAACGAGTTCGCCGAAACGGGCCTGCGAGAACGCATCGCCGCCGCCCTGTCCGAGACGATCCGCCCGCTCGAAATGATTGCCGAAACCGCCGAAGGTCCGGAAGCCAAGCTTCTGGCGATCAACGAGATCGCGCTTTTCCGCCAGTCGGCGCAGGCGGCCAAGCTGCGCATCACGATCGACGGCAAGGTGCGGCTCGACGAGCTCGTCTGCGACGGGGTGATGGTGGCGACGCCTGCGGGCTCGACGGCCTACAATCTCTCCGCCCACGGCCCGATCCTGCCGCTCGACGCGCCTCTTCTCGCGCTGACGCCGGTCAGTCCCTTCCGTCCCCGCCGCTGGCGCGGTGCGCTGCTTCCGAACCGTGCCACGGTCAGCTTCGAGATTCTCGAAGCGGAGAAGCGGCCGGTCAATGCGGTAGCGGACCACACCGAAATCCGATCGGTGTTGAAAGTCACCGTGCGCGAGGCGAGCGACGTGACCGCGACGGTCCTCTTCGACGCAAGCCATTCCTGGGACGAGCGCGTGCTGGCCGAGCAGTTCCGCTATTGAGCGACGAATGCGCGCGGCATTAACGAAAAGGGCTTGAAAACCGAGGGTTCGATTGACATTTGCCCAGCTTGGCCTTAACGCCACGGCAGCACTTCCACGCCGCTGGCCTGGAACCCTTGTTGCATGGGCGCAATCCGCGCGCCGCCAAACCTAGCAGAGACAATCAAAAACGTGTCAGCTGAAAGCAAGATTGAAGACCAGGCGTCCGAGCCGACCCTGACCTTTGCCGATCTCGGACTTTCGCCAAAAGTCCTCTCCGCCGTAACAGACGCCGGATACACCGTCCCGACACCGATTCAAGCAGGCGCGATTCCCCATGCGCTGCTCGGCAAGGACGTTCTCGGCATCGCCCAGACGGGCACCGGCAAGACCGCCGCCTTCGTTCTGCCCATGATCACGCGCCTCGAAAAGGGCCGCGCCCGCGCACGCATGCCGCGCACGCTCATTCTCGAGCCGACGCGCGAACTTGCCGCACAGGTCGAAGAGAACTTCATCAAGTACGGCAAGAACCACAAGCTCAACATCGCGCTGCTGATCGGCGGCGTGTCGTTCGACGAGCAGGAAAAGAAGCTGGAGCGCGGCGCCGACGTGCTGATCGCGACGCCCGGCCGCCTGCTCGATCACCGCGAGCGCGGCAAGCTCCTGCTCAACGCCGTCGACATTCTCGTCATCGACGAAGCGGACCGCATGCTCGACATGGGCTTCATTCCCGATATCGAGCGCATCTGCGAGATGATCCCGTTCACCCGGCAGACGCTGTTCTTCTCGGCGACGATGCCGCCGGAAATCACCAAGCTGACCGAAAAGTTCCTTCAGGCGCCGGTCCGCGTCGAGGTCTCGAAGGCTGCGTCCACCGCCACCACCGTCACGCAAAGGCTGGTGAAGTCGAAGTCGAAGGACTGGGACAAGCGCGAGGTCCTGCGCGACCTGATCCGCGCCGAAGAAGGCGAACTGAAGAACGCGATCATCTTCTGCAACCGCAAGACCGCAGTTTCCGAGCTTTTCCGTTCGCTCGTCAAGCATGATTTCGACGCCGGCGCACTTCATGGCGACATGGACCAGCGCGCGCGCATGGCCATGTTGGCGGGTTTCCGTGATGGAAAGCTGAAGCTGCTCGTCGCCTCCGACGTTGCCGCGCGCGGTCTCGACATCCCCGATGTCAGCCACGTGTTCAATTTCGACGTTCCGATCCACGCCGAGGACTATGTTCACCGCATCGGCCGCACCGGCCGGGCGGGTCGTTCCGGCAAGGCCTTCACGCTGGCGACGAAGGCAGACGGCAAATATGTCGATGCAATCGAGAAGCTGATCGGCCAGAGCATCGAATGGCACGACGGCGATCTGTCGACCATCGTCCACGACGACAGCGCGGACGACGCGCCGCGCCGTGGCGCGAAGGGTGCTCGCGGCCGTGGCGGCCGCAAGGGCGACGACGAAAAGCGCCCGCGTCGCGGCCGCAAGTCCGATGAGGCTGCGCCGGTGGCGGCCGCCGTTGAGGATGCGATCGTCGAAGAGGCCGCGGACGTACGGGACGCGGCGCCGATCCCGGTCGCAGCGATGGCGGACGAGCGTCCGGAACGGAGCGAGCGTCGCGACGCGATCCGCGCTGGCAATGCCGAGCGGCAGCGCGCGTCCTACGGGTCCGACCAGCGCAACACGCGCAACCAGGACCGTGACCGTCGCCACCGCCGCGACGATCTCGGCGAAGCCCCGATCGGCTTCGGCGACGACATCCCGGCATTCATGAAGGTCGTCGCGAAGGTCTGACCTTCCTCGATATTTCGGCGCGGCGCGATGCCGCGTCGGCCAATCTCGCCCAGTCGGCGAGTTCCGCCGGATCGTCGAGCGCGGCGTCCGGGATGGACCAGTACGGCATCATCGCCGGTTTTCCCTTGCCCTCATAGACCCATTGCCGCGAGCCCGCCGCCGCGAAATGCGGCGCTGTCTCGCCGTCCGCCTTCAGCCAGACCTCGTCGAAGGCATGAAGCGCGATGATCCGGCCCTGGTGATAGATACCGTGGCCGCCGAACATGCGCCGGATCGTGACCGGCCCGAACTCGGCGAACATGTCGATCAGATCGGCCGGCTGCATGGCTGGGCTCCACGTTGCGATGCGCTAGATTAGCGCGTGTCGGCAACTTGCGGGAGCGCCCAATGCCACTGAAACTTGAAGGATCTTGCCGGTGCGGCGCCGTCAGTTTTAGCGTCGACAGCCACACACCGGCGCCCTACCAGCTTTGCTATTGCTCCATCTGCCGCAAACAGCAGGGCGGCGGCGGATTCGCGATCAATCTCGGCGCGTTAGCCACTACGCTTGAGATCGAGGGGCAAGACCGTATCGGTGTCTATTGCGCTGAGATAGAGGACGACGAGCATCCGCATTGCGAGGCGTCGAGCGGCGAGCGCAGCTACTGCCGCGACTGCGGCTCAGCCCTCTGGCTCTACGATCCGAGCTGGCCCGAACTCATCCACCCGTTCGCATCAGCCATCGACACTGAGTTGCCGAAGCCACGCACGCGCGTGCACCTGATGCTGAAGTACAAGGCTTCATGGGTCGAGCCGGAAATCCGAAAGGGCGATGAGACTTTCGACCTTTACCCGAAGCTCTCGATCGCCGATTGGCACAGGAAGCATGGGATGTGGGTGGATTGACGGTCGGCCGTCAGGCGACTGCGCCCTGCCCGCGCGCTTCGGCCAGCGCCTTGAGGTCAGCCGGCTGAAGCTCGATCGATTCGCCGCAGCCGCAGGCCGACGACTGGTTCGGATTGTTGAAGGTGAAGCCCGACCGCAGCTTGGTCATCTCGAATCCCATCTCGGTGCCGAGCAGGAACAGCGCGGCTTCTGGCGCGACGTAGACATGGGCCCCGTCGCGCTCGACGTGGTCATCCTTGGGGTCGGCCGCGGTGACGAGGTCGACCGTGTATTCCATGCCGGCGCAGCCACCCTTCTTGATGCCGACGCGGATACCGGCAGCACCCTCGCGCGCGGCAACGATGTTGCGAACGCGGGCTGCCGCCTCGTCGGTCAGTGTCAGAACTTGAAAGCGTGCCATCAACTGCTCCATGCCGGCGGGTTCAAGGCCCGCGGAATGATCTAGACCCCGAAGATGGGGAAGTTTGCCTCGCGGCGCAACCCGTCGCTAATACCAGCCGACGGCCACCTGCGCCTCTTCCGACATCCGGTCCGGCGTCCACGGCGGATCGAACACCATCTTCACGTCGACGTCCGAGACGCCTTCGACAGTGCTGACGGCATTTTGCACCCAACCGGGCATCTCGCCGGCAACGGGGCAGCCGGGCGCCGTGAGTGTCATGTCGATCTTGACCGAACGGTCATCCTCGATGTCGATCTTGTAGATCAGGCCGAGTTCGTAGATGTCGGCCGGGATTTCCGGGTCGTAGACCGTCTTCAGCGCCGACACGATGTCGTCGGTCAGCCGCGCGATTTCGTCCGCGGGAATGGCGGAAACGCTCGCATTTTCAGTCGCTGCTACGTCGTCGGTCATGGCTTCACCCGAAGAAACTGCGCGCCTTTTCAAGCGCTTCGGCGAGAGTGTCGATCTCGGCCCTGGTATTATACATGGCGAATGAGGCACGACATGTCGAGGTCACGCCGAACCGCTTCAAGAGCGGCTGGGCGCAATGCGTGCCGGCGCGCACGGCAACGCCGGCGCGGTCGATCACCATCGACACGTCATGAGCGTGGATGCCTTGCAACTCGAAGGAGACGATGGCGCCCTTGCCCGGCGCATTGCCGATGATGCGCATCGAGTTGATGCGCGAAAGGCGCTCATGCGCGTAAGCCGCAAGCTCCGCCTCGTGCGCCGCGATCGCCTCGCGGCCGACCCCTTGCATATATTCCAGCGCCGCGCCGAGGCCTATCGCCTGCACGATCGGCGGCGTACCGGCCTCGAAGCGGTGCGGCGGCTCGTTATAGGTGACGTTTTCCTCCGTCACCTCCTCGATCATCTCGCCACCGCCCTGGAAGGGACGCATCTTTTCCAGCATTTCCTTGCGGCCATAAAGGATGCCGATGCCCGACGGACCGTAGACCTTGTGGCCGGTGAAGACGTACCAGTCGCAGCCCAGATCCTGGACGTCGACGACGGTATGCACCGCGCCCTGGCTGCCGTCGACGAGCACCGGAATGCCGCGCGCATGGGCGATGCGCACGATCTCCTTGATCGGGGTGACGGTGCCGAGCACGTTCGACATATGCGTGATCGCGACGAGCTTGGTGCGGTCGGTAAGCCGCTTCTCGAATTCCTCGATGTGGAACTGGCCTTCATCGTCGACCGGCACCCAGACGAGCTTCGCACCCTGCCGCTCACGGATGAAATGCCAGGGCACGATGTTGGAGTGATGCTCCATCACCGAAAGCACGATGTCGTCACCCTCGCCGATATTCGGCATACCGTAGCCGTACGCGACCGTGTTGATCGCCTCGGTCGCCGACTTGGTGAAGACGATCTCGTCGATGCTGGACGCGTTGAGAAACCCGCGCACGGTCTCACGCGCGGCCTCGTACGCGTCGGTGGCGGCGTTGGAGAGAAAATGTAGGCCGCGATGCACATTGGCGTATTCGGACGAATAGGCCTTGGTGATGCGATCCATCACCGCCTGCGGCTTTTGCGCCGACGCGCCATTGTCGAGATAGACGAGCGGCTTGCCGTAGACCTCGCGCGACAGGATCGGGAAGTCGCGGCGGATGGCCTCGACGTCGTAGGGCTTCAGTGTTCCTGTCGGCGCGTTCATGGCTTACCCGTGATTCTCGAACCAGTTCTCGAGCCGCGCTTCCAGCGCGTCGACGATCGCTTCGTCGTTCAGTTCCTCGATGACCTCGCGCAGGAACGCCTTGACGAGCAGCCCGCGCGCCAGCTTCTCCTCGACGCCGCGCGCCATCAGGTAGAACAGGTGCGCATGGTCGATCTCGGTGACCGTTGCACCATGGCCGCAGGCGACGTCGTCGGCGAAAATCTCGAGTTCCGGCTTGGTGGAAAACTCGCCTTCGTCCGACAGGAGCAGCGTGTTGCACGCCATCTTTGCGTCGGTCTTCTGCGCCAGCCGGTCAACCCGGATTTGGCCCTGGAACACGCCATGTGCCCGGTCGGTGATGACGTTGCGGATGATCTCCGTGGACGTCGTATGCGGGGCAGCATGGTCGAGCACCATGGTCACGTCGCAATGGACGTCGCCGCCGAGAAGATTGACGCCGCGCAGGCGGAAATCCGAGCCCTCGCCGGCCGCCACGACATGCACTTCCTGCCGAACGAGCTTGCCGCCCGTGTTCATCAGGAAAATCGTCACCTTGGCATTGGCGCCGATCCGCGCGCGGATCTGACCGAGATGGGTAGCAGTCTTCGGCTGGTCCTGGATGATCAGCCAGTTGATCTCGGCATCGTCGCCGATCTCGACGTCGGTCACCGAGCTCACCAGAGCATCGGCCGTACCCGTCTGGCGCTCGACGATCGTCGCCTTCGCGCCCTTGCCGATGCGTGCAGCGAAGCGCGCATGGACCTGCCCGCCCGAATGGACGTTCTGCAATTCGATCGGCGCCGCGATCTCGGCGCCCTCGGGGATCGTCAGGTCGAAGCCGTCCGAGACGAACGCGGCATTGATCGCGCCGACGGTGTCGTCCGCCTTCAGCGGCGCAAGATCGCCCGCGAGCGCGCCGCTCATCAGGCGGTCGGCGATCTTCTCGATCCGCACCCCGTCGATGCCGGCATGATGCTGGGCGTCGCCGCCGATGACGGTCAGGACCGAAGAACCATCGACCAGAGGCGCGATCGCGCCGGCATCGCCCGCGCCGCCATCGGCGGGAACGGACGCCAGCAGGCGGCGCAGATCGGTGTAGTGCCAGGCCTCGACGCGGCGCGTCGGCAGACCGGCCTTGAGGACAACGGCGGCCGCGTCGCGCTTTGCCGCGACTTCCGGCGAGCCGGTCAGCGACGGACGGCGCGCGGCGAAGCCCTCGATCAAGGCCTCCTCGGCGCTCGTCAGCTTGGGTGCTGCGTGAACGTTCATATCAGCCACCCCGCTCAGGCCGCTTCGCCGATGATGCCGGCATAACCGTCGCGCTCCAGTTCGAGCGCGAGCGACTTGTCACCCGACTTGACGACCTGGCCGCGCGAAAGCACGTGGACCGAATCCGGCACGATATAGTCGAGCAGGCGCTGGTAGTGCGTGATGACGACGAAGGCGCGGTCCGGGGAGCGCAGCGAATTGACGCCGTCGGCGACGATCTTGAGCGCGTCGATGTCGAGGCCGGAATCCGTCTCGTCGAGCACGCACAGCTTCGGCTCCAGGAGCTTCATCTGCAGGATTTCCGCGCGCTTCTTCTCGCCGCCGGAAAAACCGACATTGAGCGGCCGCTTCAGCATCGCCATGTCGATGTTGAGACCGCCGGCGTTTTCCTTCACGCGCTTGATGAATTCCGGGATCTTGAGCTCGTCCTCGCCGCGTGCCTTGCGCTGCGAGTTCATCGCCACCTTGAGAAATTCCATCGTCGCGACACCCGGGATTTCCATCGGATACTGGAAGGCGAGGAAGATGCCCGACGCGGCACGTTCGGCCGGGTCCATCTCGAGGATGGATTCGCCATTGTAGAGAATGTCGCCCTCGGTGACCTCATAGTCCTCGCGCCCGGCGAGGATGTAGGAGAGCGTCGACTTGCCCGAGCCGTTCGGGCCCATGATGGCGGCGACTTCGCCCTTCTGGACGGTGAGGTTCAGGCCGCGGATGATCTCGGTGCCGTCTTCGGCGATACGAGCGTGAAGGTTCTTGATTTCAAGCATGTTCGAATTCCTGAATGTCGTCTGGGGGCGGCGGCGTCAGCCGACCGAGCCTTCGAGAGAGATACCGATGAGCTTCTGCGCTTCGACCGCGAATTCCATCGGCAGTTCCTGGATCACGTCCTTGACGAAGCCGTTGACGATGAGCGCAATGGCTTCCTCTTCGGGAATGCCGCGCTGCATGACGTAGAAGAGCTGGTCTTCGGAGATCTTCGACGTCGTCGCCTCGTGCTCGAACTGGGCGGTCGCGTTCTTCGCCTCGATGTAAGGCACGGTGTGCGCGCCGCAGTCATTGCCGATCAGGAGCGAGTCGCACTGCGTGAAGTTGCGCGCGTTGGTCGCCTTGCGATGCGCCGAGACCTGGCCGCGATAGGTGTTGTTAGAGTGCCCGGCCGAGATGCCCTTCGAGATGATGCGGCTCGACGTGTTCTTGCCGAGATGGATCATCTTCGTGCCCGAGTCGATCTGCTGATAGCCGTTCGAGACGGCGATCGAATAGAACTCACCGCGGCTGTCGTCACCGCGCAGGATGCAGGACGGATATTTCCAGGTGATCGCCGAGCCGGTCTCGACCTGCGTCCACGAAATCTTGGAGCGGTCGCCGCGGCAGTCGCCGCGCTTGGTGACGAAATTGTAGATGCCGCCCTTGCCGTCCTTGTCGCCCGGATACCAGTTCTGGACCGTCGAATACTTGATCTCGGCATCATCGAGCGCGATCAGTTCGACCACGGCCGCGTGAAGCTGGTTCTCGTCGCGCTGCGGCGCCGTGCAGCCTTCGAGATAGGAAACGTAAGCGCCCTCCTCGCAGATGATCAGCGTACGCTCGAACTGGCCGGTGTTCTTCTCGTTGATGCGGAAATAGGTCGACAGTTCCATCGGGCAGCGAACGCCCTTCGGCACGTAGACGAACGAACCGTCGGTGAAGACGGCGGCGTTGAGCGTCGCGTAGAAATTGTCCGTCGTCGGGACCACGGAGCCGAGATATTTTTGCACGAGTTCCGGGTGCTCGCGCACCGCCTCGGAAATCGAGCAGAAGATCACACCGGCAGCGGCCAGTTCCTTCTTGAAGGTCGTGACGACCGAGATGGAATCGAAAACGGCGTCGACCGCGACCCGGCCCGACTTGTAGACGTTGTCGTTGGCCGCATCGTCCTCCTCGCCCTCGTCCTTCTGGACGCCGGCAAGGATTTCCTGCTCGCGCAGCGGGATACCGAGCTTCTCATAGACGCGCAGGAGTTCGGGATCGACCTCGTCGAGCGATTTCGGCCCGGTCTGGTTCTTCGGCGCGGCGTAATAATGAATGTCCTGGAAGTCGATCTTCGGATAGTCGACGCGGGCCCAGGTCGGCTCTTCCATGGTGAGCCAGCGGCGATAGGCGTTGAGGCGCCAGTCGAGCATCCACTGAGGCTCGTCCTTCTTGGCCGAGATCATGCGGATGGTTTCTTCGCTCAACCCCTTGGGGGCGATGTCCATCTCGATGTCGGACTCAAAGCCGTATTTATACTGGTCCACGTCGATCTTGCGGACCTGGTCGATGGTCTCCTGCACAGCAGGCATGAGCGCTCTCCATCCAGGCCGGGGTCAAGGCCCGGCAGTTGTCGATTTCGCATCCGCAGCAAACGCCGTCAGGATGCGCGTTACATAGGGAGGATTGCCGGCAAATGCACCCCTGCGGCGCGCCGATATCCTCTAGATTCCGTGGCCGTCAGGCGGCCGCTTGCCTGCGGCTCATAAACCGATCGAGTGCTTCTGCGAAAGCGGCAATCTCGTCGTCGCCCGTCGAATGTCCGATCGAGACGCGAATGCCGCTGACATCCTCGCCAAGGCCCATGGCCTTGAGCACGCGGCTGGCGCCGACCTTGCCCGACGAGCATGCCGAACCCGACGACACGGCGATACCGGCAAGATCGAAGGCTATCTGCGCGGTTTCGGCCTTCACGCCCGGAATGCCGAAGAAAACCGTATTGGGCAGGCGTTCCGCCTTCTCGCCGAAAATAACCGCCTCGGGTACGCGTGCGCGGATCATGTCTTCTATGCGGCCGCGCTTTTCGCGCAGCACATCCTCCTCGGCAAGCGCGGCAAGTGCGTGGCGCGCGGCGGCGCCGAAACCGGCGAGCGCCGCATAATTCTCCGTCCCGGCGCGATGCCCGCGCTCCTGCCCGCCGCCGGTAGCGATCGCAGTCGGCATCAGCACATCGCTGTTGCCAACCAGCGCGCCTGCGCCCTTCGGCCCACCGATCTTGTGCGCAGCTAGGATCAGGAAGTCGGCGCAAAGCGCTGCGATATCGAGGGAAACACGTCCGCCGGCCTGCACCGCGTCGAGCACGAGCACGCCGCCAGCTTCGTGGACGATCTCCGCAATTTCCGCTGCTGGCTGGATCACGCCCGTCTCGTTATTGGCCAGATGCACCGCGACGAGCGGCAGGCCTTCCGAGCGGTCATGTGCCTCCAGCGCTTTCTTCAGCGCATCGAGATCGAGCACGCCGTCGCCGTCCACCGGCAATTCCACGACGTTGTCCTTGGCAAAGCGACCGCCGCCGACGACGATCGAGTGGTCGGTCATCGCCGTGTAGAGCTTCGAATAGGTGAGCGGCGAGCGGCCCATCCGCCAGTCGGGCGTCAGCGCCAGCGCCACGGCCTCGCTCGCGCCTGACGTGAAAACGACGTGGTCCGGCTTCGCGTTGCACAACGCGGCGACGTCGCGCCTTGCCTCTTCCACCAGCCGCTTGCCCTGCCGGCCCTCGGCATGGACGGACGACGGATTGGCTGTCAGGTCCAGTGCGGCGACCATCGCCGCCCGCGCTTCGGGCAGAAGCGGCGCGCTGGCATTCCAGTCCAGATAGAAGCGGCGTCCGGTCATTGCGGCGGTGTCAAATCCAATTCGAAGCCTTGGCGGCGAACGGCGTTATTTCCTTGAATTCGCAAGGCGAGCCGTCCTATCTACCCGCTTTGCGAAAAGCGGCGAAGCCCGCCACTTTTGAATTGTTCTAAACTAGTTTCTATGGAGACGCCCGCCCCGCGTCAAGTCCAAACGGCCTGACATCGGGTCCAGTGGCATCGCCGGCGGTTCAACTGGAGTATCCCATGCCCGAGGTCATCTTCGCCGGTCCGGCCGGACGCCTTGAAGGTCGTTATCAGCCTTCCAAGGAAAAGAACGCGCCCATCGCGATCGTCCTGCATCCCCATCCGCAGTTCGGCGGCACGATGAACAACAAGATCGTGTACGACCTCTTCTACATGTTCCAGAAGCGCGATTTCACCGTCCTGCGCTTCAATTTTCGCAGCATCGGCCGCAGCCAGGGCGAATTCGACCATGGTGCGGGCGAACTGTCCGATGCCGCCGCGGCGCTGGACTGGGTGCAGTCGCTGCATCCCGATTCCAAGAGCTGCTGGGTCGCCGGCTATTCCTTCGGCGCCTGGATCGGCATGCAGCTCCTGATGCGCCGGCCGGAGATCGAGGGCTTCATCTCGATCGCGCCGCAGCCCAACATCTACGATTTCTCCTTCCTAGCGCCCTGCCCCTCCTCTGGCCTCATCATCCATGGCGATGCCGACCGCGTTGCCCCGCCAAAGGACGTGCAGACGCTGGTGGACAAGTTGCACACCCAAAAGGGCATCACGATCACGCAGAAGACCCTGCCCGGCGCGAACCACTTCTTCGCCAGCCACGGAGAGACGCTGATCGAGGAATGTTCGGACTATCTGGACCGCCGCCTTGCCGGCGAATTGGCCGACCCCAAACCGAAACGCCTCCGCTGACCTGACGCAACGTCAATGACCCTCGACTCCTGCATGGACTCATGGCAGCTTTCGGTTGTCGTCAGGCAGTCGAGGGGATCGCCATGCACAAGTTCGAGATCTACAAGGACAAGAAGGGCGAAACGCGTTTTCGCTTTCGCGCCGGCAATGGCGAGGTGATGTTCTCTTCGGAGGGCTACAAATCGAAAGCGTCGGCCGTCAAGGCCGTCGAATCGATCAAGAAGAATGCACCCGAGGCGGCCGTCGACGACATGACTGCCGCCGCCAAACCGGAAGCAGCAGCCAAACCGGCGCAGGCGGCTGCCAAACCGGCCGCCAAGAAGGCAGCGCCGAAACAGGTCATGGCCAAAGCCTGAGGCTTCAACCCGGCCGCGCGATCACTCCGCCCGTCACCGGCGCGCGGCAGCCGGTCGTCGTAGGCCATGTCAAAGGCAGGCCGCGCATGGAACGCACCGCGAGATAGGCCCAGGCTTCCGCTTCCATTGCATCACCGTCGAGGCCGACATCCTCGGCGAGCAGAACTTTGGCGTCTTGCACCTCCGCGCCTTTGCTGAGGTCGGCTACGATATGCGGGTTCTTGCGCCCGCCGCCGCAGACGATCCAGCTTTTCGGCGCCGCCGGCATGTGCTCGGCGGCTTTCAAGATGGCCTCGGCCGACACGGCTGCCAGCGTTCGCGCGCCGTCGGCAAGCTCGAGTCCTGCGGCAAGTTCCAGCGTGAAGTCGTTGCGATCGAGCGATTTCGGTCCCGAGCGCGCGAAGAACGGATTGTCGAGGTAGCGCTCCACGACGCCCGTCACCACGCCGCCCTCGCTGGCGATCATGCCGTTCTGGTCAAATGGGACACCACCTTCTCGCGACACCCACTGATCGATCAGCGCATTGCCCGGCCCGCTGTCGAAGGCGACCGGCGGGCCGTCTGCGGCGACAAAGGTGATATTTGAAATGCCGCCGATATTGACGAAGCAGACGGGTAGGTCGACCGTCGGAAGTTCGGCTCCGAGAGCCGCATGATAGGCCGGCACGAGCGGAGCACCCTGCCCGCCCGCGACCATGTCGGCCGCGCGCATGTCGAACACGACCGGCGTATTCGTCTCGCGCGCCAGTAGCGCGCCATCGCCGATCTGCACCGTCAGCGCTCGTTCGGGGCGGTGGAGCAAGGTCTGGCCGTGAAAGCCGATCAGGTCGACCGCGCCGTGTGCATCGACGAAAGCCGAAACTGCGCGCGCATGGCGAAGCGTCAATTCGCGCTCGAGTGCGGCAAGATCGCCGGGCCGCTCCGCGCGACTGGAAATTTCCTTCGCGACGTCCAGCGCCGCTTCGATCCGCCGTCGAAACGCGGCATCATAGGCAACGAACATGGATGGCCCGCGCGTCACCGTGCTTTCGCCGCCGGTCGTGACGACCGCAAGATCGATTCCGTCCATCGACGTGCCGCTCATCAGCCCGAGCGCGCGCATTGCAGTCATGTCGGCGTCCATTCTTGTGATTCCGCGTTGCAAAATGCTAAAGCGGCGCGGGTCCGATTGCCATTGGCGACCGGCCGTTTCGTTGCAACGAGAAAGAAAAGACCATGTCCGCCTTCAAGTCCGATTTCCTGCGCACCTTGTCCGAGCGCGGCTTCATCCACCAGGTCTCGGATGAAACCGGCCTCGACGACCTGTTCGCCAAGGAAACCGTGACGGCGTATATCGGCTTCGATCCGACCGCACCGAGCCTCCACGCCGGCGGCCTGATCCAGATCATGATGCTCTACTGGCTGCAGAAGACCGGCCACCGCCCGATCACCCTGATGGGCGGCGGAACCGGCATGGTCGGCGACCCGTCCTTCAAGGATGAAGCCCGCAAGCTGATGACTCTGGAGACGATCGCCGAGAACAGCGCATCGATCAAGCGCGTCTTCTCGAAATACCTGACCTTCGGCGACGGCCCGAAAGACGCCATCATGGCGGACAATGGCGACTGGCTGCGCAAGCTCAACTATCTCGAATTCCTGCGCGATGTCGGCGCGCATTTCTCCGTCAACCGCATGCTCTCCTTCGACAGCGTGAAGCTGCGGCTCGACCGGCAGCAGTCGCTGTCCTTCCTCGAGTTCAACTACATGGTGCTGCAGGCCTACGACTTCGTCGAATTGAACAAGCGCTATGGCTGCCGGCTGCAGATCGGCGGGTCGGACCAGTGGGGCAACATCGTCAACGGCATCGATCTGGGCCACCGCATGGGCACGCCGCAGCTCTACGCGCTGACGACGCCGCTCTTGACCACCTCGTCCGGCGCCAAGATGGGCAAGTCGTTGAACGGCGCGATCTGGCTCAACCCAGACATGCTGTCGGCCTATGATTTCTGGCAGTACTGGCGCAATACCGAGGATGCCGATGTCGAGCGTTTCCTGAAGCTCTACACGACGCTGCCGATGGACGAAATCGCGCGGCTGGGCGCGCTTGGCGGGTCCGAGATCAACGACGCCAAGAAGGTGCTTGCGACCGAGATCACAGCCATGCTGCACGGTCGCGAAGCGGCGGAAGCCGCCGCCGAAACCGCGCGCAAGACGTTTGAAGAAGGCGCGCTCGCCGAAAGCCTGCCGACGATCGAGCTGCCGACCGCCGAACTCGGAGACGGCATCGGTGTCCTCCAACTCTTCGTCAAGGCCGGCCTTGCCGCCTCCAACGGCGAGGCTCGGCGCCACGTCCAGGGCGGCGCGATGCGCATCAACGACGCGCCCGTCAGCGATGACCGTCAGGTGATCGGGCCCGGCGACGTGACGGCGGACGGCATCATCAAGCTCTCGCTCGGCAAGAAGAAGCACATCCTCGTCCGGCCGGTCTGATCGCCCTATTCGGAGAACTCGAACACCGAGCGGAAAATACCCGGCGCGATCGCGGATAGCGGATTGATCTGCAACTGCGGCGCGTCGGTCGGCCCGGCCAGCTTGAAGGTGATGCCGATCAGCCCGCGGTCGCGGCCATTGCCGAGAATCTGCCCGATCAGCGGGATTTCGGCGAAGAGCCGGTTGATCCCATAGGCCGGCATGAAGGTGCCCGTCATCGACATGTTGCCGCTGCCGTCATAGACGGTGCCCTGAAAGGTCGAGCCGATATCCGGTCCCCGGATCACGCCGTTCTCCAGCGCCAGATATCCCTTGCCCTGGCTGATGCCCGAAAAGGCGCGGTCGAAAAAGACGCGCTGGACGTCGAGCCTGCCTTTCACGACATCGTTGAGCGAACGCCCCCGCGTGTCCGACGGCGTCGAGACAAGCGAGGCTAGGCGCGGCTCGTCCACCAGCCAGAAATCGCGCGCGCCGACGCGGCCGAGCAGCGACCCGCCCTCCGCCCCGCGCAGTTCGACATTGAGCCGCCCACCTTCCATCCGGCCATAGAGATCGAGAAAGCGCAGCACCGCACCGGCATCGCCGGTTTCGGCGCGAAGATAGCGCCCGCCTTGCCCGATGCCGTGATTGACCTCCAGCTTGGCGCCCGATCCGGTGGTCGCGGTGGCGGAAAGGTTTTCGATGGTGGCGCCCGTCCCCGCATAGGCGATCACGACGTCGCGAAGCGTCTCGTTGCCGAAACCGGTGACGTTGGCCACATTGAGATCAAGGCGGATCGGCACCGGGTCGCCACCGCCGCCGCCCGCTGCCTCGCTGGTCGCTCGCAACGCCTTGATCAGCGAGCGCGCATCGAGCGTTTCCCCTTTGACCGTGATCCCATAGCCGCGTCCGCGCCGGGCGATGTCGACGCTGAAAGCATCGCCGCGATTGAGCCGCACCTGCGGGAAGCTCGCCTTGGTCAGACCCGCTTCGTCGAGCGACACCTCCCCGCCCACAGCGAAGCTTTCGCCCTTGATGCCGAAGCCGTGCAGGAAGGTCTGGCCGCCGTTCCGCTCCATCTGGAAGGCAGTCGTCGCCGCGATGCCCGCCCCCTTCGACCAACCGATCCACGGCAGGCTCAACACCGAACCGGAAAGATCCGCGGTAACGGACTGCCGCTCGGCGCTCGAAAGGTCGATGCCGACATCGGCATTGCCTGACAGCAGCATGGAGAGGGCCGGCAGAAGCTGGTCGCGCGCGGCATCGTCGAGCTTCAGATCGACCTTGCGCGAGCGCTCGACGGTCTCGTTGAACGGTTCCGTCATGGCGATCGTCGCCGAAACGCCGTTCAGCTTCGCATCCGCGTCGATCTGCGCATGGCTCGGGCGCACACGCACCGTGCCATAAGCCTCGCTCACCGTCTGGCCCTGGAAAGGCTGCGCCAGCGCGATGTCGGCAATGTCGAGCTCGACGTCGAAACCGACCGGGATCTCGCGTCCATCCTCGTTGAGCGGAAACTGCGCCTGCACCCGGCCCGCCACGTGACCGGAAACATCCGCCGGAGCGAAGTCGAGGTGCCGGCCGGCATCGATCGGCTTCAGCGAGGCGAATTCCAGCGCCGCGTCGGCATCGGCATCGATGTCGACGACGAGATTTCCGACCAGCGGCTTGCCGCGCGTGATGTCCATGGAAAAGGCGGCATCCTTGCCGGCCACCCATTTGCCGCTGGCAAGCTGCGCGCGTGTGGATGCCACGGCCACATCGAGCCTGTCGCCGCGGAAGCGCAAATTTCCGACACTGTCCTGCAGCCGCGGCAGGTCGCCGCCAACTCTGACCGACGCGCCGGAAATCGCGAATGTGCCCGAAACCTCGTCGGTGAATGGAATGCCGTTGCCGAACTGGCCAGGCTCCGTGTCGAGCCGGATCGTTCCCGTCTGGATCGTTCCGCCCTCGACATTGGCCGCAGCCCAGCGCCGCGCGCCCGGCGCGGCGAAAATCGGCCAGACAGCCTTGGCAGCGTCCACTCCAACGGTGCGCGCGTCGAGCGCAAGCTTCACGCCGGGGCTCTTGCCGGGCACGAAATCGATCCGTGCGCGTCCGGCGACCCGACCATCTCCGCTGCGCAGGTCGATGTCGTCCAGATCGAGGACGCGGTTCAAGGGGTCGAACGTTCCGGCGATACGCGTTTCGACCTGCGCCTCGTCGTCGCTTTCGGGTATCGCCAGCCGCGCGTTACCGGAGACGAGCTCGAACCGATAGCGCGCAGCTTCCCCATCCCCGCGCGGCTTGGGCCCCACCGCGCCGTTGAAGGACCAGTTCGTGTCCTGCGATACGAGACTCAGGCTGTCGATCTCGATCTTGTCGGCCCCGGTAACGGAATAGGCCTTGAGCGCCCCGGACATCGTCACGGTATCGCGGCCGATATCGATGGCCGCATTGTCGAAGCTCGCGTCGATGTCGAGCCGGTCGGCCGTCGACGAAAGGCTCTGCGCGCCGGACAGGCTGACCGTCAAACCGCCGACCCGATGCGCGAGGCCGATCCGGTCTGTGCCCTCGGTAACCGGCGCGAAGCCGAGGTCGAGGTCGAGCATGGCGATCCGCGTCCGCTCGTCGTCGCGCAGCGCCCGGCCTTCGAAGACGATGGTGCGGTCGGCGATCTCCGCCGTCCCCGACATTTCGAGCGCGCCCTCCGCAGTCCGCTCGAGTTGCGCGTCTGCAATGCGAACCGACGTGCCCCTTGCACTGTCGAGCACGATGGTGACGTTGCGCAGTTTGAGGTCGCGTGCCGCGTTGCTCTCGACGAGGTCGAAGACGCGATGGATCGCCGCGAAGATTGCAGGCGTGACGAGGTCGGGATCGAGAAGCCCATCGGAATTGCGCAATCCCGCCAATGGTCCCGGCCCGCCCCGATCGGGCAACTGGTCAGCTACGAGCCGCGCGTCGCTCAGCCTGGCATTGGCGAGTTGCAGACGGCCTTCGAGCAGCGGCAGAAAACGGATGCCGAAGCGCAAAAGACCAACATCGACGAAACTGTCGCCGGTCTCCGCCCCGGAAAGGCCCGCGCCCGCGATCTCCAGCGCCAGGAACCGGTCCGCGTCGATCCGCAACCGCACCGAACCGATCGTCGCGACGACATCGCCGCCGGCAAGGTCGGTCAGCACCGCCTGGGCTTCCTGGCGTAGTCTATCGCCGCCGAAACCGGCCATGACCGCACCGGCGACAAGTGTGACGAGGAGAAGAAAAATGCCCAGCCCGAGCGCCGCGCCCCTCAGGAGGCGGGCAGGAAACGAACGACGGCGACCGGGCCGACGACGCGGCTTTGCACCGCGCAGGAGTGCACGAGCATTCGCAGGCGTCTCTGGCCGATCGGGCTGGTCGGTCAAGCGGCGTTCCGTCGATAATGCGGTGTCGTGGACGAATCGAGTTCGAAGACTATAACCACCGCTTTCCGCTCCCGTAACCGCAAAATGGAGGTCAAATCATGTCTGAACCCGCCACCGGCGACATGGCGCCGGATTTCACTCTGCCCGGCGATGGAGGATCGACGATTTCGCTGTCCGCGCTCAGGGGCAGACCGGTGGTCCTCTTCTTTTATCCGAAAGACGACACCAGCGGCTGTACGGCCGAAGCCGTCGATTTCACGCGCCTCAAGAGCGAGTTCGATGCGGTCGGAGCCACATTGATCGGAATGTCTCCCGACAGTGTCCGCAAGCACGACAAGTTCAAGGCCAAGCACGAACTTTCCGTCGCTCTGGCGGCCGACGAAGACAAGACGACCCTCGAAGCCTATGGCGTCTGGGCCGAAAAGAGCATGTATGGCCGCAAATATTTGGGCGTCGAGCGTTCGACCTTTCTGATCGACCGGGACGGGCGGATCGCCCGCGTCTGGCGCAAGGTCAAGGTTCCCGGCCATGCGCAGGAGGTTCTGGAAGCGACGAAAGGTCTTTGATCCGCAGGAACATTTTCGTCTTTGCTGAATTATCGCCACAACACCTCGCGACGAATGGAGACGGCAATGTTCAAGGGTTTGCTTCTGTGGCTGATCGGTATCCCGATCCCGATCATCATCCTCCTGCTTCTGATCTTCTGATCGACCAGTTCGACTGATCCGACTGCGATCCGGCTCCGCTTCAGCGGGGCCGTTTTCGTTTCGGGGCGGGCGTGAACCAGCCATTAACCCTAATGAGGCGTAATGCTCCGATATCCAGCCCCGCAGTCTTGGAGACCGGACAGTGCCGAAATCTTCTGGCAATCGCCGCGAGCCGCACACCATCATCATCGCGCGCGGCGACCGCATCCGCCACTTCACGGTGCGGCCCTGGATCGTCGGCCTTCTCGGCTCGACGCTCGGTGTCATGGCGATCAGCTATCTCCTGGCGACATCCTATCTCGTACTGCGCGACGATCTGGTCGGCGCCACCGCCGCCCGCCAGGCGCGCATGCAGCAGGCCTATGAAGACCGCATCTCGATCCTGCGCACGCAGGTCGACCGCATCACCAGCCGGCAGCTCCTGGACCAGCAGCTCGTTCAGGGCAAGGTTGCCGAACTGCTCGCACGCCAGAGCCAGATCACGCAGCGCCACGGCCAGATCAGCCCGATCATCGAGCGCGCGATGGGTTCGGCGGACGCCCTCCCCGAGACGGCTCCGGTCCCGCAGGCGCGTCCCGTTCTGCGGGCAACCCTGACACCCGGCAAGACGGCATCCATCTTCGCGAAACTGACCGGCGAGCCGGGCAGCGCCGAGGCGCCCGAAAAACTCGGCAACGCTTTCTGGTCGTCCTCCGACGAGCCGGAACAGGCCGCCCCCTCGATCGCGCCGATCGTCGTCGAGGAAGACGGCGGCAAGGAAAAGGCGGACCTCTTCGATTCCCTCGGCGCCTCGCTCGCCGCCATCGAGACCGAACAGCTCAGAAGCATCGAGACGCTGACCTCCGAAACCTTCGAGACCGCGGACACGATCCGCGAGGCGCTCGTTCAGGCCGGCCTGCCGGTCGATGCCGATTTCGGCGCCGACGACAAGGACATCGGCGGACCGCTGGTCGCCGTCGACGAGGATGCACTTTTCGAGGAGCGCGTGCGCGGATTGGAAGAGGCGCTCGGTCAGCTCGAAACGCTGAAAGCGTCGGCGCGCGACTACCCGATTTTCAATCCGGCGCCCGGACAAGCGGTGTCGAGTTCTTTCGGCGTGCGCCGCGATCCGTTCCTGCGCCGTCCGGCCATGCACGCCGGCATCGATTTCCGTGCCAAGTCCGGCACGCCGGTCCAGTCGACCGGCGCCGGCAAGGTCATTCGTGCCGGCTGGGCCGGCGGCTATGGCCGGCTGATCGAGATCGATCACGGCAATGGCTGGTCGACGCGCTACGCGCATCTGAGCCGTATCGACGTCAAGGTCGGCGAAAGGCTTGCCACGGGCGATGCCATCGGCGCCGTTGGCAGCACCGGCCGCTCGACCGGCCCGCACCTTCACTACGAAATCCGCCGCCACGGCAAGGCGACCGACCCGCTGCGCTTCCTCAAGGCCGGCAACGAAATCGCCGACCTGCTTTGATACGAAAAAGGCCGGGAATTTCCCGGCCTTCGCTACTCAGTCGATGTCGGCGATCGCTTCGCCTGCCGATCCTTCGATCTTGTGCGAAAGCGCCGCCTCCATGAAGTCGTCGAGGTCGCCGTCGAGCACGTCCTGCGGTGAGGTGCTTTCGACGCCGGTCCGCAGGTCCTTCACGAGCTGGTAGGGCTGCAGGACGTAGGAGCGGATCTGGTGGCCCCAGCCGATCTCCGTCTTCGAGGCCTCGGTGGCGTTGGCCGCCTCCTCGCGCTTCTTCAGTTCCGCTTCGTAGAGACGCGCGCGCAGCATGTCCCATGCCTTGGCGCGGTTCTTGTGCTGCGAACGCTCCTGCTGGCACGCGACGACGATGCCGGTCGCGATATGGGTAATGCGCACGGCCGAATCCGTCGTGTTGACGTGCTGGCCGCCCGCGCCCGATGCGCGATAGGTGTCGATGCGCACATCCGATTCCGAAACGTCGATTTCGATCGAATCGTCGATAACCGGATAGACCCAGACGCTGGCGAAGGACGTGTGCCGGCGCGCGTTGGAATCATAGGGCGAGATGCGCACGAGACGGTGCACGCCCGATTCGGTCTTCATCCAGCCATAGGCCTTTTCGCCCTTGATCAGGATCGTCGCGGACTTGATGCCCGCTTCTTCGCCATTGTGAAGCTCCAGCACCTCGACCTTCATGCCACGACGCTCGGCCCAGCGCGTGTACATGCGCAGGAGCATCGACGCCCAGTCCTGGCTCTCGGTGCCGCCGGCGCCCGAATGCACTTCGAGATAGGTGTCGTTGCCGTCCGCTTCGCCCGACAGGAGCGTGTCGACCTGGCGCGCGGCCACCTCGCCGCGCATCGAGCGGATCGCGGCTTCGGCGTCCTGGATGATGGCCTGGTCGCCCTCTTCCTCGCCGAGCTCGATCAGCCCGATATTGTCGTCGAGCGACTGCGTCAAGCCTTTGATCGCGGTGATGGCGTCCTCGAGCGTCTGGCGCTCGCGCATCATCTTCTGCGCCTCCTGCGGATCGTTCCACAGGTCGGGGTCTTCGGCACGGTTGTTCAGGTAATCAAGTCGCTTTACGGCCTGATCCCAGTCAAAGATGCCTCCTCAGCAGGGTTATGCCCTGCTTGATTTCGTCGATGAGATTTTCGGTCTCGGCGCGCATGGTGGCTCGCCTTTCATTCACGTGTGGGTTGGAAATCGGCGCGGACCATAGGGACGGCCCGCCGCCCTGTAAAGGCGGCGTGCAGACTCTTCGAAGGTCGTCAGTAGAGACCGCCGCCCGATCCGGAAATCAGTGCCTCGCTGGCCTGCGGCGAGATTTCGCGCGCACGCTCGGCGGTCGCGCCGTCCATGCCGATGACCCAATAGCTGTCGGCGGGACCGGTGCCGGGCTTGAAGGCTTCCATGATGACGCCGCCCTCACCCTGATTGGCACGCATGCCGGTCTGGCGGTTGATCGCGATCTGCTGCATGCCTTCGGGCACGCGGAATGCCACCGGCGTCTTGTCCTTCAGGACCTCGGCCATGAACTCCTTGTAGATCGGAGCGGCAAGTCCGCCGCCGGTCGCGCCGTTGCCCAGCGTGCGCGGCTGGTCGTAGCCGACATAGAGGCCGACGACGAGGTCCGGCGTGTACCCGACGAACCAGGCATCGCGCGAATCATTAGTCGTTCCCGTCTTGCCGGCGATCGGATGGCCGAGTTCGGCGAGCGTGGTGGCCGTTCCGCGCTGGACGACGCCTTCCATCATCGAGGTGATCTGGTAGGCGGTCATCGGATCGAGAACCTGGTCGCGCTCGTCGATCAGTTCCGGCTCGGCCTGCTCTTCCCACGAAGCCGCATTGCAGCCATGGCAGACGCGCTGGTCGTGCTTGAAGACGGTCTTGCCGTAGCGGTCCTGGATGCGGTCCACCAGCGAAGGCTGGATGTATCGACCGCCATTGGCCATCACCGCATAGGCCGAAACCATGCGCATGACCGTCGTCTCACCCGACCCGAGCGACATGGCCAGCACCGGCAGCATCTTGTCGTAGACCCCGAAGCGCTCGGCATATTCGGCGACGATGTCCATGCCCATGTCGTTGGCAAGGCGAACGGTCATCAGGTTGCGCGAACGCTCGATGCCCATGCGAAGCGTCGACGGTCCGGCGAAGTCGCCGCCATAGTTCTTCGGCTCCCAGACGTCGTTGCCGACGCGGATCGTGATCGGCGCATCGTCGACGACGGATGCGGGCGTGTAGCCATTGTCGAGGGCCGCCGCGTAGAGGATCGGCTTGAAGGACGAGCCGGGCTGGCGCATGGCCTGCGTCGCGCGGTTGAATTCGGACTGCGCATAGGAGAAGCCGCCGACCATAGCCAGCACGCGACCGGTATGGGGGTCCATCGCGACCATGCCGCCCGAAACCTCGGGAACCTGGCGCAGAAGATAGCCGCCGTCGGCCTTCTCCTCGACATAGACGACGTCGCCGGGCTGAAGGACTTCGCCGATCGACGACGCGCGCACGCGCTGTCCATCGACCGTGTGGCGCAGAGCCCATTCCATGTCCGCGACGGCGAGCGTCGCCGTCTCGCGATCCTCGACGAGTTCGCCCGAGGCCTGGCGGCGCGGCTGAAGCCCGACCGAGACGGAACCGTCGGCCGCCTCGAGAACCACCGCCGGACGCCATTCGGGAACGTCCGCAAGGCCCGAGACTTCGCTGACCGCCACACCCCAGTCGTCGCCGAGTTCGACTTCGGCGATCGGGCCGCGGAAACCGCGCAGGGTGTCGTAGCGGATCATGCCGTTCTGCAACGCCTCGCGCGCCTGCAACTGCATCTCCGGGTCGAGCGTCGTGCGAACCGACAGCCCGCCCTCGTAGAGAGCGTTCTCGCCGTAGCGAGCGATCATCTCGCGCCGCACTTCTTCCGTGAAGTACTCGCCGGCCTCCATATAGGTGCCGCCGCGGCGCGGGCTGACGCCAAGCGGCTCCGCCTTGGCCTGCGCAGCCTCTTCCGCCTCGACGAAGCCGTTCGCCACCATCTGGTCGATGACCCAGTTGCGGCGCTCGATCGCGCGCTCGGTGTGGCGATAGGGATGGTAGTTGGTCGGGCCGCGGGGCAATGCTGCCAGATAGGCCATTTCCGAGATCGTCAGTTCGTTGACGGACTTGTCGAAATAGGTCAGCGCCGCCCCGGCGATGCCGTAAGAGCCCAGCCCGAAGAAAATCTCGTTGAGATAGAGTTCGAGGATGCGATCCTTGGAATAGGCCTGCTCGATCCGGAACGACAGGATCATTTCGCGGATCTTGCGATCATAGGTCTGGCTCGAATCGAGCAGGAAGTTCTTGGCGACCTGCTGCGTGATCGTCGACGCACCGACCGGACGCCTGCCCGAGCCGATGTTCTGAACATTCGTCGCCACGGCGCGGAACAGGCTCAGAATATCGATGCCGGGGTGCTGGTAGAAGTTCTTGTCTTCAGCCGACAGAAACGCAGCCTTCACGCGGTCGGGAATGGCCTGGACCGGGAGGTAGAGCCGGCGCTCGCGGGCGAATTCGGCCATCAGCGCGCCGTCGGACGCATGGACGCGGGTTGTCACGGGCGGCTCGTAGCGCGCCAGCACTTCGTAATCCGGCAGATCCTTGGAGATCGTGCCGATGTAGAACGCCACGCCGGCGGCAACCACCAGCGCAAGCATCACACCGATGCCGAAGAAATACCCGATGAGACGAATCATGCCCGCTCCAGTCTGTCGTTCGAAGAGGCGGCGCAGCAGGATCGGTGCCTGCCCGTCGTCGGCCGCTTCGCATCGCATCGTACCTGTCGTGCGCTTGTGGGCAAATTGCGGCGCTTTGCAAGTGCTCGTTGCTTTGGAGGATTAATTGACCGCCTGTTGCCGTCAAGCCACGATCGCGCGAGTGCTCACTCGGCGGCACCGAGCTTGGCGTCGGCGAACAGGCCGATCGCCGCGACGATGCCGGCCGACGCCTGTGCCCGCCATTCGACGTCGCGCAACTGCTCCTCGTCGCGCGCATTCGAAAGATAGCCGAGCTCCACCAGAACCGACGGCACGTCCGGCGCCTTGAGGACCTGGAAGCCCGCGAAGCGATGCGGGTTCTTGATCATGCCGATCTCATCCGACAACTGTCCGACGAGCGCCTTTGCGAAGCGAAGCGAAAATCCGTCCGTCTCGCGGCGGACGAGGTCGGCCAGAATGTCCGACACCTCGTCGCCCGCATCCTGGGCGGCATAGCCGGCGATCTGGTCGGCGAGGTTTTCGCGCACGGCCTTGGCAGCCGATTCAGCATCGGAGGGCGAATCGGACACCGTGTAGACGGTCGCCCCGCGCACGTCGCGATGACGGATCGCATCGGCATGGATGGAGATGAAAAGGTCCGCCTCGTGCCGGCGCGCGATCTTCACGCGCTCGTCGAGCCGCAGGAACCGGTCGCGGTCACGCGTCAGATGAACCTCGTAGCGGCCGGTATCCTCCAGCGCTTTTTTCAGTTCCAGCCCGAAGGCGAGCGTGATCGTCTTCTCATAAATGCCGCTGACGCCCTTGGCGCCGCTGTCCGCACCGCCATGTCCCGGGTCGACGACCACCGTGAAGCGCCGTTCCACTGGTAGTCCGGCACCTTCCGTGCCCGCAGTCGTGGCAATCTGCTCTGCCAGCGCCGCCTCGAACTGGCGATCCGAACCCGCGACGAGATCGATGACGACCCGATGCCCGGCCGCGTCCTCGTTCTTCATGATCTCGACATTCTCGACGACGAAGGCCCCCTCGCCTGTGAGAACGAGCCGTGACCTGCCATCGCCGGCGGGCCCGAAGGCGATGTCGCTCACCAGGCCGCGCGGTTTCACCGGCTCGTCTTCATACCGGTATTCGACGTCGGCGAATTCGAGCACCAGCCGATGCGGCGCGCGTACCAGGAACCAGCGCATGTCCGGGCTTGCCGAGACGTCGATGACGATGCGCGCCCGGGATGCGTCGCCGACGACGCGCAGCCCCTCGACGCGAAGCGGATCGGCGGCCTGCGCGTGCAGAGTCGAGAGCATCAGGAGGAAGGCGGTCGCGACCGCCAGCAAAAGGCTGCCGGTTGGGTGTGTTTCGGCTCTGGAGCGCTCTTGCGGCATCATCTCGCCCGTCCTGCTTCGACGCGGTCGCTTGGCGACAGGGGTGCCTTGAGTGGTAGCCCGACGTGGTTAACCAATCCTTTTTCCCGCCGCCCGAACTGCATTAGCGTGGGCGGAAATAAGTTTCGGAAATCAGGGTTGCCTTGGAAGCCGTCAAATCATAAAAGCATGGCAGGACATTTGCGATGTCCGCAGAAGGTTGCGCAGACGCGCAAGCGGTGGATTTATTCCTTCCTCTCCTGATGCGGTGCATCTGTCCGAACAGAATTCTTCGGCATGTCGGCTCAACCCCGTGCCGTTTGGAAAACGGCTGGGATGATCCCGTGCCGGCTCGTTACCCGAGCAAATCGCAGCTGGTCCGGCGACCGCCGGGCCTTGGTTCAGAAAGGATCCGCAGGCTGTAGCATGGCTTCCGACACAATCAGGCTCTCGACCGCATTTGACCGCGCCTTAACGGCAGCGGGCGGCCAGCCTCTCGTGTCGCGCCAGCGGCCCCGGCTCCCCCTTTTATCCGGCATGCCATTCCCGCCTCCGCGGCGCGGCGCTAACACGACCTCCCCCCGGGCGGTGCGTGCCGGGGAGACTTTGCAACATGCCCAACAAAATGCTTATCGATGCCTCCCACCAGGAGGAGACGCGGGTCGTCGTCGTTCGCGGCAACCGCATTGAAGAGTTCGATTTCGAATCCCAGGACAAGAAGCAACTCAAAGGCAATATCTATCTGGCGCGCGTAACGCGCGTCGAGCCTTCGCTTCAGGCGGCGTTCGTCGAATATGGCGGCAATCGCCACGGCTTCCTCGCCTTCTCCGAAATCCACCCCGACTATTACCAGATCCCGGTTGCCGACCGGCAGGCGCTTTTGCGCGCCGAAGCCGAAGCCGCCGCGCACTCGGATGAGGACGACGAAGACGAGGATGGCAACGGCCGCAATCGCCGCCGTCGCCGTTCGGGCAAGAGCCGCGACCGCGCCGGCCAGAAGACCTCCGGCGAGGCGCAGGACGGCGACGAGGACGCCGCCGCGCAGGACGAGGCGGCCGGCGAAGACGAGGCCGGCCACGCGATGGCCGAAAGCGTCGCTGCCGATGTGGTCTCGGAAGATGCGCCCGCCGCGGAAAGCGATGAGGACGATCACCGCCCGACCCGCCATGGCGACGACGGCAATGGCGATGACGAACAGATCGAATCGGTCGGCGCCGAAGACGCGATCGAGGAAGCGGCAGCGCGCCGCCGTCCCGTCCGCAAGCACTACAAGATCCAGGAAGTCATCAAGCGCCGGCAGATCCTGCTCGTCCAGGTCGTCAAGGAAGAGCGCGGCAACAAGGGTGCCGCGCTGACGACCTACCTGTCGCTCGCCGGCCGCTATTCGGTGCTGATGCCGAACACCGCGCGTGGCGGCGGCATTTCCCGCAAGATCACCAACGCGGCCGACCGCAAGCGGCTGAAGTCCGTCGTCGAGGATCTGAACGTGCCGGACGGCATGGGCGTCATCCTGCGCACCGCGGGCGAAAGCCGTACCAAGGCCGAGATCAAGCGCGACTACGAATATCTGATGCGCATGTGGGAAAACGTGCGCGGCCTGACGCTCCAGTCGACCGCCCCCGCCCTCGTCTACGAAGAAGGCTCGCTGATCAAGCGCTCGATCCGCGACCTCTACAACAAGGACATCGACCAGATCATGGTCGCGGGCGAGGAAGGCTACCGCGAGGCCAAGGACTTCATGCGCATGCTGATGCCAAGCCATGCCAAGATGGTCCAGCCTTACCGCGATTCCGTGCCGATCTTCGCGCGCAACGGCATCGAGGCGCAGCTCGACAAGATGGTCCAGCCGCAGGTGACGCTGAAGTCGGGCGGCTATGTCATCATCAACCAGACCGAGGCGCTCGTCGCAATCGACGTCAATTCGGGCCGTTCGACCCGTGAGCACTCCATCGAGGACACCGCGCTCCAGACAAACCTGGAAGCGGCCGAGGAAGTCGCGCGGCAACTGCGCCTGCGCGATCTTGCCGGCCTGATCGTCATCGACTTCATCGACATGGAAGAGAACCGGAACAACCGGGCCGTCGAGAAGAGGCTCAAGGATTGCCTCAAGAACGACCGCGCGCGCATCCAGGTCGGCCGCATCTCGCATTTCGGCCTTCTGGAAATGTCGCGCCAGCGCATCCGCGCCTCGGTGCTCGATTCCACCATGCAGCCCTGCCCGCATTGCGGCGGCACCGGCCATGTCCGCTCCGAATCGTCGGTCGCGCTTCTCGTCGTCCGCGCGATCGAGGAATATCTCCTCAAGGATTCGCGCTGCCACATCACGGTTCGCACGCCGGCCTCGACCGCGCTCTACGTGCTCAACCACAAGCGCGCCACGCTCGCCGATCTCGAACGCCGCTTCGACCTGACGATCACGATCGAGGCGGACGAGGAAGTCGGCTCGCAGCATTATGTCATCGCACGCGGCGCCCAGATCGAGCGCCCCGAAGGCTACAAGGCCCCGACCCTGCCGGCCGCCGCACCAACGGTGGACGACGAGGCGGAAGCGGCCAAGGACGAAGCGGCAGCCGCAGCAGCCGCTGCCCTTGCCGACGAGGACGACGAAATCGAGGACGGCGAGATTGCAGCCAAGCCGCAGCCCGCGGCAGCACGCGAAACCGCACATTCCACGTCGGACGAAGACGGCAACCGCGACCGCAAGAAGCGTCGCCGCCGGCGCCGGCGCGGACGCGACCGCGAGACGAACGGCGAAGCAGGCCATGTCGAAGCGGCAGCAGCCGACCTCGGGGACGAAGAGGCCGCAGACGCGACGGCAGCAGCCGGCGACCCTGCGCAGGACGACGACAGCGAGGCGAACCGCAAGAAACGCCGTCGCGGCAAGCGCGGCGGACGCCGCAATCGCCGCGAGGACGGTGAGGTCGCCGCCGATGCGACGCCGGCCGAGGCAGGCGAAGCCGATGCGTCGGACGATGTCGACAGCGAGGCGATGACGGCAGTCGAAGCCGCCGAGCCTGTTGCCGACGCGGTCGTTCCGGAGGAAACGGAAGCGGCGGAAGAAGCACCGAAGCCGAAAAAGGCCCGCGCCCCGCGCAAGAGCCGCGCCAAGGCCGCGACGGAAGAGCCCGTTTCCGAAACGGCCGCGACCGAAACGGCAGCCGCCGCGCTCGACGCCGACGAGAAGCCCGCGCCGAAGAAGCGCGCGCCGCGCCGCAAGAAGGTCGTTGAGGCAGTCGCTGTCGACCAAGACGTCGCCACGGCCGAAATCGCAGCCGAAGTCGCCGAGCCGGTGGCGGCAGCCGAGCCGGTCAAGCCAGCCGCGCCGGTTGCTCCCGTCGTCCAGTCGCTGACGCCTCAGAGCGAGGCGGAGACGACCGAAGACAAGCCGCGCCGGCAAGGCTGGTGGCAGCGAAAAGGGTTCTTCTAGGACCGTATCAAAAAGCCGGCGATCTCGCCGGCTTTTTTCTTATCCGAGCCAGCCCGTCAGGCGGCGGATCGCCTCGCCGATGTCGTCATTGCTGCCGGCATAGGAGAACCGCATGTAGCGGTTGCCTTCGAACGGATCGAAATCGCGCCCCGGAGTTGCGGCGACGCCCGCCTCGTCCAGCATCTTCGCCGCAAACGCCATGCTGTCATTGGAATGCCGCGTCATGTCGCAATAGGCGTAGAAAGCGCCATCCATCGGCGCAGCGAAGGCGAAGCCGAGTTTCGGCAGCGCGTCGGCGAGCATGGCGCGGTTGGCGAGATAGCGCTCACGCACGGCTTCCAGCTCGCTCGTCGCATCGAAAGCTCGTGCGGCTGCGATCTGCGAGAGGTCCGGCGCCGAGATGTAGAGGCTCTGCTGAATGCGCTCGATGGCGCGTACGAGCCGCTGCGGCGCGATCATCCAGCCGATCCGCCAGCCGGTCATGCAGTAATATTTGGAGAACGAGTTGATGACGGTTACGTCGTCGTCGAAGGCGAGCGCGGTGACGTCGTCGGCCGTGTAGCAGAGCCGGTGGTAGATCTCGTCCGAAATGGTGCGGATGCCCATTTGCTTGGCGGCTTCGACGAGCGCCTTGAGTTCGTCGACCGGGATCACCGCGCCGGTCGGGTTCGCGGGGCTGGCGAAGAGCAGGCCCTTGAGCCCTTCCTCGCGATGAACCCGCTCCAGTGCTTCGGCCGTCAGCCAGGCGGCGCCTTCGAGGTCGATTTCGACGACGTCGATCCCGAGCGCCTTCATGATGTTACGATAGGCCGGATAGCCCGGAACGGTGATCGCCACCTTGTCGCCCGGATCGAACATCGCAAGGAAGGCGAGGTTGAATCCGGCCGAGGACCCGGTCGTCACCACCACGCGATCCGCCGGCACGTCGAGCCCATAATGATCGCGGTAGTGTCCGCAAATGGCCTGCCGCAATTCCGCCCGTCCGAGCGCGTCCGTATAGCCGAGCGCACCATCCGCAAGCGCCCGGGCAGCGGCCTCGCGAACGATCCGCGGCGCGGGGTCGGAAGGCTGGCCGACCGCGAGCGACACGACGCTTCGCCCGGCCGCGCGCAACGCATTGGCACGCGCCAGCACGTCCATGGCATGGAATGGCTCGACTTCGGAACGGCGGGAAACGAGGATCGGCGACAAGGCTTGCAACTCCGGCGGTCGGTCAGGGGCCGCACAAATGCCCGATTGGTATGGGGATCACAAGTCCACGAGCCGCGTGGGTCCGTGCTTTTCATCGCCGCTCGGCTCGACTAGGGATAGACACGTTCGTCCAGGGAATCGTCATGTTTCTGTCCGCCAGGCGCGTCTTCAAGTCCCTACTGACCGGCCTTATCGCCGCTCAGCTCGCTTTCGCACCCATGTCTTCGGCGCATGCGCAGCGCAGCGTACCCGTCGTCCGCGACGCCGAAATCGAGGCACTGGTGCGGGACTATGCGCGGCCCATCCTGGAAGCCGCCGGCCTCTCGCGGTCCAATATCGAAATCATTCTGGTCAATGATCCCGCCTTCAATGCCTTCGTCGCCGGCCGACGCATGTTCATCAACACCGGCGCCCTGCTGCAGTCCGAGACCCCCAACGAGATCATCGGCGTCATTGCGCATGAGGCCGGTCACATCGCCGGCGGCCATCAGCAGCGGTTGCGCGATCAGCTCGCGGCTGCACAGACGATGGCGATCGTCGCCGGTCTGATCGGCATCGGCGCGGCCGTCGGCGGCGCTGCGAGCGGCACCGGCGGTCTCGCGCAGGCAGGCGCCGGCCTTGCGATGGGTGGCGGCGAGGTCGCGCGGCGCGGCCTGTTGAGCTACCAGCGCACCGAAGAGATCACCGCCGACCGCTCCGCCATCACCTATCTTGAAAAGACGGGCCAATCGGCCCGCGGCATGGTGCGCACCTTCGAGCGCATGGCGAGCGGCCTCGCCCTGACGGGCCGCCAGATCGATCCCTACCAGATCAGCCATCCCCTGCCGCGCGAGCGTATCCAGAATGTTCAGGAACTGGCGCAGGCCAGCCAATACTACAACCGCGAAGACCCGCCTGCCCTGCAGAGGCGCCATGACATGATGCGCGCCAAGATCGCCGCGCATACGCAGGGCCAGTCCGCCACCTCGCGGCTTTTCCGCGATACGCAAGGCATGCCCGCGCGCTACGGCGACGCCATCGTGACCTATCTGTCCGGGTCGCCCGCGGCGGCCCTGCAAAAGGTAGACGCGCTGGTCGCGGCCGAGCCGAACAATCCCTATTTTCACGAATTGCGGGGCGAAGTCCTGATCCGCGCCAACCGGCCGCAGGACGCCGTCACCGCATTCGAGCGTGCGGCAAGGCTCGACAGTTCGAACTCCGGCTTCATGCAGTTCGGTCTCGGCCAGGCACTGCTCGCCGCCGGCGGGCCGGATGCGGCAGGCCGCGCCGTCGACGCGTTGACGCAAGGCCTGGCGCGCGCGCCGGAATATGTCACCGCCTATCGCTATCTCGCCCAGGCCTACGGCCGGATGGGCGAAATCGCCGAGGCCGAGCTTGCGACGGCGGAAGGTCACTACTACAGCGGCAGTTTCCGCGAGGCGCGCCAGTTCGCCGCGCGCGCCCAGTCGCGACTGATGCCGGGCTCGCCGAGCCATGTGCGCGCGCAGGACATCATCAATCAGAGGCCGGCCAACTGACCGGCCGCAAGAAGGAACCGAAATGAACGCTTTGATCCCCGCCGCCGCGCTTTGTGCCGTCGTCGCCCTTGGAATGGGCGCTGCCGGCTATGTCGCCGGCTCGTCGTCGACGGCCCCAGTCCCGGCCACCGCTGCCGCGGCGGCATCGGCAGCGCCGGACCGCGCCGCCGTCGAGGCGATCGTGCGCGACTATCTCGTCACCAATCCGGAAATCATGATCGAGGTCCAGCAGGCGCTCGAAACCCGCCAGGCCGAAACGCAGCGCGTCGCGCAGACGGAAATCATCCGTTCGGCCGAGAACGAGATCTTCAATGCCGCCTATGACGGCATCATCGGCAATCCCGAGGGCGACGTCACCATCGTCGAGTTCTTCGACTACAATTGCGGCTACTGCAAACGGGCGTTGCAGGACATGGAAGCCCTGGTCGAGAGCAACCCGGACCTGCGCTTCGTCCTGAAGGAATTTCCGATTCTTGGGCCGGATTCGCAGCGCGCGCATGTCGTCTCCATGGCGTTCCACAACCTTTGGCCGGAAAATTACGGCGCCTTCCATCGCGACCTCCTCGCCGGCGAGGCCCGCGTGACCGAGGACGACGCGATCCTCGCCGCCGTCTCGCACGGCGCAGACGAGGCCGCGCTGCGCCAGGAGATGCAGAACCCCGACATCATCGCCGCCTTCCAGGCGACCTATGCGCTTGCAGAACAACTTTCGATCACCGGCACGCCGTCCTATGTGGTGGGCGACGAGGTCGTGTTCGGAGCTATGGGCCAGGAAGTTCTGGCCGAGAAAATCGAGCAGGTTCGGGCCGAAAACCCGTCCTAATCAAGTTTTCGACATGTTTGTCGCCTGTTGAAGGTGTCCTTGCACCCCGCAGCCTTTGCGTTGCGGAACAAGGCGACTATAGAGGGTGCGTCGCGCACCAAGCGCGCCGCGTGGAAACGTCTGAATGCCCAAAAACATCCTGATCCTCAACGGCCCCAATCTCAACATGCTCGGCAAGCGCGAGCCCGGCATCTATGGGTCGAAGACGCTGGCCGATATCGAGAACGATTGCCGGGTCGAGGCTGAGAGACTGGGATACGGGCTCGACTTCCGCCAGTCCAACCTTGAAGGCGATCTGGTGACCTGGATTCAACAGGCACCGGACCTGGCCGCAGGTCTCATCATCAATCCAGCCGGATACGGCCATACCTCGATCGCCATGCACGACGCGCTGCGGCTCCTGTCGATGCCGATCGTCGAGGTTCACCTGTCCAATATCCACGCACGCGAGGAATTCCGTCACAAGACCATGGTGGCGCCGGTCGCTACCGGCATGATCTGCGGCTTCGGCCCGATCGGCTACACCTTGGCCATCCAGGCACTTGCCGCCCGGCTTTGACCGGAGAAAACCAAGAAAAAGGGCGAAACCAATGTCGACCAAGAAAGCCGGCGTAGACCAGCAACTGATCCGCGAACTGGCGGGAATCTTGAACGAGACAAACCTGTCTGAGATCGAGGTCGAGCAGGAGGACCTGCGCATTCGGGTGTCGCGCCATGCGGCCGCCCCGGTCCATGCCTATGCACCAGTTCCGGCGGCCGCGCCGGCCCATCATCCTGCCCCAGCCGCCACCGAGGATCGCCCCGCCGCACCCGGTGCCGCCGATCCGACCCGCAATGCGGTCCCCTCGCCGATGGTCGGCACCGCATACCTGTCGCCGGCGCCCGGTGCACGTCCCTTCATCGAGGTCGGCCAGGCGATCAAGGAAGGCCAGACGCTGCTCATCATCGAGGCGATGAAGACGATGAACCAGATTCCCGCGCCCCGGTCCGGCAAGATCACCGCGATCCTGTGCGAGGACGCGCAGCCGGTCGAATTCGGAGAGCCGCTGGTCGTGATCGAATAGGAGCGACCATGTTTCAGAAGATCCTCATCGCCAATCGCGGCGAAATCGCGCTCCGCATCCTTCGCGCGGCCAAGGAGCTCGGCATCCAGACGGTCGCCGTTCATTCGACCGCGGACGCCAATGCCATGCATGTGCGCCTCGCCGACGAGAGCGTGTGCATCGGCCCGCCCCCTTCGCGCGATTCCTATCTGAACATCCACCAGATCGTCGCCGCCTGCGAGATCACCGGCGCCGACGCGATCCATCCCGGCTACGGCTTCCTGTCGGAAAACGCCAAGTTCGCCGACATCCTCGCCGCCCACAACATCACCTTCATCGGCCCCTCGGGCGACCATATCCGCGTGATGGGCGACAAGATCGAGGCCAAGCGCACCGCCAAGCGTCTCGGCATTCCGGTCGTTCCCGGCTCCGAAGGCGGCGTCACGGACGAGGGCGAAGCCAAGCGCATCGCCGCCGACATCGGCTATCCCGTCATCATCAAGGCATCGGCCGGCGGCGGCGGACGCGGCATGAAGGTCGCGCGGACCGAGGACGACCTCTCGGTCGCGCTCCAGACCGCGCGCTCGGAAGCCGGCGCTGCCTTCGGCGACGACGCCGTCTATATCGAGAAATACCTCGAAAAGCCGCGCCACATCGAGGTGCAGGTGCTCGGCGACGGCCGCGGCAACGCGGTTCACCTCGGCGAGCGCGACTGCTCGCTGCAGCGCCGTCACCAGAAGGTCTGGGAAGAAGCGACCTCGCCCGCTCTCAACGCCGCCGAGCGCTCCAAGATCGGCGAGACCGTGTCGAAGGCGATCGGCGATCTCGGCTATTCCGGTGCCGGCACGATCGAGTTCCTGTACGAGAATGGCGAGTTCTACTTCATCGAGATGAACACCCGCCTGCAGGTCGAGCATCCGGTGACCGAGGCGATCACCGGCATCGATCTCGTCCACGAGCAGATCCGCGTCGCCTCGGGCAGCGGCCTGTCGGTCACGCAGGACGACATCCGCTTCAACGGCCACGCGATCGAGTGCCGCATCAATGCCGAGGACGCGCGCACCTTCGTGCCCTCGCCCGGCACGGTGACGACGTTCCATACGCCGGGCGGCCTCGGCGTGCGCGTCGATTCGGCGGTCTATTCGGGCTACAAGATCCCGCCCTATTACGACAGCCTGATCGGCAAGCTCATCGTCCACGGCCGCAACCGCGTCGAGTGCATGATGCGCCTACGCCGCGCGCTGGACGAGTTCGTCGTCGACGGCATCAACACGACGCTGCCGCTCTTCCGCGACCTCGTCGGCAATCCGGACATCGCCAATGGCGACTACGACATCCACTGGCTCGAAAAGTACCTTGCCCAAAAGCCCTGAGGGCGCCTTAGGATGAGCCGGCCTTTCGCTCCCGGTTTCACGATCCCGACCGATCTCCTGCTGCGTGCCTACGCGGCAGGAGTGTTCCCCATGGCGGAAAATGCCGGCGATCCGGAAATCTTCTGGGTTCGCCCGGAGATGCGCGGCATCCTGCCGCTCGACGATTTCCACATCCCCCGCAGCCTCGCAAAGACCGTTCGTCGCGCGCCATTCGCAATCCGGTTCGATACCGTTTTCGAGGCCGTCATAACCGGCTGTGGTGCGGCACGTCCCGGACGTCCCAACACCTGGATCAACCTACCGATCCGCGCCGCCTATGCGCGTCTTTTCGCCATCGGCCATTGCCACACGGTCGAAGCGTGGAAGGATGGTGAGTTGGTGGGCGGGCTCTACGGCGTGACGCTCGGACGCGTGTTCTTCGGCGAGAGCATGTTCAGCGTCGAACGCGATGCCTCGAAGGTCTGCCTCGTCGCCCTCGTCGAACGCCTGCGCGACAAGGGTTTCGACCTCCTCGACACGCAGTTCACCACCGAGCACCTCAAGCGCTTCGGCGCGATCGACGTGCCGCGACGCAAATACGAGACGATGCTGGAAAAGGCGCTCGATGGAGAGCCGGCGACGTTTTAGGGTGTGCTGAGATTCAGGTCTGGGCGTGCCGAAAATGGCAGATTTTGAAAACCGGAGCGGAATGTACATTTGGTACATGAGCACCGGAAGCGCAGAAAGCTGACATTTGCAGGCCGCTCAGGCCTGAATATCGACACACCCTGTCAGCCTTCGGCCGATTCAGGCGCTGGCACGTCCGACTGCTGCTTGCACGCCTTCAGCCAGACGTCATAGACGGCATGCTCGACGGCATTGAGACCGGGGCTTTCGGCAAACATCCAGCCGGAAAAGATGCGCCGGATCTTGCGGTCGAGCGTGATCTCGTCGACCTCAACGAAACTGTCCGTACGCGGTTCCTGGCCCTCCCCGGAGGAGTAGCAGATCCGCGGCGTCACCTGCAGCGCGCCGAACTGGACGGTCTCGTCCACATAGACGTCGAAGGAGATGATGCGTCCGGTGATCTTGTCGATGCCGGCAAACTCGGCGACCGGATTGGTCACGCGCTGGATCGGCACCTCGGTCGGCGCCTCCTCCATCGGCAGTTCCTCGAAGGAGCCGCCCTCGGCAGGCGCTTCCTCGTAGATGAACTCGTCGTCCGGCGGCAGGTCGAACTGGAGGTCCTGCGCGAACGAATTGCCCGGAGCGGCAAGCCCGGTTGCGAAGACGAGCCCCGCGATTGCGCCTGCCAGTCTGGATGTCATCCTTGGAGCCCTGTTAGCTGAGTCGTGACCCGACTGGCCTAGCCGTCGATTGTGGCGAGACGATTGTTGCGCCCCGATCAGTTGCCGGGCGTCCAGGCGTCGTAGTCGCCGGTCACGCGCGGACGCTGCTCGTGCGTGGCGACCGAGCCCTTCGGCCGATAGGCGAAGCTGGTGCCCGTCAGGTTCGGCAGATGCGGCTTCTGCCACTCGCGCGGCTGATAGTTGTCGTCCTTCGGCGGCGTGTCGACGCGATGGTGCATCCAGCCATGCCAGCCGGGCGGGATCATGCTGGCTTCCGCATAGTCCTTGTAGATCACCCAGCGACGCGTGCGCCCCTCGGTGTCGACGCCGCCCTCGTAATAGAGATTGCCGAACTCGTCCTCGCCCACCGGCTTGCCGTGCCGCCAGGTATGGAAGCGCGTGCCCAGCGTCTGGCCGTTCCACCAGGTGAAGAACTGCGTGAAGAAGGTTTTCATAGACATTCGCACATCCGCAACTGGGTGCCCAATCTTCTCCGCCTTATGGCGTTCCGGGCAATCGATGACAAGGGCTCAGTCCGCCCACATGATCGGGCGTTCGTAGATATCGGCAGGGATGCCCGAATCGGGCCGCCCGCAACTTGGCGTCTGCCCGACCTTGGCGAAACCCTGCGCCAGATAGAAGACGACGGCCTTGGTGCTTGCTTCCTCGACTTCGAGCCGCACCTTGTCCGCGTCGGGAAAGCAGCCTTCGATCTCGTCGAGCAGCAAGCCGCCGATGCCGCGGCCCTGGCTGTCCGGGCGGACGTAGAGCTGGCGCAGCGTCACCGTTTTGCCCTCGTCGATCGCCGTCGCATAGGCGACCCCGCCGATCTGCGTCCCGTCATCGGCGACAAGAAACTCCGACAGCGGGCTTTCAAGCTGCGCCTCGAGTGCCGCCATCGAATGCCATTCGGCAATGATCTCGTTGACGCGCGCTTCGCCATAGATCGAGTCGTAGGTGGCGTGCCACGTCTCGGCGAGCAGAGCCTGCACCGCCTTCAAGTCCCGCTTCGAGACGGTCCGGACGAACACTATTCGATCCCCAGACGCGCCTTGACGAGGTCGTTGACCGCCTGCGGGTTGGCCTTGCCGCCGGTCGCCTTCATCACCTGGCCGACAAACCAGCCGGCCATTGTAGGCTTGGCGCGCGCCTGCTCGACCTTGTCCGGGTTGGCGGCGATGACGTCGTCGACGGCCTTTTCGATGGCGCCCGTATCGGTCACCTGCTTCATGCCACGCGTCTCGACGAGCTGGCGCGGATCGCCGCCCTCGGTCCAGACGATCTCGAAGAGGTCCTTGGCGATCTTGCCGGAGATCGTGCCTTCCTTGATCAGTTCGATGATCCCGCCGAGCTGGTCCGGCGAGACAGGCGATTCGGCAATATCCTTGCCGGCCTTGTTCAAGGCGCCGAGAAGATCGTTGATGACCCAGTTGGCCGCAGCCTTGCCGTCGCGGCCCTCGGCGACCTTCTCGTAGTAGTCGGCGATCGCCTTGTCCGAGACGAGGATCGACGCGTCGTAGACGGAAAGGCCGAGGCTCTCGATCAACCGCGCGCGCTTGTCGTCGGGAAGTTCAGGCAGGTGCGCAGCGAGCGCATCGACATAAGCCTGATCGAATTCGAGCGGCAGGAGGTCCGGATCGGGGAAATAGCGGTAATCATGCGCCTCTTCCTTGGAGCGCATCGAGCGCGTTTCGCCCTTGGAGGGGTCGAACAGCCGCGTCTCCTGGTCGATCGAGCCGCCATCCTCCAGAATGGCGATCTGGCGTCGCGCCTCCGATTCGATCGCCTGGCCGATGAAGCGGATCGAATTGACGTTCTTGATCTCGCAGCGCGTGCCGAACGGTTCGCCCGGACGGCGCACGGAAACGTTGACGTCGGCGCGCAGCGAGCCCTCGTCCATGTTGCCGTCGCAGGTGCCCAGATAGCGCATGATGGTGCGCAGTTTGGTCACATAGGCCTTGGCCTCGTCGGCCGAGCGGATGTCCGGCTTGGACACGATCTCCATCAGCGCGACGCCGGAGCGGTTCAAGTCCACATAGGACATGGTCGGGTGCTGGTCGTGCAACGACTTGCCGGCGTCCTGCTCGAGGTGCAGCCGCTCGATGCCGACCTCGATCTCCTCGAACTCGCCCTTCTTGTCCGGCCCGACCGAGACGAAGACGATCCCCTCGCCGACGATCGGCTGCTTGAACTGCGAAATCTGGTAGCCCTGCGGCAGGTCCGGGTAGAAATAGTTCTTCCGGTCGAACACCGAGCGGTGGTTGATCTGCGCCTTCAGACCCAGCCCGGTCCGGATCGCCTGCTTGACGCATTCCTCGTTGATGACCGGCAGCATGCCCGGCATCGCCGCATCGACGAGGCTGACATTGGAGTTCGGCGCCGCGCCGAACGTCGTCGAGGCGCCCGAAAAGAGCTTCGACTGCGACGAAACCTGCGCGTGGATTTCCATGCCGATGATGATTTCCCAATCGCCGGTCGCCCCGGAAACAAGGCGCTTGGGATCGGGCGTGCGGGTATCAATGAGCGTCATCGTCTGCCTGGCGTTCGCGATGGTCGGAAGTGTTCCGGTTGGCTAGACCAATCGCGCCCGCGAGGCAAGGTTTTCGCAAGCCGGGCGTTTCAGGCGGTTGCTATATACTGGCGGATTTCGTCGGCTTCGCGCTCCACATCCTCAATGCGCTGCTTCACCACGTCGCCGATCGACACGATACCGGCCAGCCTGCCCTCGCGTTCTACGGGCAGATGGCGAAAGCGGCCGCGCGTCATCAGTTCCATCACCTGGTTGACGGTATGGCCTTCCTGGCAGGTCCTGACCTTGGCCGTCATCGCGCTCGATACAGGCTCGTCCAGCGCCACGGCGCCGCGCAAGCCGACTTGGCGAACGATGTCGCGCTCGGAGAGGATACCGGCGATCTTTTCGCCCGCCTTGGTGACGACGACCGCGCCGATCCGCTTTTCGCCCAGAAGCCGCGCGGCCTCGCCGAGCGTCATCTCCGGCTCGACCGTCACAACGTCGCGGCCCTTGGCGTCCAGAATTGCCTTCACCGTCATGCGTACCTCCTCTGCGGCATTAACAACGGTATGGTGCGCCGTGCTCGAACGCATTTCAAGCGCCGCGCCTTCACGGGACGTGTCTTGCCGTCAACGGCGGTCGAAAAGGGCGAGGCCGAAAAATCCGGCCAGGAGACCGCCGATATGCGCTTCCCATGCGATCTGCCCCACACCGGGCGCAATGGAGCCGAGCCCCATGGCCAGGTTCATGACGAACCAGACGAGCAGGAACATGAAGGTCATGCGGTGACGCAAAACGACGCTGACCGGCAGGATAGGCCCGGTAAAGGCCGGTTTGCCTGCGAATCGGTCGATCTGGAACGCAAAACGCGCCGCCGCGCCCATCATGCCCGAGATGGCGCCCGACGCACCGACGACTGGCGTCGGGTCCCCCGAATGCAGCACATAGTGGAGCCCCACCGCCGCAAGCGCCGTAAAAATCCAGAACGCGACGAACCGGACCGCCCCCATGCGGTGGGCGAGCGGCGAGCCGAATGCGGCGAGCCAGACCATGTTGACCGCAAGATGCGCGATCCCGCCATGCAGGAACGCGTAGGTGACCGGCCCCGCATAGGCGTAGGCGTCGATGATGTAATGCCCGGAGTAGCGGATGGGGATGAACGCGAAGCGCGCGATGACACCAATGTCCTGCGATTCGGTAAGCACCAGCATCCGCACCGCATGCACGCCGACACAGATCGCGATCAGCGCCACGACGATCGCCGGCAGGTTGAAGATCGGCTCGCGTCGCGGCGGTGGCGTCTCGCGCCATTCGTCGTCCGGGGATGTGTCGATCGGGCGTGGCTGGTCCATCATGGCTCTCTTGCGCGTCAGCCCGGACATAGAGGCCGGAACCGGCCGCTGCCAGTGCAGGTCGCAAAAGAATGCCGTTCGAAGCGATGACTTCGAACGGCCAATCGAGCCCCCTGCTCCCGCAGCGCGACTGGAGTTGCGCTGGGTATTCTGCTTCCCGTGACCTGGAAACTGTCACGAGGTGCCCGCGCTGGCAACGTCAACCTTTCGTTAACCTTAACGTCCCTCAGAAGCGTTAAGAACTCCTAACAGGGCTGGCACGCGCCCTGCATCCTTGGCCATGTGATGACCACTGCCAGGCCGATTCGTCCCAATCCGGGACGTGCGGCGGAAAAAGACGGGAGCAGGCTTTGATGAAAATGGACGGCACGATCGCGATGTTCCGATATTGGAACATGCTGCGCGCCGGCCGCCCTGCCCCGTTTCGCACGGATATCGACCCGACGGCGATCAAGGGACGTCTTCCCGACACGTTCATTCTCGAATTCGACGATGCGGACGAGCCGCGCTTCCGGCTCGCTGGAACGAACGTCTGCTCGTCATTCGGTCGTGAATTGCGCCATGTGCCCTTCGGCGAAATCTGGCAGGTCGACGACCGAGACGCTGTCGACGCCCTCGGCAAGGCGACCTTGAACCAGAGCACCGTGGTGCTTGCGCAGGCGCATGGCAAGAGCCGCCAGGGTCGCCTGGCAGCCTTCGAATTGCTGCTGCTGCCGCTCGATGCCGGCCCGGGCCGCCCGCGCGCGATGGGTCTTGCAACCGCGCTCGAGCGTCCCTTCTGGCTGGGCGCGCATCCCCTGTCGGCGCTGGTGCTCGACGAAGCGCGCCTGATCGATCCCGACACCGTGCCCGCGATCGACATGGGTGAGCGCACGCCCAGCCTCGCCCCGGATGATCTGGAGCCGACCGAGCGCGATCGCTCGCGCCGCGTCCGCCATCTGGTCGTTCTCGACGGCGGACGCTCGCAGGACCGCTGAAACCTGCCGCGCACGCTGTTCGCAAAGCGCCTTCGAGCAATTCGGATTACAACATGTTAACGACTGCGGCGCTATTTTGCGCCCAAGTCAGTTGGACATGTCCGACGGAATTGGCGGGGGCTGAGGCGAAGATGAGTTCAGCGGCGTTGCAAGTCGCTCCGGCACGAAACGAACGTCGCAGTTTCCAGCGCGTCCGTGTGAAGATCTATGGCCGCTTCATGCTCGAGGATCGTTCCGAGCATCCCTGCCAGGTCATCGACATGTCGCCAGGCGACGTGGCGATCCGCGCCGATCGTCCCGGCGAACCCGGTGAGCGGGTGATCGCTTATCTCGACCATATCGGCCGCGTCGAGGGTGTGGTGACGCGCCTGACCGAGGACGGCTTCGCGATGACGGTCATCGCCTCGGAGCGCAAGCGCGAGAAACTCGCGGCCCAATTGACCTGGCTTGCAAACAAGCACGAGCTCGACCTGCCCGAGGATCGCCGCCACCAGCGCGTGGCGCCGCGCAATCCGATCACCGTCCTGCAACTCGGAGATGGCCGGCAGTATCGCTGCCGCATCGTCGACCTGTCGCTCTCGGGCGCCGCGGTCGAGATCGAAGTCCGCCCGGCACTCGGCGTCCAGGTTACGCTCGGCGCGATGCGCGGTCAGGTGGTGCGTCATTTCCAGGACGGCATCGCCATCGAGTTCGCCGCCCTTCAGCGTGAGGAAACGCTGGAAGCCGCCTTCTCCGACCGCTGATCCGACCTCCCCGCATTCATCGAAGGGCTGGCCTCGCGCCGG
Source organism: Aliihoeflea sp. (assembly GCF_052435475.1). Classification (NCBI taxonomy): domain Bacteria; kingdom Pseudomonadati; phylum Pseudomonadota; class Alphaproteobacteria; order Hyphomicrobiales; family Phyllobacteriaceae; genus Aliihoeflea; species Aliihoeflea sp. The sequence goes on from NZ_JBQVMV010000015.1 coordinate 63,269, forward strand.
CCCTTTTTGTGTTCGCGACCTGCCGGATCACATGGTTACTATTGGCTGAAGCAAACTCGAACAATTTGAATAAGTATTGTTTCAAATATCGATTGCATTTTACTCGAATATACACTTGACTTTTCGCGTGGAATAAATCGGCACCTGTCATTGTCTCTTCAAACGGGGAGACAAGAAGATGGGGACTTCGAAGTATAACAAGGTTGCGCTCGCAATGGCAGGTCTTTTTGCCGTGTTCGCCACCTCCGCCGCCGCGCAGCCTTTCATGCATGTCGGCGGCCTGACCACGCAGCCGGTCGGTCATTATGATTTCTGCCAGCGGATGCCGGCCGAGTGCCAGCCGACGGCCGATGCGAGTTCGCCGACGGAACTGACCCGCGAATTGTGGGCTGAGATCATCAACGTCAACAATGTGGTCAACATCGCCGTACGTCCGCGCACCGACATGGAGATGTGGGGCATCGAGGAATACTGGTCGTATCCGGTCAATGGCTACGGGGATTGCGAGGATTACGTCCTCGAAAAGCGCAATCGCCTGATCGAGCAGGGCGTGCCGGCCTCGAACCTGTTGATCACCGTGGTCCGCCAGCCCAATGGCGACGGCCATGCCGTCCTGGTGGTCCACACCTCGATGGGCGACTTCGTCCTCGACAATCTCGAAATGCGCGTCCTGCGCTGGAACGAGACCGAATACAGCTTCCTAAAGCGCCAGTCGTCGCAGCATGCCGGAATGTGGGTCGGCATCAATGACGACCGCGACATCCTGGTCGGCAGCGTCGCCGCCCGCTGAGCATGTGAAAAGCCCGGTCGAGCCCCCAATCCCCGTCCGTTCGGCCAGGCCGGAGCCGGTTCTTCCCCGAGAACCGGCTCCAACTCTTTAGTCGATGCGCTTCATGCCTTTGGTGAAGCGCTTGCCGTTGGCGACATAGCCTGCAGCGGAAGCGCGCAGCGCATCCTCGTTCGAAAAGGTGCGGACCGCCTTGGCGGGCGAACCGACGATCAGCGAATTGTCGGGAAACTCCTTGCCCTCGGTGACGAGCGCACCGGCCCCGACAAGCGAATTCTGACCGATCTTCGCGCCGTTGAGAATGATCGCGCCCATGCCGACGAGCGAATTGTCGCCGATCGTGCAACCATGCAGGATCGCGCGGTGGCCGATGGTGCAGCCTTTGCCCACGGTCAGCGGATAGCCCGGATCGGTGTGCATCATCGAATGCTCCTGGACGTTGGAGCCCTCGCCGATCTCGATGCGCTCATTGTCGCCCCGCAGCACCGCGCCGAACCAGACGCCGACATCCCTGCCGAGCGTGACCTTGCCGATCACATGGGCATCTGGCGCGATCCAGTTCGTGTCGCGATCGTCGAATTGCGGCCCGACGCCGTCGAGTTCATAGACCGGCATTCTCTTCCTCCACGCGGTTGCTTTACGCCGCGTTTACCATGTTCGCGCGAGGATGAAACCGCCGAACCGGCAGGCGAACATTCCCGAACAGAGCGCGATGACCGACTTCACACGTTTCGACAATGCCACGATTGAGGAGGTCGGCAGCGGCTTCATGATGAAGATCTTCTACGTCTTCGTCGCGCTGGCGCTGGTCTCGGTCGGCATCAGCTATGCCGGCAAGACCTTTGGCCGCGCCATCGCCCTTGCCGGTCATTCGGACGATGCGACGATCCAGGGCGTCGTGATCGATGGAGAGATGGTCGCGGTGCCGGCCAACATGATCCGTTTTGCCAACGACCGGCGTTCCGGCGAGGCGAAGCGTCTCGACCTCTATCTGTCCTGGCCGCGCCTCGAAGGTTATTCGGAAGCCGAGCGCGCCTTATTCAACCACGCCGACGGCGACCACCGGATCATCTTCGCCAGCTTCGAGCCGCGATCGATGCCGCTCGACATGACGAGCCGACTGACGCCGATCTATCGTTTGCTGATCGAGGAGCCCGGAGAACCGGCGGAAGCGGGACTCGTCGCCCATCGCTTCATCGAGGCGTCGGGCTATGGCGACGAGATGTTGATCGTCGACCCGACGCGCTTCACTGCGCCTTTCGTCGCCCGCTGTCTGACAGGAGCGGAAGCCGATACCGCGCTGGCGCCTTGTGAGCGCGATATCGATGTGGGTGCCAATCTGTCGCTGCGCTACCGCTTCCCGCGGGCGCTACTCGAAAACTGGAAGGCGCTGGACGCCGGCATGCGTGCGTTCGCCGCAAAGGCGCTGCAGCCGGCGACGTGATCAGGCCAGATCGACGTCGAGAATGGCCATCGAGAAATTGTAGGACAGTTCGCCGTCATCCTCGTCCTTGAAGATGATGCCGAGGAACTCGTCACCGACATAGAGCTCGCAGGAATCGTCCTTGCGCGGACGCGCCTTGACCTCGAGCTGCGGGTTCTGGAACGTCCGCTTGAAATAGGCGTCGAGCTTTCGGATTTCTTCCGGTTTCAATGGGATTACTCCGGTCCTGGTTGGGAAAGAGAGGGGCTTCTGGCACGCACTCGACGGGCATGTAAAGCCAAAAGCGCCCCTTTCAACCCGCCGGCGGGTTAACCCTGCGAGGCCTGCGCGCTCAAGAGCTGGTCCATCGCCCGCGAGGGTTCCTCGCATCCCGCCTCCCCCACGATCCGCGCCGGCACGCCGGCAACGGTCTTGTTGTTGGGCACGGATTGGAGCACGACGGAGCCCGCCGCCACTTTCGTGCAGTGGCCAATCTCGATATTGCCGAGAATCTTGGCGCCTGCCCCGATGAGCACGCCATGGCGGATCTTGGGGTGCCTGTCGCCGCCGGCCTTGCCCGTCCCGCCGAGCGTGACGCCATGCAGGATGGACACGTCGTCCTCGACCACCGCCGTTTCACCCATGACGAGCCCGGTCGCGTGGTCGATGAAGATGCCCTTGCCCATGAGGGCTGCGGGATGGATGTCCGTCTGGAAAATCGCCGAAGACCGGCTTTGCAGGTACAGCGCAAAATCCTTACGCCCCTTCGACCACAGCCAGTGCGCCAGCCGATGCGTCTGGATCGCGTGGAATCCCTTGAAATAGAGCACCGGCATCAGGAAACGGTCGCAGGCCGGGTCTCGGTCGTAATAGGCCTGGATGTCGACGCGCACGACCGAACTCCAGTCCGGATTGTCACGCTGCATCGCCTCGTAGGTCTGCCGGATCAGGTCGGCGCCGAGATCCTGGTGGTGCAGCCTTTCGGACAGGCGATGGATGACCGCGTCCTCGAGGCTGTCCTGGTTGAGGATCGTCGCATAGAGAAAGGCGGACAGGAGCGGATCGGCCGCAACGGCCTCCGCAGCTTCCTGGCGCACCGCGCTCCAAATCGGATCGACCGGCTGCACCTGGCTGCTGCGCGCCTTCATCGAGATGGTCATCGGCTTCCCCTGTCGTCGGGCTTGGCAGTCCGGGAATTCTAGTCCACACACGAACCGGTTTGAACTCAGATTTCCTTAACTTCGCTTCAGGTGGCGTAAATTGTTCGAGATTCAAGACGGTTTGGTAAAGCCTGGCTTTCGTGTCAACCGCAACGGCCATGTCGTATCGCTCGAAATCGCCCGGCCCGAGAAGAAGAACGCCCTGACCGAGGCCATGTGGCTGGACCTTGCGGAAGTGCTGGAGGCGCTCGGCAAGGATGCCGACGTTCGTGTCATCGTCCTTTCGGGCGCGGGCGGGAATTTCTGCGCCGGCGCCGACATCGCCGAGTTCGACACGGCGCGGCGCGGCGCGCGCGCGGCGGTCTATGAGGACGCCAATTCCCGCGCGTTCAGGGCCGTTCGCGACTGCCCTTTGCCCACCATCGCGGCGGTTGACGGCATCTGTTTCGGCGGCGGCTTCGGCCTTGCGGCGGCGTGCGACCTGCGCATCGCGTCGCCGGGCGCGCTGTTCAGCGTTCCGGCAGCCAGGCTCGGCCTTGCCTACCCCGTCGACGCGATGGCCGACATCGTCCAGGCCCTCGGGGCGCAACTGTCGCGCTACATGACCTATTCGGCCGGGCGGCTCGACGCCGCCACGGCCCTCGCGCTCGGCTTTCTCCTCGAAATGTCGGACGAGCCGCCCGCGATCGATCGTGCGCTCGAGATCGCCCGAACGATCGCCGACAATGCTCCCTTGTCGGTGCGCGCCTCGAAGGCGGCGATCCGCGCGGTCCTGACCGGCGATGCCGGTGACATCCGCAAGGCCGGCGAACTGGGAGCGGCGACATTCGCCAGCGCGGACTACGAGGAAGGTCGCCTCGCCTTCGCAGATAAACGCATCCCCTCCTTCACGGGACGCTAATTCAGCATTCGCTTACCACACGGCTCTGTGATCAATCTCGCCTCACGGGATTCCAACACTCGTTAACCACACGTGCGTATCGTGAGCCTCGACTGCATCGAGGGTGGTGACGTGCTGGAAATATTCTCGTGTCTCGTTTACGAGCATGACTATCGATACGTGTTGCTGGCGGCCGCCATCTGCGTGGCCGGTTCGGTCATGTCGATGCGGCTGTTCGCGCGAACCCGGCGGACCACCGGCGCACGCCGCGCCAACTGGCTTTTCCTTGCCGGCGTCGTCTCCGGCAGCGCGATCTGGACGACGCACTTCGTCGCCATGATGGGCTATTCGCCCTCCCTGCAACTCGTCTACGATCCGGCCATCACGCTGATCTCGCTCTTCCTGGCGATCGGCTTTTGCACCATCGGCATGGTGGTTGCCGCGAGCACCCGCACCACGGCACTGATCGAGGTCGGCGGCGCCATTCTGGGCATCGGCATCGCTGTCATGCACTATGCCGGCATGAGCGCGATGCGCGTCACGGCCGCGATGAGCTGGGACCCGACGCTCGTCACAGTCTCCGTCCTTCTGGGCGCATTCTTCGGCGCCATCGCCATGAACCGCATCGCCCGTCCGGTCACGCGCTTTTGCCGCTATGGCGGCGCACTGGCGCTGATCCTCGGCATCGTGTCGATGCACTTCACCGGCATGGGCGCTTTGACGCTCGTGCCGGACCTCTCCATCGCCGTACCCGAAAAGGGCATCTCGGACAGCCTCCTCATCCTCGGCGTCCTGGCCGTCATGTCGCTTGTCATGGGCACCGGCCTGTCGAGCTACCTGATCGACAACCACAATGAGGTCGAGGCCGTCCAGCGCTATCGCCAGCTTGCCTTGCATGATGCCGTAACGGGCCTGCCGAACCGCCATCACCTGACGAGCAAGCTCGGCGAGATCATCGGCGGCGATTATGACGACACGTCGCGCGTCGCCGTGATCTGCATCGACCTCGACCGCTTCAAAGACATCAACGACGTGCACGGCCACGCGGCCGGCGACATGGTCCTGAAGATCATCGCCGAACGCCTCTCCGCCTGCCTTCAGGAGGGCGAATTCCTGGCACGCGTCGGCGGCGACGAATTCGTCGCCGTCAAAACCCGGCTCTACCAGAAGGGCCAGGCGCTCGAATTCGCCACCCGGCTCCACAGCGTCGTCTGCCGGCACATTGAGGACGAAACCCGCGTCCTGACGGTCGGCGCCAGCCTTGGCGTCGCCTATTATCCGGACGACGCACCCGACGCCTCGACGCTCCTGACGCGAGCAGACCTGGCCATGTATCGCGCCAAGCAGTCGGCCTTTACCAGCATCTGCCGCTACGATTCCTCCATGGACGAGGCGAACCGCACTCGCGCCGCCCTCTCGCTGGAACTGCGCCACGCGGTCGAACGCAAGGAGCTTGAACTCTATTACCAGCCCCAGAACGACGTCGCCTCGGGCGATCTGATCGGCTTCGAGGTTCTCGTGCGCTGGAACCATCCGCAGCGCGGCCTCGTCTCGCCGGTCGAGTTCATTCCGCTGGCCGAGGAGACGGGCCTGATCCTGCCCATCGGCGAATGGGTGCTGAGGGAAGCCTGCGCCGAAGCCGCGCGCTGGGCCAAGCCCTACAAGATCGCCGTAAACGTCGCCTCGGCGCAGATCTCGCAGTCCGACCTGCCCGGGATGGTCGACGAAATCCTGGCATCCACCGGTCTTTCAGCTTCGCGCCTCGAATTGGAAATCACCGAATCGAGCATCATCGAGGACCACCACCATGCCCTTGCCATCGTGCGCAAGCTGAAAGCCAGGGGCGTGAAGATCGCGATGGACGACTACGGCACCGGCTACTCCTCGCTCTCCACCCTGCAGAACTTTCCCTTCGACAAGATCAAGATCGATCGCTCCTTCATCGCCGACATCGACACCAGCGCGCAGGCGATGGCGATCGTGCGTTCGACGATCATCCTGGCGGAGAGCCTGCAGATTCCGGTTCTCGCCGAGGGCGTGGAAAGCGCTTCGCATCTCCAGTTCCTGCGCGAGCAGGGCTGCCACGAGGCGCAGGGCTACTTCTTCGGCAAGCCGGTCCCCCTCGCCAGCATCCAGTCGCTTGTCACCTCGACCGTAATCCAGATGCCGCTGCTGAAATCCGCCTGACCGGGCAACTGGATTCGATCTGGTAGGCGTTCAGCGCAACCTGTTGATCGCGTTGGCGGCTTCGACCGCCAGCGGTGCAAACCGGTTGCAGAACGCCTCGGGCGTCCACTCGCTCAGTGAGCCGGCGACGTGGATCGCTCCGAGCGGTCGCCCGCCCGGCCCCAGAACCGCCACCCCCAGAGCCACCTCGCCGACCAGAACTTCCTCGACAGTCAGCGCATAGCCCGTCTGGCGCGCCTCGCGCACCATTTCACGCACTTCATCCGGCGTGGTGATCGTCTTGTCGGTGAACGGACGACGATCCGAGCGCGCGATGATGTCGTCCACCTGCGCGTCGGTCAGGTGCGCCATGATCGCCCGTCCGCCGGAAGTGCAGAAGGTCGGGACGGAATGACCGACGAGCGTGGCGAAGAATGTCTCACGCTTGCTCTGAAGCCGGGCGGCATAGACCACGCGCAGATCGTCGAACAGGCTCAGATCGACGCGTTCGCGCGCATTTTTGCGCAGGTCGAGCAACACCGGCGTCGCACGCTCGATCAACTTGTTCAGGCGCAGGTAATCGACCGTGTGGTCGAGCACCCGGATTCCCGGCAGATAGCCCCTGCCCGTCTCGTCGCGCTCGATATAGCCAAGGGCGCGCAGGGTATGGATAACGCGCTGCGCTGCGCTCCGCCCGGTGCCGCTCGCCTCCGCGATCTCGTTCAGGCTAAGCGGCTGTTCGGCCTTGTGAAATACCGACAGGACGTGAAGCGCGCGGGCGATCGACTGGACGAACAATGGGTCGTCAATCTGCGCCTGGTCCAAGAGCCGCGCACCGTCCTCCCCACTGATGATGCTGCGATTCATGCCTACCCCCTCCAATGCCGGTTGACGGCGCGTCATACCACCTCTACCGTTGAATTGCGATATATCTGTATCGCCTGTCGATACCGACTTTCGTCGGATCTTCCAACGGCATAGGATTTCAATGTCGAAGCGCGTGGCGATTGCCGGCTTTCTGCACGAAACCAACACGTTCGCGCCCTCCCCGGCGCGATATGAGAATTTTGAACAAGGCGGCGGCTACCTGCCGATGAGTCGCGGCGCGGAAATCCTGCAGCGCTGCGGCGGCGTCAATCTCGGCATCAGCGGCTTCGTCGAGTACGCAGAAAAGGCCGGGTGGGAACTCGTGCCTCTGCTCTGGACCGGCGCCATCCCCTCGGCCCATGTCGAACGCGACGCATATGAGCGCATCGCCGGCGAGATCGCTGACCAATTGCGCGCTGCGGGCAAGATCGACGGCCTCCTTCTCGATCTTCACGGAGCGATGGTCGCCGAGCATCTGGATGATGGCGAAGGCGAACTCCTGAAGCGCCTGCGCGCGATCGTCGGCCCGCAAATCCCGATTTCCGCCAGCCTCGACCTCCACGGCAACGTCACGCGCGACATGGTCGACGCCGCCGACGTTCTGGTCGCCTTCCGCACCTACCCGCATGTCGACATGGCCGAAACCGGCGTTCGGGCAGCCGAGCAGCTCGACCGCCTGATGAAGCGCGGCAAGCCCGTCGCCAAGGCGTTCCGGCAGTTGCCGTTCCTGATCCCGATCCCTTGGCAGTGCACGATGATCGAGCCGGCAAAATCGCTCTATGCCGAGATCGATCGCGTCGAAGGCGACGCGGTGTCCAGCGCCTCGATCCTGACCGGCTTTCCCGCCGCCGATTTCGAGGATTGCCGGCCCTCGGTCCTCGCCTATGCCGAGACACAGGGCGAGGCCGACGCTGCCGCCGATGCGCTCGAACGGGCGTTTCTCGACCGCGAAAGCCGTTTCGCCGGCAAGGCCTATGCACCGCTCGAAGCCGTCACCGAAGCGCAGCGGATCGCGGCCTCCGCCAGCAGACCGGTCATCATCGCGGACACGCAAGACAATCCCGGCGCGGGCGGTGATTCGAACACGACCGGCATGTTGCGGGCGCTTCTTGAGAAAGGCGTTGAACGCGCTGCGATCGGCGTCATCGTCGATCCAGCCTCCGCCGCACGCGCCCATGAAGCCGGCGAAGGTGCCGAGATCGAACTGGCGCTCGGCGGCCAGTCGAATGTTCCGGGCGACGCGCCCCTTCAGGCGACCTACCGCGTCGACAGGCTTTCCGACGGCCGCTTCAAGGCCACCGGCCCCTATTATGGCGGCGCCGACATGAATCTCGGCCCCTCCACCTGCCTCTCCCTCGACGGCGTGCGGATCGTGGTTTCGACCTTCAAGGCGCAGATGGCCGACCGCGAGATGTATCGCTTCGTCGGCATCGATCCGGAAGACCAGGCGATCCTCGTCAACAAGAGCTCGGTCCATTTCCGCGCCGATTTCGAGCCCATCGCCGAAGCCATCCTGGTCGCCACCGCGCCCGGGCCGATGGCGCTCGACGCGGCCGACCTGCCGTTCACCCGGCTGAAACCGGGCATCAGGCTCTCGCCGAACGGCCCGGCCTTCCAGCCCGCGGGAGCGGCTCGACGCGCAGGCTGAACAAGCAATTCCACAAAGCCGGCGGCAAGATCGGCATCCTGAACAATGGCGAAATCAATCGAAGAGGGTTACCGATGACATTCATTCCAAATGGCTTTTCCGGTTCGGTCCTGACGAAGAGCTGGTCCGTCATGCTCGCAGCGGCGCTCGCAGCCTCCACTGCGATCGTTCCGGCCGGCACCGCGCTCGCGCAGGACAGCGAGACCATCACCGCCGTCATGCACTCGGGTCTGCGCGTTCTCGACCCGATCATCACCACCGCGCACATCACCCGCAATCACGGCTACATGATCTATGACGTGCTGATCGCGGTGAACGAGAATTTCGAGGTCCAGCCGCAGATGGCCGATTTCGAGGTCTCCGATGACGGCCTGACCTACACCTTCACGCTGCGCGACGGCCTGATGTTCCACGACGGCGAGCCGGTGACCGCCGCCGATGCGGTCGCCTCGCTCCAGCGTTGGGGCGAGCGCGATTCCGGCGGTCAGTTGATCTTCGACGTCACGGCCAGCCTCGAGGCGACCGACGACAAGACGATCACCTGGACGTTGAGTGAGCCCTTCACGCCGCTTCTCGACATCGTCGCCAAGCAGTCGGCCGTGCCGCCCTTCATCATGCCCGCGCGCGTCGCCGAAACGCCGTCGAGCGAGGCGATTACCGAATATGTCGGCTCCGGCCCGTTCAGCTTCGTCGAAGAGGAGTTCGAGCCGGGCGTGTCGGTCACCTACGAGAAGTTCGCCGACTACGTGCCGCGCGAGGAGCCGGCCGACTGGATGGCGGGCGGCAAGGTCGTCAATGTCGACCGCGTCGTCTGGACCTCCATGCCCGACGCCCAGACTGCGATCAACGCCCTTGTCTCGGGCGAGATCGACTATCTCGAACAGGCCCAGATCGATCTCCTGCCGATCCTCCAGGCCAGCCCCGATCTGACCGTCGAGGTGCGCGATCCGCTCGGCTTCCAGACCATGGGCCGGATGAACTTCAAGCACCCGCCCTTCGACGACGAGAAGATCCGCCAGGCCGCCCTGATGGCGATCAGCCAGGAAAACGTGCTGGCGACGCTGGTCGGCAATCCGGAATACTATTCGCTTTGCGGCGCAATCTTCGGCTGCGGCACGCCGCTGGCCGACGAAACCGGCTCCGACACGCTGAAGAGCGGCGGCGACGCGGAAGCCGCTCGCGCGCTTCTGGAGGAAGCCGGCTACGACAACACGCCCGTCGTCCTGATGCAGCCGACCGACGTCGTGACGCTCACCGCGCAGCCGGTCGTCGTCGCGCAGGCCCTGCGTGACGCCGGCTTCAACGTCGACATGCAGGCGATGGACTGGCAGACGCTGGTCACCCGCCGCGCAAGCCAGTCTGCACCGGCCGATGGCGGCTGGAACATCTTCTTCACCAACTGGTCGGTGCCCGAGATTTCCTCCCCGCTCATCAACCCGATGGTCAACGGACGCGGTGACGAAGCCTGGTTCGGCTGGCCGGAAGACCCGGCACTGGAGGAGCTGCGCGCCGAGTTCATCGCAGCCGACGGCGTCGAGGCGCAGACCGAAGTCGCACAGCGCATTCAGGCGCACGTCCTCGAAACAGTGAACTACGTGCCGCTCGGCCAGTATCTGACCGTCCAGGCGCGCAGCAACAAGATGGTCGACATGATCCAGCAGCCGGTGCCGGTGTTCTGGCAGGTAGACAAGACCGAGTAGCGGCCGCAACCGCTTCAGGCTCCCGGCGCACGCCGCCGGGGGCCTTCGCTTTCCAGCTTCCGAAGGATCATTGAGCCCATGCTCGGCTATGTCATCCGGCGCATCCTTGCCGTCATTCCGGTGATGGCGATCGTCGCGATCTTCGTCTTCCTGCTTTTGCGCCTGACGCCGGGCGACCCCGCCGCCATCATCGCCGGCGACTCCGCGACGCCCGCCCAACTCGAACGCATCCGCGAATCGCTCGGCCTCGCCGAACCGCTTCACATCCAATTCGTCACCTGGATCGGGCAGCTCGCGCAGGGCGACCTCGGCACCTCGATCATCTCGAACCAGCCGGTCACGCGCCTCATCGGCCAGCGCATCTGGCCGACGCTGCAGATCGGCACGCTGACGATCATCCTGTCCGTCCTGATCGCCGTTCCGCTCGGCGTCCTCGCCGCATGGCGGCACCGGACGTGGATCGACTACGCCGTCATGTCCTTCTCGGTTCTTGGCTTTTCCATCCCCGTATTCGTCATCGGCTATCTCTTCATTAAGCTCTTCGCGATCGATCTGCGCTGGCTGCCGGTCCAGGGCTACACCTCGCCTTCGGAAAGCGTGCAGGGCTTCCTGTCGCGCGCCGTCCTGCCCTGCCTCACGCTCGCCACCATCTACGTCGCGCTGATCGCCCGCATGACCCGCGCGAGCCTGCTCGAAGTGCTCGGCGAAGATTATGTCCGCACCGCCCGGGCCAAGGGCGTCAAGGAACACATCGTCCTCTTCCGCCATGCGCTGCGCAATGCTGCCGTGCCGATCATGACCATCATCGGAACCGGCTTCGCACTCCTGATCTCCGGCGTCGTGGTGACGGAGAGCGTCTTCAACATCCCCGGCATCGGCCGCCTCACCGTCGACGCGATCCTGGCACGCGACTATCCCGTCATCCAGGCGATGATCCTCCTGACGAGCGCGATCTATGTCTTCGTCAACCTGCTGATCGATCTCTCCTACACGCTCTTCGACCCGAGGATTCGCTACTGATGGCCGCTCAACCGCAACCGACCTCCGCCATGCAGGTCGTGCTCGGCGCGATCCAGCTTCCGCGCAACTGGCGCCTCGGCTTCGGCCCGATCCTCGCGGCCATCGTGCTCGCCCTGATCGTGATCGCCACCGCGTCGGCCTATCTCTACGTGCCGCACAATCCGATGAGCATGGACGCGCTGCAGCGCCTCAAGGGCCCGAGCGAAACCTACTGGCTCGGCACCGACCCCTATGGCCGCGATCTCTTCTCCCGGGTCATGGTCGGCGGCCAGGTGTCGCTGCTGATCGGCATCGGCGCGGCCATCGTTTCGGTCATCATCGGCCTGCTGATCGGCCTCGTCTCAGGCTTCTTCCGCCTCGCCGACGCCATCATCATGCGCGTCATGGACGCTCTGATGGCGATCCCGTCGATCCTGCTTGCCATTGCGCTGGTCGCCCTCAACGGGCCGAGCATCTGGTCGGTCATCTTCGCCATCACCCTCCCCGAGATTCCACGGGTCGTGCGACTAGTGCGCTCCGTCGTGCTGTCGGCGCGCGAAGAGCCCTATGTCGAAGCCGCGATCGCGCTCGGCTCGTCCATGCCGAAGATATTGTGGAAGCACCTGATGCCGAACACGCTCGCCCCGCTCATCGTGCAGGGCACCTATATCTGCGCCTCGGCAATCCTGACCGAAGCGATCCTATCCTTCCTCGGAGCTGGTGTTTCGACCGAGATCCCGACCTGGGGCAATATCATGGCCGAGGGCCGCCTGTTCTTCCAGATCAAGCCGGAGCTCATCTTCTGGCCGGGCCTGATGCTGTCGCTGTGCATCCTGTCCATCAACCTTCTCGGCGATACCGCGCGCGACCTTCTCGATCCGCGCCTCAAGAAGCGGGAGGCGTAACCCATGCTGTTCCGCAATCGCCATTTCGACGACAAACCGGTCGCGCTCGAAATCCTCGGCCTCTCCGTCGCCACGGCCGGGGACGATCCCGTTCCCATCCTGAACACGATCGACGTCACCATCCATCAGGGCGAAACCGTGTGCCTCGTCGGCGAGAGCGGCTCGGGCAAGTCGGTCACCTCGCTCGCCGTCATGGGACTTCTGCCCAAGGGCGCGCTCGAAGTCACCGCCGGGCGCATCGAGCTCGACGGCAAGAACCTTCTCGACCTCGACGCCTCGCAGATGCGCGAATTGCGCGCCCAGCGCATTTCGATGATCTTCCAGGAGCCGATGACCGCGCTCAACCCGGTCATGAAGGTCGGCGACCAGATCGAGGAAGTGCTCGACAGCCACACCAAGCTGCCGACCCGCGAGAAGAAGCGCCGCGTCATCGACATCATGCAGCAGGTTCACCTGCCCGACGTCGAGCGCATCTACGGCTCCTACCCGCACCAGCTTTCCGGCGGCCAGCGCCAGCGCATCATGATCGCCATGGCACTGATCCTGGAACCCAAGCTCCTGATCGCCGACGAGCCGACCACCGCGCTCGACGTGACGACACAGAACCAGGTCCTGAAGCTCATCGCCGAACTCCAGGAGAGCCACGGCACCGCCGTCCTCTTCATCACCCACGACATGGGCGTCGTCGCCGAGATCGCCGATACGGTCTACGTAATGCGCAACGGCGACATCGTGGAAAGCGCCGCGGTCGAAACGCTGCTGCGCTCGCCGCAAAAGGACTATACGCGCCGGCTGCTCGAAGCCGTGCCGAGCCTCGTCCCGCGCGACGCGCGACCCGAAAGCTGGGCCGATCCGGTGCTGTCGGTCGACGGACTGACCAAGATCTACGACACGCGCGGCTTCTTCAAGAAGGGCCGCGAGACGCGGGCCGCGCAGGACGTCAAGTTCCGCATCAAGCCCGGCCGCACGCTCGGCATCGTCGGCGAAAGCGGATCGGGCAAGTCCACCGTCGCGCGCTGCGTCATGCGGCTCATCGATCCGACGGAAGGCCGCATCAAGGTCGGTCAGACCGATATTGCCAAGCTCGGCCGGGGCGAATTGCAGCCGCATCGAAAGCACATCCAGATCGTCTTCCAGGACCCGTTCCGCTCGCTCAACCCGCGCTGGACGGTCGGCGAGAGCCTGATCGAGGGGCCGCTGAACTTCGGACAGTCCAAGGCCGAGGCGATGAAGCATGCAGCCGAACTGATGGAACTTGTCGGCCTGCCCGCCGATGCGCTCGGGCGCTATCCGCACCAGTTCTCCGGCGGCCAGCGCCAGCGCATCGCGATCGCCCGCGCCATCGCCATGCGTCCGGACATCCTCGTCGCCGACGAGGCCGTGTCCGCGCTCGACGTGTCGGTGCAGGCGCAGGTGCTGAAGCTTCTCGACGAATTGCAGGAAAAGCTCGGCATCGCAATCCTCTTCATCACCCACGATCTGCGCGTCGCGGCCCAGATCTGCGACGAAGTCGTCGTCATGCAGCACGGCCGCATCGTCGAACACGACACGGCCGAAAACGTCCTGTCCCAGCCCAGCCACGACTACACCCGCGCGCTGATCGAGGCGGCGCCCGGCCGCCACTGGGACTTCGCCAATTTCAGGGAACTGTCCCTGCACCAGACCGAGACGGCCTGACCCGCCCCAGCCCATCAAGGAGACCGACATGCCGACATTGCCGCGCATTGCCGAATACGCCGACGAACTGACCGCCATCCGGCGCGATTTCCACGCCAATCCCGAAATCGGCTTCGAGGAGACGCGCACCGCCGGCATCGTCGCCGAGAAGCTGAAATCCTGGGGCATCGAGGTTCATACCGGGCTCGGTAAGACCGGTGTCGTCGGCGTGCTTCAGGGCAAGGGCGGCAGCGAGCGCGCGGTCGGCCTTCGCGCGGACATGGACGCGCTGCCGATGGACGAGGAAACCAACCTCCCCTGGCGCTCGACCGCGCCCGGCAAGTTCCACGGCTGCGGCCATGACGGCCACACCACGATGCTGCTCGGCGCCGCGCGCTACCTTGCCGAAACGCGCGACTTTTCCGGCAAGGCCGTCTTCATCTTCCAGCCGGCCGAAGAAGGCCTCGGCGGCGCGCGTGCCATGCTTGCCGACGGCCTTTTCGACAAGTTTCCATGCGACGAAATCTACGGCATGCACAACAACCCGCTCGCCGCGCCGAACAAGGTCGGCGTGAAGCCGGGACCGGCCATGGCCGGCTCCACCTTCTTCGATATCTACGTCAAGGGCGTCGGCAGCCATGGCGCCATGCCGCACCATTCCAAGGACCCGATCGTCGCAGTTACCTCGCTCGTCCAGTCGCTGCAGTCGATCGTCAGCCGCAACGTGCCCGCCGTGAAGCCGGCCGTCCTTTCGGTCACGCAGATCCATTCCGGCTCGGCTTACAATGTCGTGCCCGACAAGGCCGTCATCTGCGGCACGATCCGCTATTTCGACGACGAGGTGAAGGAGCTGATCCACGCCCGCATCCGCGACATGTGCGAGGGCTATTCCAAGATGTTCGGCATCGAGGTCGAACCGGACCTGCGTGAGATCTTCACCGTCCTCATGAACGACGACAAGCTCTCGGAAGCCTATCTGGACGCCGCGTCCGACATCGTCGGCGTCGACAACATCACCAATGAGAACGAACTGGTGATGGGCTCGGAAGACTTCGCCGACATGCTCAAGGCCGTCCCCGGCGCCTATTGCACCATCGGCCATGGCGGCGACGTGCCCGTCCACAATCCCGGCTTCGTCTTCGACGACGCGATCCTGCCCGTCGGCGCCAGCGTCATGGCCCGCATCATCGAAAAGCGCCTGCCGCTCTAATGGCCGGACCCCTGCCGTTTTCCCCTCCGTGGAAGGAAAAGCGCACCGCCGACGCCTCCCTCCCCCTTGTGGGGAGGGATAAAGGGTGGGGGTCCCCTTCAAAAAAAGCCACCCTACAGCCCCAAGGTGACCTCATGAACCTCAACGCCCTGCCCTTCGACGCCGACACGATGCTGAAAGGCCTCCAACCCTGGATCGAGTGCGAAAGCCCGACCTTCGATGCGGCCGCGGTCGACCGGATGATGGACCTTGCCAGCTACGACCTCGCCGCTGCCGGCGCAGAGATCGAGCGTATTCCCGGCCGTATGGGCTTCGGCGGCTCGGTGCGCGCGCGCTTTCCGCACAAGGATTTCGGCAAGCCCGGCATCCTCATCTCCGGCCATCTCGACACCGTCCATCCGGTCGGCACGCTCGAAAAGCTTCCCTTCCGCCGCGAGGGCGGCAAGGCTTATGGCCCCGGCATTCAAGACATGAAGGGCGGCAATTTCGTCGCCGTCGAGGCGATCCGCCAACTGGCGCTCGCCGCCATCGACTGCCCGCTGCCCGTCACCGTTCTGTTCACGCCCGACGAGGAAGTCGGCACGCCGTCGACGCGCGAGCTGATCGAGATGGAAGCGCGCAAGAACAAATATGTGCTCGTGCCCGAACCCGCCCGTCCCGACGGGGGCGCGGTCACCGGCCGCTACGCCATCGCGCGCTTCAATCTGAAGACGGAGGGCCGCCCAAGCCATGCCGGCTGGGCGCTTGGCGAAGGCCGCTCGGCCATCGCCCTGATGGCGAAGAAGCTGCTCCAGGTCGAAAAGATGACCACCGACGACTGCACCTTCTCCGTCGGCGTCATCCATGCCGGCCAGTGGGTCAATTGCGTCTCGTCCGAATGCCATGCCGAGGCGCTCTCCATGGCCAAGCGCCAGGACGATCTTGATCGCGGCGTCGAGGCAATGCTCGCCATGGCGACCGAAGAGAACGACGTCCGCTTCGACGTCACCCGCGGCGTCACCCGCCCCGTCTGGGAACCGGACGCCGGCACGATGGCGCTTTACGAAATCGGCCGTCAGGTCGCCGCCGATATCGGCTTCGACCTGACCCACGCCAGTGCCGGCGGCGGTTCGGACGGCAATTTCACCGGCGCGCTCGGCATCCCGACGCTCGATTCCATCGGCGTTCGCGGCGCGGGTCTTCACACGCTCAACGAACACATCGAGGTCGACAGCCTCGCCGAACGCGCACGCCTGATGGCCGGCCTCCTGATGCGACTGAAATAGCGTCACGAAAAGGGCCTCGCCAGGGCGTCAGTGCTTGAGTTCGTCCACCTTCAGACGGCGTCCCTTGCGGTCGAAGAAGTGCCCTTCGTTGAGAACGCGCCGGTCTTCGCGCAACCGATCCTCCAGATCGCGCAATTCGCTCCGCGCGATGTCGTTCGGCACCGGCCCGTTGAAGAACACGCTGACCGGAAAGAAGGCGGCGCCGTTCCAGGCGGCGCCTGAACCGGAAAGCAATTCGCGCAGTTCCACCCAGCGCGTCTCGTCGCCGATGACGTTCATGTAGGTCGAGCGCAGAAGGTCGATGCGCGTCTCCGCGATGTCGACGAGAACGACCATCACCGTGAAGTCGCCGCGCCGTTCGTACTCGCCGGCGAGCCAGGCGTCGAAGCGGCTGTGACGCTCAGAAGTCGACAAGCTGCGTCTCCGGCATGTAGTGCTCGAACAGGACCCAGAAATGCTTTCCCCGCGCTTCAGCGTACCACGCCTCGAATTCGGCCAGCGCCGCCCCGACATCCGGCGCCAGCGTGTCCGATGCTACGGACGCCTCGTCCTCGCGGGTCGCGTGGAACGCGGCAAGAGCGAGCGCGCCGTAACGTTCCAGAACCTCGTCCCGCGCCTCGCTCTCCTCCCGCCAGCCGAGCCGGTTGCGCAATGCCGCGACGGCCGCCGCGACTGCGATCGGGCCGTCGTCGGCCTGCGCCACCGTGTCGAACAGCGAACGCATGATGTTCATCCGCCGATGCGCGAAAGCGCGTGCTTCGGCAAGCGCTGCGACACGCGCGTTCATCGTGCGCCGAAACTCGGCCTCCTCGTCTTCGCAGGCCTTGGCCGCATGTTCGAGTTCATCGAGAATCGTCTGACTGGCCGTCATGAAATCTTCCGGGAAGCTGGCGGAGGAGAGTGGGAGTCGAACCCACCAGGGACCGTCTCACGGCCCCACCCGGATTTGAAGTCCGGACGCCCCACCGGGGACGATTCTCTTCCTTTGTCACTTGCATCGGGCGCGGGACCGAACAGGTCGAGCCGGTGCGGATTCAGCCGGCGCAGGTCGCCGCGCCGCAGCGTGAGACCATGCCGGTCGAAAAACTCCAGAATCTCAATAGACACCTTGCGCCCGTTTTCCAACCGGTCGCGCAGGTCGGCGGCGACAAACTCGCCCTTGGGCTTGCCGGCGTCGACATCCTGGAGGATCGCGACGATCTGCGAAACGACACTTCGCGCGAAGAAGCTGTCATGCGCGATTTCGTGCACGCGTCCCATTCGGCTCGCGCGCTTCAGGAGTTGGCGCATGTCGGCCTCGGAAACCGCGAACATATTGGCAAGATCGCGCGTCCGCGGCGGCCGGAAGCGCTGTTCGCCGATGAGAAGCGGCTCGATCCGCGCCCAAAGCGCCTCGTCCGCCTCCGACAGCCGCGCGACGTGGCTCGCCCGGCGCACCCAGGCGCCGTCGAGCGAAATCTCGCCTTTGCGCTGGAGGCTCTGCAGCACCATCCGAAACATGGGCGCCGGCAGGCGCGCCTCGCCCATCATGCGCAATCGCTCCAGGCCGATACCCGGATGATCGGGATTTTCCGCATGATAGGCATCAAGATCGGCGAGCAACCGATCCCGTATGCGAAGCCACCGCGCCGGCGTCATCACCATCGTGCCGACGTCCGGCGGAATGCGGATCAGGTCCCCCGCAAGCCTGGCCACCCCGTCGCCGCCGATCGCCCGGTCCCGCGCGAACCCGTCGAGATCAACGAAAAAGGGTGGCGTGTCCAGAAGCGCGCGCAAGGACGCGTCGTCTTCGGCCGGCAGCAGCGCGGCAAGCTGCGCCTGGCGCTCCGGCGAACGGCGCCGCCGTGAAGGCGCACGCAAATCGAGAAAGCGCCCACCGCCGATCGTGCGCCGGGCGGACGTGTCGCGAACGACGAAGCGGTCGCCCACCGCCGCCGAAATCGGATGGTCGAGCACAAGCTGGACGATCGCCTGGCTTCCGGGCGCGATAGGCTCGTCCTGCAGGAGCACGATGCGCGCGGGCACCTCGCAGGAGGCATGGTGCAGATGAACGGGGAACCACTGGCCGATCGGTTTCGGCTCGCCAGCGAGAATACTCAGTTCGGCGTCGATCCGCGCCGTCGGCGCATGCAGGCCCGGATCGACCACCATGTCGCCCCGCGCGACCGCATCGCGGCCGATCCCTTCGCCGGCCAGATTGAGCGCGCAGCGGTCGCCCGCCCGGCCGCGCTCGGCCTTCTCGTTCTGCGCGTGGATCGAGCGAACACGGGCCTGAAGCCCGCGCGGACTGACGACGATTTGATCCCCGACGCCGATCTCGCCGGAAAGGACGGTCCCGGTCACCACCGTACCAGCGCCCTGGATGGTGAAGGCCCGGTCGACCGCCAACCGGAAGCGGCCGTCTGCATTGCGCCGTCCGATGGCGAGCGCGGCCTCGGCCAGCCTTGCCTCGAGGTCGGCGACCCCCAGCCCCGTCGCGCTCGAAACCGCCAAGACGTGCGCGCCCTCGAGCGAACTTCCCGCGAGCAGCGTCTCGATCTCGATCTCGACGGCGAGCAGCCGGTCCTCGCCGGCAAGGTCCGCCTTGGTGATTGCAACGATGCCGCGCGAGACGCCGAGCAAATCGAGGATCGCCAGATGCTCGCGCGTCTGCGGCATCACGCCGTCATCGGCCGCGACCACCAGCAGCGCGAAATCGATTCCGCCGGCGCCCGCCAGCATGGTGTGGATGAAGCGCTCATGGCCCGGCACGTCGATGAAGCCGATCCGCGCGCCGTTATTGAGTGTGCGGTAGGCGAAGCCGAGGTCGATCGAGATGCCCCGCGCCTTCTCCTCCTTCAGCCGGTCGGTCTCGACACCGGTCAGCGCACGCACGAGCGACGTCTTGCCGTGGTCGATATGGCCTGCCGTGCCGACGATCATACCGCGCCCTCTTCGAGCAATGGGCGATCCGCGCGCAACTTGGCCGCCTCGCGCTCCTCGGCCGACAGCACGGCCGTTGAGGCGGGGATGAAGTTGTGCGCCAGCTTCGAGCCGCCGTCGCGCGCGCGCAGCAACCAGGCAAGCGCGGCGACCGGGTCGCGGGGCACGCCCGCACCGGTGATATGCGCCGCGCCGAGCATCGCCTGCCCGTCCGCCTCGCCCAGCATCGCAGCCTTGCGCCACCATTCTGCGGCGACACCCGCATCGCGCTCGACGCCGAGTGCATTGTGGTGAAGGTTGCCGATCCGCGTCATCGACGCCGCCACGCCCTGCGCGGCAGCGCGTTCGGCATAGGCGAGCGATGCTGCGTAATCCTCATGATCCGCAAGCATCCAGGAATACATGTCCTGCGCCGTCGCGTCGCCCTGGTCGGCGGCGAGGCGATAGAGCCGCATGGCCTCCGCCTCGTCCTGTTCGACCCCCTCGCCGCGAAAATGCAACGTCGCCAGATTGCGCTGGCCGACCGGATCGCCCTGCGCTGCCGACAGCTTCAACCACTTTGCGGCCAGTTCGGGATTTTCCGCAATTCCGTGACCGCCGGAAAAGCAGGCGGCGATGTTGTTTTGCGCGCGCGCATTGCCGGCCCGCGCCAGTGGCTCCCAGATGGCGAGTGCGGCCTGGAAGTCACCTTCTTTTGCCGAGCGAAGTGCTTCGTCCATCGGATCGCGTTCCGGCTCCGAAACGCGCCGGAAGCGGTCAAGCCAGCCCATCGGCAAGACCCCGGAGATTGGCGATAAAGCGGGGCGCATCTTCCAGGCACCGCAAATCGAGCAGCAGAGCGCCATCGGCGATCCGTCCGATGACCGGCACCGGCAATGCGCGCAGTGCTGCGGCCAGCCGGTCGAGCGCCGAGCCGCTGTCGTCGACGGCGCGAATGGCAAGCGCCGAGGAAGCCAGCGTGTCGAGCGGAAGCGCGCCCGAGCCGATCTGGCTTCCGCAATTGACGATCTCGACCGTGTAGAACGGCCCAACCGCCGCGCGCACATCCGGCAGGATCGCGGTCGCCGTCCCGGCGATCTCCGCCTGACTGCGTGCCAGCAGACGAAGGGTCGGCAGGCGTTCGGCGAGACGATCGGGGTCACGATAGAGCTTCAGCGTCGCCTCGAGCGCGGCGAGCCGCAGCTTGTCGACGCGCAGCGCGCGCTTCATCGGGTTGCGATTGATCGCGGCGATAAGATCCCTGCGGCCGACGATGAAACCCGCCTGCGGGCCGCCCAGCAGCTTGTCACCGGAAAAGGTGACGATGTCGGCGCCCTCGGCGACCGCTTCCCGCACCGTCGGCTCACGCCGCAGGCCCCATCGTGCAAGGTCGACCAGCGTGCCGGAGCCGAGATCGTTGACGAGCGGCACCTTCGCCCCCCGCGCGAGCGCTGCAAGCGAAGGCGCATCGACCTCCTTCGTAAATCCTTCAATGCGATAGTTCGATGTGTGAACCTTGAGGATCAACGCGACGTCGCCGGTTTCGAGCGCTGCGCGATAGTCCTTCTCGTGGGTCCGGTTGGTCGTGCCGATTTCGACCAATCGCGCGCCGGCCCGGGCCATGATGTCGGGCATGCGAAACGCGCCACCGATCTCGATCAGTTCGCCGCGCGAGACTACGGCCCCGCCGCCATTGCCGGCGAGCGTGTTCAGCACGATGAGCACGGCAGCGGCGTTGTTGTTGACGAGCGTCGCGTCTTCCGCGCCGGTCAGTTCGCAGACGAGATCGCGCAGATGATCGTCGCGCTCGCCGCGCTTGCCGGTCGCAAGGTCAAATTCGAGCGCGGCTGCATCGCGCATCGCTTCCGTCGCCGCCTCGATCGCGGCTTCGGCGAGCAGCGCACGGCCCAGATTTGTGTGAAGCACCGTGCCGGTGAGGTTGAAGACGGGCCTCAGCGACGATCGCGATGCCGCTTCCAGTTGCGAAAGTGCCAGCGCGGCGATGGCCTGCGCATCGCGCAGCGAACGCCCCTCGTGCGCGGATTGGCGCTCGGCATCGAGAGCGAGGCGTATGCGCGCAGTCGCTTCCATCCGACCGAACGCGTCCACCGCCGCCTGCCCGGCTGGCGATTTCAGCACGGCATCTACCGAAGGGATGGCGCGGAAGCTCTCGTTCATCGCAGGACTAGTATCCTAGCAGGAACGGATTGAACGCGCCGCGTCGGAACTGCGTCCCGCGCATCAGGAGATCGACGCCGAGGCTGCCCACATCGTCGGCCAGCGGCTCGAGCGATGCGTCCTGCTGCTGGTTCAGTATCTTCACGTAGCAGCCGCACTCGTCGCAGGTTTCAGCCTTGATCGTGCCGGGCCCGTCCTCGATTTCCTGATACTTGATGCCCTTGGTGGACGAGCAGATCGCACATTTGATGCGCACATGGTGCCAGAGCGTGGCGCAAAGCGCGCAGGCGCAGTAGCGCGTTCCGCCGGCCTGCGGCCAGGCGACGATGACCGAGGCGACTGGAGGGCCTCCGCACGCGGGACAAGCGCTGCTTCCGACCGATTTCAGCTCACGTTCGGGCAGAACGGACGCGGCGCGGACGAAGTGAAGCTGCAACGCGGCGGCGACATAGGCATGTTCGGCCATCGCTTCGGCGGGAACGGCATCGGCGAGCAGGTTGGCGACCATCGCCTCGAAGCGCGACGCGTCTGCCTTCTGCAACGAAGACAGTGCAGTCTTTGCCGCCGCGGGCTTGTCGACCGCTTCGATCTTGCCGAACAGCCGCTCGCTCAGCGAGCGGAACGCCTCGTCGGGGCGAAAGGTCGCGCGGTCGAGCGGCGGCATCGAATGATCGAGCGAGCGCTTGATCGAACCGGGATCGGCAAGCGCGGGCGCGGGAAGTTCCTGCGCAAGTTCCTGCTGCGCGGCGGCGATGCCGGCAAGAAAGCCGAGATAAGGACCGATGCCCTCCGGCTGGGCAAGTTCGCCGAACCGCTTGGCCCGGCGCTCGAACAGCCGCATCGGGTCCGGCACGCGGGCCGCCGGCGGCGTGCGAACCTCGCCGATCGCGGTGATGTCTCCCTTGACGGGGATTCGACGCGCCATGAAATCCTCCACGAGCCGCACGGGCTACGCGGCATTCTAGAATGCGGCCCGGCATCATGTCACGCCGGGCACAAGTTCGCGTTCGTCAGGCCGCGGGACCGCGTCCGTCCGGGCTCTGGTCGTCGCGCTTGCCATAGGTAGCGAGCGCGCGCAGCCATTTGCGATGGTGCCGCCACGCCCAGCCGCCCGACACGTTGCCGCGCGTCATGGCACGAAGCGTGCCTTCGACCCAGAAGGCCGCATAGACGTGGATGATCCACACGCAGATGATCGCCACCGCCGCCATCGAATGGACGAGCATCGCCACGCGAAGCTGCGGAATGGTCAGGTACTGCGAGAAATACCGCTCCCAGACCGCAAGTCCCGACACGATCAGGATCGTGATCAGGATCGACATCGCCCAGAAGACGAATTTCTGGCCGGCATTGTACTTGCCGACTTCGGGCAGCTTTTCCTCGTCGCCCTTGAGCACGTCGCCGATATGGGCCGCCCATTGTGCGTCTTCCCGGCGCGGCAGGTTCAGCCGGAAGAACCGGATGAACAGGCCCGCAAAGGAGACGAATAGAACGACGCCGATCCACGGATGGATCGCCCGCGTCCACTGGCCGCCGCCGAAAAGCGCGGTCAGCCAGTAGAGCGACGGATGGAACAGGGCGAGCCCCGAGAGCGCGAGCAGGATCAGGCTGATCGCCGTGATCCAGTGATTGACCCGCGCCCATTTCGTATAGCGATCGACGACGACCTCGCGACCGACATGAAGCCGGTCGCCGCGGTCGATGTCGGCCTTGGTCACCTGCGGAACCGGACGCCCATGCAGCGTGCTGTCCGTCATGACAGGGTCTCCTTGCTCGGATCGAGCGGCGCCGCGCCCGGCGCCACCGCCGTCAGGCGACGCGCCTCCTCGTCATCCTCGACGGTGACGCGGTTGCGACCGGAGATCGCCATGTGCAGCACGCCGGCAGCCGCCGCGATGCCCATGACGGCAAAGCCGGCATATTTGGTGACCCCTTTCCACGCTTCGACCAGCGGAGAAATGCGCGGGTTGTCCGGCAGGCCGGCATAGATGGACGGCTTGTCGGCGTGGTGCAGCACGTACATCACATGCGTCCCGCCGACGCCCGGCGGATCGTAGAGGCCGGCATTGGCATAGCCGCGCGACTTCAGATCCTCGATCCGCTCGGCCGCATGCGCTTTCATTTCCTCCTTGGTGCCGAAGACGATAGCCTTGGTCGGGCATGCCTTGGCGCAGGCCGGGCCCTGGCCGACCGCGATGCGGTCGGAGCAGAGCGTGCACTTGTAGGAGCGGTTGTCGACCTTGGAAATGCGCGGGATGTCGAACGGACAGCCCTTCACGCAATAGCCGCAGCCGATGCAGTTTTCCTTCACGAAGTCGACGACGCCGTTCGAATACTGCACGATCGCGCCGGGCGCGGGACATGCCTTGAGGCAGCCCGGATCGGCACAGTGCATGCAGCCATCTTTGCGGATCAGCCATTCCAGATTGTCCGTCTCCGGGTTCACCCACTCGGTGAAGCGCATCAGCGTGAAGGTGTTCGGCGTCAGATCGTGCGGATTGTCATAGACGCCCGCATTGACGCCGACTTCCTCGCGCAAGTCGTTCCACTCGAGACAGGCCGACTGGCAGGCCTTGCAGCCGATGCATTTCGACACGTCGATGAGCTTGGCGACCGCCTCGAGCTGGCGCGCGGGCGCCGGCACCGAGGAGGCGGACCGCCGGATGTAATCCTGCGGTCCCATCTGCATGGCGGTATCCGGCGCGACGGGCGGATTGACGTTGATGGTCATGGTCTCTCCTCCCTTATGCCGTTGCCGGGCCGCTGGACGGCTCGATGTTCACGAGAAACGCCTTGAACTCCGGGGTTTCGATATTCGCGTCGCCCACGAATGGGGTCAGCGAATTCGGTCCCATCCCGTTCTTGGCCGCGCCGGTGAAGCCCCAGTGGAGCGGGATGCCGACGATGTGGACGGGCTTGCCGTCGCAGATCAAAGGCTGAATCCGCTTGGTGACGACGGCTTTCGCCTGCACCGATCCGCGCTTGTTCCAGACCCGGCACCAGCCACCTTTCTCGATGCCCCGTTCCGCCGCGAGTTCTTCCGATATCTCGACGAAGAATTCGGGCTGGAGAACAGCGTTCACCCAGACGTGCTTCGTCCAGTAGTGGAAGTGCTCGGTGAGGCGGTAGGACGTCGCCGCATAGGGGAACTCCTCCGCATCGCCGAACGTCGCGCGGTCACTTTCGAACACGCGCGCCACCGGATTGCCCCGGATGGCGGGCGCGACGACGTTGACCACGGGCGATTCGAACGGCTCGTAATGCGCCGGGAATGGCCCGTCGCGCATCATGCCCCTCGAGAACAGCCGCGACTGCCCCTCCGGGTTCATGATGAACGGACCGACATCGCGCGGGTTCGACGTCGGCGGGATGTCGGGCACGTCGTAGCCGGCCCACTTCTCGCCGTCCCACTCGATGAGCTTGCGCTCGGGGTCCCACGCCT
The DNA here is from genome assembly GCF_052435475.1 of Aliihoeflea sp. Taxonomy (NCBI): domain Bacteria; kingdom Pseudomonadati; phylum Pseudomonadota; class Alphaproteobacteria; order Hyphomicrobiales; family Phyllobacteriaceae; genus Aliihoeflea; species Aliihoeflea sp. Next base: position 88,456 of record NZ_JBQVMV010000015.1, read on the forward strand.
TGCCATCGAGATCGGCCGAGGCGCGGTTGTAGAGGATGCGCCGATTGGCCGGCCAGGCGAATGCCCAGTTCAGATAGGCGCCGGTCGCGTCGGGGTCGGAATTGTCCCGCCGCGCCATGTTGTTGCCGTTCTGGTTGTAGCAGCCGGAATAGATCCAGCAGCCGGCGGCCGTGGAGCCGTCGTCGCGCAGCGCGGCGAAGCCCGGCACCTGCTGCCCTGCCTCGACCGTCACCTTGGTCGGATCGTTGGGATCGCGCAGCGTCTCGACGGCATAGCCGTTCAATTCGCGGGCGATCTCGTCCGCCTTTGGCTCGTTCGGATCGGCATAGGGCCAGTGCAGGTTCAGGATCGGGTCGGGGAACTTGCCGCCCTCTTCCTGATAGAGTTGCTTCAGCTTCAGATGGATCTGCGCCATGATCCAGGTGTCGTGCTTGGCTTGCCCCGGCAGGTTCTGTGCCGGCCAGTGCCATTGCAGCCAGCGCCCGGAATTGACCAGCGCGCCCTCGTCCTCGGCAAAGCAGCTCGTCGGGAGCTGATAGACCTCGGTCTCGATCGACGCCGAATCCACGTCGTTGAACTCGCCGTGATTCTCCCAGAAACGGGCCGTTTCCGTCTCCAGCGGATCCATCACCACCAGATATTTCAGCTTCGAAAGCGACCGCGTGATCTTGCCCCGATCCGGGAACGAGAGCAGCGGATTGAAGCCCTGGCAGAAGTAGCCGAACATCTGCCCCTGATCCATCATCTCGAACGCGCGCAGCACGTCATAGGCCGGCAGGTCGAGCTTGGGCAGATAGTCGTAGGCGAAGCTGTTTTCCGGTGTCGCGGCCGAGCCCCACATCGCCTTCATGAAGGAGACGAAGAACTTCGGATAGTTCTGCCAGTAACTGACCTGGTTCGGACGCAACGGCTTGAAGCCGCGGCTCGAAATATAGGTCGGGTAGTCGACCTCCCTTTCGGTCGGGATGTTGAGATAGCCCGGGATCAGGTTCGACATCAGGCCGATATCGGTCAGACCCTGGATGTTGGAGTGCCCGCGCAGCGCATTCATGCCGCCGCCACGCACGCCGATATTGCCGAGGATCAATTGCAGCATCGCCATGGAGCGGATGTTCTGCGAACCCTTGGAGTGCTGGGTCCAGCCGAGCGCGTACATCGACGTCATCGTCTTGGTCGGCGTCGAGCATTCCGAGATCATCTCGGCAACCTTCAGGAACTTCTCCTGAGGCGTACCGCAAATGCGCTCCACCATCTCCGGCGTGTAGATGGCGATATGCTCCTTGAGCATGTTCCACACGCAACGGGGATTTTGCAGCGTCTCGTCCATGACGACGAAACCGTCCTCGCCGATCTCGTAATCCCAGGTCGCGCGGTCGTATTCGCGCTTTTCCGGGTCATAGCCGGTGAAGAGGCCGTCCTGATAGGCGAAGCCCTCCTTGACGATGTAGGCGGCGTTTGTGAACGCGTTGACGTAGTCCCACTGCACCTTGTCGTTGTCGATGCAGTATTTGATGACGCCGAGCAGGAAAGCGATGTCCGTGCCCTGCCGGATCGGCGCGTAATAATCCGCCACCGAAGCCGAGCGCGTATAGCGCGGATCGACGACGATGAGCTTGGCGCCGCGGTTGGCTTTCGCCTCCGTCACCCATTTGAAGCCGCAAGGATGCGCTTCGGCGGCATTGCCGCCCATGATCACGACCAGATCCGTGTTCCGAATGTCGGTCCACGAATTCGTCATTGCACCACGACCGAAAGTTGGGCCCAGACTGGACACCGTGGGGCCGTGTCAGACTCTCGCTTGGTTGTCGAAAGCCACCATGCCGGCCGAGCGAACGGCCTTGTAGGTCAAAAACGCGGTTTCGTTGGTCGTCGCGGACGCGGCCAGGAAGCCGGTCGTCGTCCAGCGATTCACCGGAACGCCATCCATGTTGCGTTCGATGAAGTTGGCGTCGCGATCGTCCTTCATGTGACGCGCGATGCCGTCGATCGCCTCGTCCCACGAAATCTCCTCGAAGGCGTTCGAGCCGGGACGGCGAACCTTCGGGTTCATGAGGCGGGTGTCGGCCTTGATGAAGTCGAGCAGCGCCGCACCCTTGGGGCACAGCGTTCCGCGATTGGTCGGATGGTCGACGTCGCCCTCGAGGTGGATCGCTTCCGCAGTACCCTGCGTCAGATCACCCTTCGAATAGATGATGACGCCGCAGGCGACGGAGCAGTACGGGCAGGTGTTGCGCGTCTCCGTCGTCCCGGCGAGCTTGTAGGGCCGCAGCCCCTCGACGAACGCCGCTTCCGCTTCCCCGAAACCGAAGGCGCCAAGTGTCGTTGCTGCGACACCCGCGCCCGCGCCCTTCAGAAAGCTGCGGCGTGAGAGTTCCATATTCATTCGGAAGCCTCCTCCCTGCCTTTTCCCGGAATCCCGGATTCATTCTCGCGTGAAACGTTACAGTCGCGCCCAAGTTGTGTCAAAGCACTAAAACATGAGTGCTTTTATCATATTAAATACATCAAAGGTCGGGGATGCACGGCTTTGCTTGAAACGATAAAGGATATGCTTCGAAAGTATGAGACCGAGGAGGTAGAAGATGGACGCCAGCACCGAAAAACCGCGCCTGACCAGTCTTGCCCATGGAGGCGGATGCGGCTGCAAGCTGGCGCCGGCCGTTCTTCAAGATTTGTTGAGCGGGATGCCGAAGGCCGGTCCCTATGCCGGTCTCCTCGTCGGAACGGAGACGGCAGACGACGCCGCCGTCTGGGATCTCGACGGCACCACCTCGATCATCGCCACGACGGATTTCTTCATGCCGATGGTCGACGATCCCCATGCCTTCGGCCGCATCGCCGCGACGAACGCGATCTCCGACATCTATGCGATGGGCGGAAAACCGATCTTCGCGCTCGCCATCGTGGGCATGCCGATCGACAAGATGGACCCGGAAGACATTCGCCAGATCCTCGCCGGCGGCGCGTCGATATGCGTGGAGGCCGGAATTCCGGTCGCTGGCGGACATTCGATCGACTGCCCAGAGCCCGTCTACGGTCTAGCGGTGATCGGCACCTGCCCGACGGCGCAGGTCAAGCGCAATTCCATGGCGCGGGCGGGCGACGTCTTGATCCTGACCAAGGGGATCGGCGTCGGCATCTACTCGGCCGCGATCAAGAAGGCGGCGCTCGACCGCGCGAGCCTCGACGAGATGATCGTCTCGACAACCCTCTTGAATCGAATCGGACCGGAGCTCGCCGCGGACGAGGCCGTTCACGCGATGACCGACGTGACCGGATTCGGCATCCTCGGTCACGGCCTCGAAATGGCCCGCGGCTCGAACGTGACGCTCACTCTCGACCTCGCCGCCCTGCCCTTCCTCGACGATGCCGAGCGTCTGGCGCAATCGGGCTTCGTGACCGGCGCCTCGCATCGCAACTGGAAGAGCTATGGCGACGAGGTGGTTCTGCCGGACGGTCTCGAAGACTGGCGCCGCCACCTCCTCACCGACCCGCAGACGTCGGGCGGGCTGCTCGTTGCCGTCGAGCCGGGCAAGGCGGACGCCCTCCTGGCACGCATTCGCGAAGCCGGTTATCCGCGCGCCGCAATCGTCGGCACGGTCCGGGCCGGCGAGCCGCGCCTCGTCGTCGCCTAGCAACGAAATGCGGTTTCGCGTGTTTTACCGGTCACTGATTTATGGAGGAATGGCATGAAACGGTCCCTGTTCGCCCTGCCGCTCGCTGGCGCCATGATGACGGCCTCGCTCGTCTATGCCCAGACGCCGCCGCCTGCCGCCGCCCCGCAGGCCGGCCAGACGGAACCCGCCGCGCCCGCCGGCGATGCCGCCTCGGCCACCACGCAGGACGAGACACAGCCTGAACGCGGCGACTGCATCGAACCTGCCGGCCAGTCGGCCACCACTGGCTCGACCGATGACATGCAGGCGTCACTCGAAGCCGAAAGTGAACCGGATGCGCCTGCTGCCGAAGCGGATGCGCCCGCTACCGAAGCGGATGCACCCGCTGCCGATGATGAGCCGGAACGCGAAAACGTCGCTGGCGAAGAGGCCTCCGCCGAGCAGTCCGAATCCGAAACGCAGCCGGTTGCCGGCCCTGACGCCGGCACCGCACCCGGCGGCTCGGGCTCCAGCGGCTGGACGGGCGGTCTCGGCGGCTCCGACATCGGCACCAGCCAGTCGGAAGAGCTCGATTCCTCGCCCCAGCAGGAGCACCCGGAGGTCGCCTCCGGCCTCGACCCGATCAGCGGCGAAACCGCCGTCGAAGGACCGCAGGCTCCTGCCGAGCCCGACGAAGACGCCGCAGTGACCCTGACGGCGCCGGATGAAGACGCTGCCGACTGCTGATATCGACGGCAGGCTGACATACGGCAGAAGCTAATCGCCGATCCGGCACTCGGCGCCAACCGGCGTGGAGGCTCGAGCAGCGCGCGCTCAAGGTCCTGGAAGTATCTGCGACTGCGTCGTCAGATATACTTCAAGCCCTTTCCCGCAAGTCGCTCACGCATGTTATAGATATCGAGACCCAGCTCCCCGGCTGCGAGCCGTTGGCGCTTCTCCTCTTCGGCGGCCAAGCGCGCCTCGGCCCTTTTCGCGACCTCTTCGGCTTCGGCGCGGGCGACGACGCACACGCCGTCGTCATCGGCAATGATCACGTCGCCCGGATTGACCAGAGCACCCGCGCACACGACCGGAACGTTGACCGAGCCCGGCGTCTCCTTGACCGTGCCCTGCGCAAATATCGCCTTCGACCAGACCGGAAACCCCATCTGCGTCAGGTCCGCGACGTCCCGCACGCCTGCGTCGATGATCAGGCCGCGGCAGCCGCGCGCCATGGCCGATGTCGCCAGAAGATCGCCGAAATAACCGTCTTCGCATGGGCTGGTCGGCGCAAGCACCAGAATGTCGCCGTCGCGGAGCTGTTCGATCGCGACATGCAGCATCCAGTTGTCGCCAGGCGGGGCCGAGATCGTTACCGCGCTGGCGGCGCTGCGGGCACCGCGATAGATGGGCCGCATGTAGGAGGCAAGCAGCCCCTTTCGCCCCTGCGCCTCGTGGACGGTGGCGACGCCGCAGGCGCCGAGCCGCGCGACGACCGCCGGATCGGCCCGCTCGATGTTCTGAACGACGACGCCCATCACAATTCATCCACAGTGCGCGGGAAGATCGACTGGAAGCCTTCCGCATGGGTCGACTTGCGCCCGCCGGACTGGCCGCCCGAATTGCGCATGAAGTGGTTGCCGCGGTTCTGGGCGACGTTCTCGTAATAGTGCCACAAGTGCTCCTGGCCCTCCATGCACTGGATCGCGGCCCACTTCTTCTCCCAGACCTGCGAGATGTCGAGGAAGGTGTCGGGCTTCCATTCCATCTGCTCGCTCTGGTGTGGCTCGAACAGATAGACCTGCGGCGCGCCGAGGACCTTTTCGCCGGGCTTGTGGCCCCAGGCCTGCGCGATGGCGCGGCATTCCAGCGTCCACTGCGACACATACATGTGGTCGGCATTGTATGGATCGAATTTGGAGTGAGTCAGCATGAACTCCGGCTGCACGGCGCGCATGACGTCGACGAGCCGATCCTTCGCTTCGCGCGTCATCTCGAGCGGGTAGTCGCCGAGGTCGAAGAACTGGATGTCGTGAACGCCAAGCGCTCTGGCTGCCTTTTCCGCCTCGCGCCGCCGCTCTGTCTTGACGGTGTCCAGCGTCATGCCGTCCTTCTTCCACAGCTTGGCGCTTTCGCCGCGCTCTCCATAGGAAAGGCACACCACCGTGACGTCGTAGCCCTTGTCGGCGTGCAGCGCGATCGCCCCGCCGCACCGCCAGACGAAGTCGGCCGAGTGGGCGCTGATGACGAGTGCTGTCTTGTTGCTCATGAGGCGGTTTCCTTCAAAGAGTCTCGGGCCAGTAGAGGCGCGTCGGGTTGTCGACGAGAAGTTTCTGCATCAGCTCGGGTCGCGGCGCGATGATCTTCAGGAGATCGACCAGCGCCCCGTCATCCGGCATGTGCTTCTTGATGTTCGGATGCGGCCAGTCCGTGCCCCACAGAACTCTGTCGGGAAACTTCTCGACCAGGATGGCACCGAAGATCGCCGCATCCTCGAAGGGCGGCCCGGCGCGGGAAATGCGCTCCGAGCCGCAGACCTTCACCCAGAAGCGCTCGTCCTGCATCAGGTCGAGAAGCAGTTGAAAGGCGGGCTGCTCGGGGCCGGCCGAGGCGTCGATGCGGCCCATATGGTCGATCACCATCGGCAATTGCAGCTCGCGCAGGAAGGGCGCAAGGCCCTCGAGCCGATGCGCATCGAAATGCACGACCGCATGCCAGCCGAGCGGGATGATCTTGGCCGTGATCTCGCGGATCGCGTCGAGATCGGCCGGTTTGCCAAGATGCGTGACGAAGTTGAAGCGAACGCCACGCACGCCGCCTTCGTGCAACCGCTCCAGTTCGCTCTGGTCAATGTCGCGCTCCACCATCGCGATGCCGCGATAGCGCCCTTCCCCTGCGGCGATCGCGTCCAGCATGGCCGCATTGTCGGTGCCGTGGCAGCTCGCCTGCACCAATATCGAGCGCTCGAGCCCGAGATGGCGGTGCAGGGCGAACAGCTTCTCCTTCGGCGCGTCGATCGGCGTATAGGTGCGCTGCGGGGCAAAAGGAAAGCGCGCGGCTGGACCGAAGACGTGGCAATGCGCGTCGCAGGCGCCCTGCGGCAGCGCGATGTCCGGCTTCTTCGGATTGGGGTGGAAAGGCAGCGGCTCGGGCGTCATCGTTCGTTCCTGCATGTTATCGTTCGTCAGTTGTGCTCAGGGGCGGTGGCGGCCGGGTCCGGCCTGTAGGTGCTGCTCATGAGGCGCATGGTCATCACCACAAGGATGACGAGGCCGCCCGCCCGCGCCAGGAGCGTCGTCAGATCATGGGCGTCGACCGGCGAAGGCCAAAGGACGAGCAGCGATCCGGCGGCCATGGCGGCCCGGTCGAGCCAGCTCATCGGGCGCACCAGCCAGCCAGCGAACGCCACCGAAAGCCCGGTGAGACCGATCGTTGCCAGCGGGATCGCAAGCCAGATGTTGAAGACCTCGTCGCGCAGGAGAAGGCCCGGCATCGTCACGAACAGGAACGGCACCAGCAGCTTGACGAAGCCGAGCCGGATCGATTCCACCGCCGTCGCATTTGCATCTGCGCCCGAGATGCTGGCCGCGGCATAGGCGGCAAGGGCGACGGGCGGCGTGATGGCCGAGACGAGGCCGTAATAGAAGATGAACATGTGCGACACGATCGGGTCGATGCCGAGCCGCACGAGCGCCGGGGCGACCAGGACGGCAAGCAGGAGGTAGGCCGCGGACGTCGGAAGGCCGAGGCCCAGCACGAAAGCGGCAAAGGCGGTCAGGATCAGCACCAGCCAGATGTTGGAGCCGCCGACCTCGATGATCAGGCTCGACACCATCAGCCCCATGCCGGTGAGGTTGAGGACGCCGATGACGATGCCCGCCGCCGCCACCGCAGCAACGATCGGCAGGATCGACACAAGCGTGGCGCGGCAGATGTCGATCAGCGACATCAGCCCCAGCCGCGTATTGGCGGAGAACGGGCTGATCGCCAGCGCGATCAGCAGGCAGTAGACGGCCGCGCGCGTGGGGGTCGTGCCGGTCATCAAAAGAGCGATGAGGCCGATCAGCGGCAGGAGCAGATAGCCGCGTGTCTTGAGCGTCTCACCGAGAAATCTGAGGCCGCCCGACATGTCGCGCTCGAGGTTCAGCCGACCCGCTTCAAGGCGCACCGCGACCATCAGCGCAAGCACGTAGAGAAGGCCCGGCACCAGCGCTGCAAGCGCGATCTGGCCATAGGGCACGCCGATGATCTCGGCCATGAGGAAGGCGGCTGCGCCCATGATCGGAGGAAGGATCTGGCCCGCCGACGAGGCGGCGGCCTCGATGGCGCCGGCGGTGACCGGCGTGAAGCCGGTGCGGCGCATCAGGGGAATGGTGAAGGTGCCGGAGGTGACGACATTGGCGACCGCGCTGCCGTTGATCGTTCCCAGCATCGCGCTTGCCAGCGTCGCCGACAGCCCCGCCCCGCCCTGCACGCGGCCCGTCATGCCGCGCGCGATGTCGACGAAGACCTGGCCGGTGCCCATGCGCATCAGCACGTTGCCGAGCAGCGCGAACAGGAGGATGTATTCGACCGCCACCCCCATCGGGACGCCGTAGAAGCCTTCCGTCGACAGGAAGAGCGTCGATGACAGGCGCGAGACGTCGTAGCCGCCATGGCCGTATTTGCCGGGGATCAGATAGCCCCAATAGGCATAGGCAAGCGCCACGGCCGACAGGATGATCAGCGACCAGCCGATCGTCAGGCGCACCAGGAACAGCACCACGACGAGCATGGTCACGAACATGACCTCGTCCATGCGCGTGGCGATCGCGCCGCGCATGATGATGTCGAGATAGGACTGGTAGAGATAGGGCCCCGGCACGAGGGCAATGAGAGCAAGCACGTAGAGCGCGGTGCGGATGAGGGGCTGGCGCATGCGCAGCGCGGCCGCCATCAGGCCCGCGGCCGCAACGACCGAAAGGAACAGGGAGCGCAGAAGCAGCGCGGTGATGTTGCCGAAGAAGGCGCCGTGGATGACGAGGGCGGTGGCCGTGATCGCCAGGATGGCAAAGAGCACCGAAACGGTCCTGATTTCCCTTTCGCCGGCGCCTTCGCCCGGCTGGCGGAATTCATCCATTGCTCGAACCATCTCGTCCTCGCTGGCGCGCACGCTTCAATTGCAGTTGGGAAAAGGGCGCCCGGGTTTCGGGCGCCCCAGCCGGTTACTGGCCGGCTTCGTCGAAATAGCGCCGGGCGCCCGGATGCAGATCGATCGGGGCGTTGGTCGCGGTCTCGAGCGCGATCGCGGCGGCCTGCGGATGCACCTGGCCAAGCTCCTCCAGATTGTCGAAGATCGCCTTGGTGATCTGGTAGACCGTCTCTTCATTCGCCGTCGTGCTGGTGAAGATCGTGGCCGGATCGTTGATCGCAAGCACGGTCTCGTCCTGGCCCGTATAGGTGCCGGCTTCGATCTCGTAGAGCTGGTAGAAGGGGAACTGCTCCAGGAGCGGCGCAACGGTTTCCTCGTCCACCGAGATAAGGCGCATGTCGCGCTGCGCGCCAAGATCGATGAGCGCTGCCGTCGGCGCGCCGGCCAGAACGACCGTCGCCTCGATCGTGCCGTTCATGAGTGCTGTCGCGCCCTCGGTATAGGACAGGAACTGCGCATTGCCGGGCTCGAACACCCCATAGGCTTCCATCAGGCGCTGGACGAGAACGGCCGAGTTCGAGCCGGGAGGTCCGAGATTGATGCGCTTGCCGGCAAGGTCGGACATGGACTGGATGCCCGTGCTCTCGATCGTCGCGATCTGCAGGACTGCGGGGTAGAGATAGGCCATCGCGGCGACGTCCAGCGCTGCTTCGAACGGGCCTTCGGCGACCGTTGCCTCGTAAAGCGTCGAGGACGAGGAAAAGCCGAACGTCATCTGGCCGGCCGCCACGCGACGGATGTTCTCGACCGATGCGCCCGTGACCTCGGCGCGGGCGGTGGTGTCCGGCATGTTCTGATTGAGAAGCTCGGCCATGCCGGCGCCGATGACGTAGAACAGGCCGCCCGTACCGCCGGTGCCGATGGAAACGCGGTCCGCCGCAACCGACGGCCCGACGAGGCTGAGTGCCACGCCCATGGCGGCAATTGTCTTCAAGAGTTTCATTGTAGTCCTCCCTGTGTTGAACCGATTGGGTGAAGTGTGCCGTCAGACTGCGTCGGTGCGCGCATTCTGCGCTGGCGCCAGAGCGAGGAAGGAGGTATGCGCCGCCTCCACGATTTCATCGATCGCGCGCTGGTGGTCGTGACCATCGACCCGCCCATCCGATAGACGGCTGATCCGTTCCGGGTTGATGAGCGCGTAGTAGAGTGAGCCCAGCAGGAACTGGCTGCGCCAGATCAGCCCTTCGAGAGGCGCGCCCGGCACGCACTCGCCGATCGCCTCGATGAAGGCACGGCTCGTGGTGTCGAACGCCTGGGCGATGATCGATCGGGCATCCTCGTTGCCCTCTGCCGACAGGATCGCCCGCATCCGGGTAAACTCGGCACCGCCGCCATCCGAACCGGTCGACGATGAGAAGGCTGGCACCACATAGGCGCGCAGGATCGCGTGCAGCCGATCGCTGCGATCATGGATACGCCGCGCCTCGCCCAGCAACTCCAACCGTCGCGCGTTCATCGGCGCGGTGCGGCTCTCATAGATTTCCCGCAGGAGATTGGCCTTGGTGCCGAAATGATAGGTGAGACTTCCCACATTGGCATTCGCCGCCTTGGCGATCTCGCGCATGGAGACGGCGCTGTAGCCGTTGCGAGAAAACAGTCGTGCTGCGCAATCGATCAGGTTCTGACGCACATCGCCCGCCATCTCTTCCTCCCATTGACCAAGACCCTTGTACGTTTGTACAAATAATTCGGGCATGTCAACGATGCTGATGAAATGCGTGCTTCGGGCGAGGCGGAAACGCCGCGCCAAAAATCTGAACAATGTACGCAGTCTGGGTCATTCATCGCTGAAGCTTTGGCCGTCAGCTTTGGTTTGCAGTCTTTTCAGCCCAAGACCTGCCAGATGCAATTAGCAGTACGAAAGGCGAGATCGCGCGACTGAAAGATGTTCTGGAAGGATTTGCAGTCTCTGCGGAAATAGCGCCACGTGCGTCAACAGGTTCCTTGACCGCGTTCGCAATCAAGCGGGCCTAGGGTTTGCCAGCTTCTGAATGGAGTGGCTAAATCATCGCTGCGAACGTGTCGAAGATTCTTCGCCCACCAACTTGGCCGCCCTTCAACAAAAGCCTCAAGCCATCGCGTGACGGGTCTGCAGAATGCGTTCGGCAGACACAGACTCCAGCGTCTAACCGGCCTTCGAATATGAGGCTTTCCAATCCCAGCCGGCGCGATACGACGCTCGACGTATCTCCACCCGCGACTGCGAGCGAACGCAAAGGATACCCGTCGATAATTTTCTCGGTGAGCGCGGCCAAGTTTTCCGATAGTTCCGAAGGCGAGCATCCGTAAGCGCGACCGGCTTTCCGTGCGGTCCTTCCAGCGCGTAGCGCATGCCGATGTCGAAGCGCGTCCAGTCGTCCACCTTCTGGGTGTTGGCCTGATCGAAATAGGTGCTGCCGTCATAGACGGCCCTGCCGGTCAGCGTCAGCCCGGCGTGATCCACGGCAGATCGTATTCGCCATAAAGGCTGAGCGCCGTCCGGGGCACGCCCGGCACCGCATTGCCGTCGAAGCTGCCCCCGAGGTGCGCGCGAGTTCGGCGTCGAGGAAGGTGATGCCGCCGAGAACGCGGAGCCCGTCGACGGGTTCGCCGAACACGCTGATCTCCAGCCCGCGGTTGACCTGCAGGCCACCGGCCGAAAACGCCCCCGTTGCCGGATCGGTGAAGGCATTCTGCTACCTGATCTCGAACAGCGAGGTCGCCAGTGCAAACGTCCCGAAGTCGTACTTGACGCCCACTTCCTTCTGCTTGTTCACGAAGGGCGGGAAGATCTCGCCGCTGTTGATCGCCGCATGGACGCCGGGCACGTGACGGTCGACGGGCTCGATGTCGTGACGACGCCGAGCGACCAACTCGCCCGCCGCCTCGCCATCCTGCGGCAGGACAACCACATGACCGCCCGCCTGACCGTACGCGATCTCGTCGCCTTCGGCCGCTATCCCCATTCCAGGGGCCGGCCGAACGAAAAGGAAGCCGCCAAGGTCGCAAGTGCGCTCGACTACCTCGCCCTCGCCGATCTCTCCGACCGCTTCTTGGACGAGCTCTCCGGCGGCCAGCGCCAGCGCCTTCGTCGCCATGGTCCTGGCGCAGGATACCGACTACGTCCTCCTCGACGAACCCTTGAACAACCTCGACATGAAAAACGCCGCCGCCATGATGCGCCTCTGGCGCGAAGCCTGCCGCGATCTGGGCAAGACCGTCGTGGTGGTTCTCCACGACATCAATTTCGCATCCTGGTACTCCGATCACATCGTCGCATTGCGGAATGGCCGAATTTGCCGGCAGGGCACGTCAGACGAATTGATCCGGCAAGATGTGCTGCAGGAAATCTACGACATGAGGATCAAAGTCCTTGAACGGGACGGCAAGCGCATCTGCCTGTTCTACGACTGATGGGTTCGATCGACCGCTGCATCCCGCGGGCGAACTTGGCGGAGGGAGTGGGCCTGATATCCAACCTTCTCTAGGTTTCTCACGGCGATGACAACTAAGCCGGCGCTGCGGGAGATTGTTTCAGCGCGACGCTGTACTTCTGAGGGTTGCAAAATTGTCGCCTCTACAGCTACTTATCCGTCGAGGCGGTTCTGGGCCGGATGCTGCCGTAGGTCGATTCCCGGTTGGGCGCGGTCGTTCCTCAAACCGAACTGGATGCTGCGAAATCCTTTGCGGGCGAAGCACTTAGGCCTCGGCCTTGTAGCGGCTGCTCGCGTCGTTTGGGATTGTTGCTGAATGAGAAGCATTTCCATTGCCAGATCACAATCCCCTGGCTAGCCTCACGACAACCCAGAAAATGGGCGCGCATAGTTTCCATGCGCATAAGGGCTGGGGAGCCGCGGTGGACGACGAGCGATCCGAACTTCGCTGGGGAGTCGAGCAGCGTCTCGAGTTCATTGAGTTCCGCCTATTCTGGGAAGGACATGTGAACCGCAGCGACCTGATGGACCAGTTCGGGGTATCGGTGAACCAAGCGTCCACTGACCTGAAACGCTACATCGGCTTCGCACCCGACAACATGGTCTACGACAAGAGCGCGAGGACCTACGTCTGTGGCCCCGCATTCAAGCCCCGATTCCTCGAACCGGACGCAAGCCGCTACCTCGCGCAGCTTCAGTCGGTAGCGGACGGTATCCTCGACCGCGAGGACTCATGGATCGCCGAACTGACGCCCTTTGCCTCCACGCCGACGCCTGTGCGCGGCGTCAATCCGGTGACCCTCCAATCGGTGGTGGGCGCCATACGACGTTCCGAATCGATCGAGGTGAAGTACCAGTCCCTGTCCAGTCCGGAGCCGCGTTGGCGTTGGATCGCTCCGCACGCTATCGGGTTCGACGGGTTCCGCTGGCACACACGTGCGTTCTGCCTGACGGACGAGGCGTTCAAGGACTTCCTGCTCTCGCGGATACTGGAGATTCGCGGGTCCCGGGACAGCGAAGTGCCTGCGGAGGACGACCGCGACTGGAATACCGAAGTTACCCTGGAGGTCGGGCCCCACCCCGAACTGTCGGAAACTCAAGCTAAGATCATCGCGCTCGACTACGAGATGAGTGGCGGCAAGGCGAAGATCAAGGTCCGACGTGCACTGTTGTATTACGTTCTGAGGCGTCTCGGGCTCGATACTGATCTTGGCGCGAGGAAGCCAGAAGACCAGCAGATCGTACTTCTCAACAGGGAGGTTATTCATGAAGATCATGGATAAACTGTCCCGCATATTTGGAAATCGCGACCAGGCGACGAGCGAACCTGAAAGCCATTTTCTTGGGCCCTTCGAGATCCGGCTGATCGCCGAAGGCAAACTCGAGAGGCTTGCCCAATTTGCGGCATCTTCTCGCCTTCACGCGACCGACCCGAAGGGAGATACACCGCTCCACCTTGCCGCGCGCATGGGCAACTTGGCCGTTTGCGATCTCTTCATTCGGTCGGGTGTCGACCCCGGCGCACTGAACCACGACCGACAGACACCTGCGGGTGTGGCATTTGCCGAAGGTCACGGTCTTGCCGCGCAGCTTCTGTCTTCGCTTGTTGAGGGGTCTCAGGAGACGGAAACGGTGACGGTTGGCGAGCGCGAGATTTCGCTTGTGGTCGAGACTGTCGTTACCAGGCCCGATGCAGTTCCGGAGCACCATTTCGCTGTGATGCAGGAGACGGAGTCAGCCGACAGGACCGACGATTTGGATGACCTGCTGACTTTCGAGGCTGAGGCAGAACCAGAGGACTTCTTCGATCAGTATGCGGGCGATACGGCATCGGGGATATTCGTAGCGTTCGTCGGTTCGTCACCCGTGGTTTCGGATGACGAGGACGGGGATTGGGATCTCGACCTTTCATCTGCGCCGATTGCCGGAGAAGGCATTGGCTCCAGTGCTGGGGTGGCGGCCGATTACGGTTCAGAGAGTGACTTCCTGCAGGTCCGCAACCGCGGCCGACAATCGGTCAAACGAGCAATCGTTCAGACCGGCACGCGGATGTCGATCGACCCGGACCTCTGCTTTAGCTGGGCAGAGGAGATTCTGGCCAAGGGACATTGCTCCCTCGACGATATCGACCGCCTTGTCGCCGATTCCGGAGGGAATGGTGATCTCGAGGAACTGCGCATCAATCTCCAACGCAACCTGGAAGCAGCGGGCTTCGACCTCGATCAGGTGACAGGGCACGATGCCGATCGCTGGGACGCCGTTTTGGATACTTCGTCCGACGACCTCGCTGACGCGATCGAGGCAGCACTTTCACGTCGGACGCGGCTGCCCGGTACACAACGCTTTCTCATGGTGAAATCAGAAGAGCTGCAATTGCTGGAGCCCATGATGCGGGCCAAGCAGGCACTCCAGCTGGGCATCCTGGCTTCCGAGACCGCGGTCGAAACGATCCTCGACGTTATGGACAGCATCCGCGACGGTTCGCGAGACCCCGCCTCGGTCTCTCTGAGAACCATCATTCCTTCACGCCCGGGCCATGCGGAGACCTCCGAAGTAATGGCCGCCGCGGACGCGCTGTGGTCGTGGCACACTACTGGCCGGGTGATGGATGGCAAACGACGAAGAGTGGCGCTTGCTGCGCTCGAGGCACTGGATCTCTCTCTGGCATTCCACAAGGAGTTGGTTCGCAGACTGGAACAGTTCCCAGCGCGCCAAGCCGAGGCCAGTCAGCTGGAGGCCGAAATACTGATTTCCGAATCTGCTACCGAGCACCTAATCCGCGAGCATCTGCCTTACGTCCGGCGGTTTGCTTCGCGGAATGTGGAGAAAGGCGAGGATCCAGAGGACGTCTTCCAAGTGGCGTTCATGGGTCTGCAGCGTTCCACAAAGCGATTCGATCCCGAACGTGGTTATCGCTTCCTCATCTACGCCACTTACTGGATGCGGCAGGCCGTCACGCGATGGCGCGCTGATGAAGGCGCGGCGATTCGCATCCCCGTGCATCGGAGCGAGAAGATTACCAAGCTTGATCGCGCCCTAGAGAGGCTGGACGTTCGGGTCGGGGGCGCCGTCTCCGATTTCGAACTCGGCGAAGAGCTGGAATGGACAATTAACGAGGTCAGACAGTTCCGCAGCATCCCGCGTGAAGCCGAGTATCCCGCAAGCCTTGACGACTGGGACAACCTGCTGACCAACCCTTCAGAAGTGGATGTCTTCGACCAAGCAGAAACCGAAAGGATCGTGACAGACGCACTGGCTGATCTGCCGGAACGTGAGGCTGATGTGATCCGGATGCGCTTTGGTATCGGGCGCGATTCCGACATGACCCTCGAGGAAATCGGCCAGATCTACGGCGTGACGCGCGAGCGCATTCGTCAGATAGAAGCAAGGGGCCTCGATCGTCTTTCCCACCCGGGCCGCAAGCGCCGGCTCCAGGAATTGCTGGGGATGTGACGGGATGGGTGTAAGGAATGCTCCTCCTCATGCCGGGTCGATGCTTGAGTCCCTTCGTGGACTCGGCTACGCGCCTCCCACCGCACTTGCCGATCTGGTCGACAATTCCATCGCCGCAAATGCGCGCGACGTCGCCGTTCATCTTGAGTGGGCCGGTCCAGAGAGTTGCGTAAGAATCGTCGATGACGGCGACGGCATGGATGACGCGGCTCTGGAGGCCGGCATGCGCCTTGGCGCTCGCGATCCGAGGGCTGAACGCGCCGCCACCGACCTCGGGCGCTTCGGGCTCGGCTTGAAGACGGCCAGCTTCTCTCAGGCTCGTCGCCTTACCGTCGCCAGTCGGAAGAATGGTGGAGCGGTCGTCTGCTTGCGCTGGGACCTCGATCTCATCGGTCAGGAACCTGGGGCCGAATGGCCGCTCTTCGAGGGGCCGGCGCCGGGATCAGAGCATCTGCTTGAGCCGCTGGATCAGATGGCCCACGGCACCGTCGTACTGTGGGAGAAACTGGACCGTATCGTGACCGATGGCTTCACGGCCGCCGACATGATCGAGCTCGCGGATCGCGTGGAAGCGCATCTTGCGATGACCTTCCATCGACTTCTCGATGGCCAACTGCCCAAGCTTCGGCTGGCTCTCAATGGCAGAGGATTGAAGCCTTGGGATCCGTACCTCACCGGTCATCCCGGCAAGGCGCTCGAAAGCCCCGAGTATCGGATACTCCACACCACCGGTGTGACTGTGCAATGCCACGTCCTTCCGCATCGCGATATGCTCAAGCCTGCCGAACAGGAAGTCGCGGCGGGGCTTGGAGGATGGACACAGCAAGAGGGCTTTTACGTGTACCGCAACAGGCGTCTCCTTCTCGCAGGGGGGTGGCTTGGCCTCGGCGACGGCGGCAAGCCATGGCCGCGTGATGAAGCCCACAGGCTCGCCCGTATCAGGCTTGACATACCGAACAGCGCGGATGCCGATTGGAAGATCAATGTCCTGAAATCGACGGCCAGCCCCCCGGTGCGCCTGCGACCCCAGCTTCACCGTCTGGCAACAGAAACACGCGACACGGCGCGGCGAGTCTTCGCACACCGGGGACACGTCACCCCGGTCGCAGGCGCGCGCTCGAACGCAGTCGCCGAAGCCTGGCAAGTGCGGCGGTCGGCACAAGGGACGTCTTACCGGATCGCTCGTGACCATGATCTTGTCGCCTCGATCCTCGATCGCGCCGGTTCACTCAAGCCCGATATCCTCGCTCTTCTGAGGCTGATCGAGGAGACAGTTCCCGTGCAGCGCATCTGGCTGGATACAGCGGAAGACAAGGAGACGCCGAGAACTGGTTTCACCGGAGCGGCAGACTACGAAGTCATGGAGACTCTGTCCTCGCTGTTTGAAGCGTTGGTGAAGTTCCGCGGGCTCAGCCCGACCGAGGCGCGCGAGCGGCTTGGTCGTACGCCCCCATTCGACCGGCACCTTGATCTGGTTGCAGCCCTTGAAGCGAAAGACACGCAATGACGATTTCAAATCAGAAGGCCTTCGATTCAATCCTTTCCATGGCTCAGAACATGCTCCGCCTTGCCGCGGAACGCGCTCAGCGCCCTGTCACGCCGGAAATGATCGATAAGGAGCTGACGAAGCTGTCGATCATGATGGAGGACGACTTCGCTCTTGTTGATCGGGACGCGCTCGTTGACGAACTGATCCGCCGATCAAGCCGAACCGTGGGCCAGAACGCCACCCTCTCGAGCGGCGAAGACCATGTCGCCTGGCTTGATGCAGAAAGGAAGAAGGGCTGGACCTATTGGCAGCGCTACTCAGAGTACATGGAAGCGCGCATCCCGTGGACGGCGCTCGACGCCCTCGACGTCGCCACTGACGAAGTCCTTTCACAGCTCGAGGACCCGACCCGAGAAGGTGCCTGGGATCGTCGCGGACTGGTTGTGGGCCACGTTCAGTCGGGGAAGACTGGCAATTATACCGGACTGATCTGCAAGGCCGCGGACGCAGGCTACAAGATCATCATCGTGCTCGCCGGACTGCACAACAACCTGAGAGCACAGACCCAGATCCGCCTGGACGAGGGGTTTCTCGGTTTTGCCACCATCGCGGATGCTGACGAGCTCCCAGCAGTGGGGGTCGGACTGATCGACAAGGACATGTCGGTCCGTCCCAATGCTGCAACGAACCGGAGCGACAAGGGCGACTTCAACACGGCCGTTGCCGCGAAGATGAACATCAGCCCGGAACAGCGACCGTGGTTGTTCGTCGTAAAGAAGAACAAGACTGTGCTGGAGCGCCTGCTGCACTGGATCCGCAACCGTGTGGCCAATCACGTCGACCCCGAAACCGGTCGCAAACTCGTCACCAACCTGCCGCTGCTGGTGATCGACGACGAGTCCGACCACGGATCGGTCGACACCGGTGAAGATGTCGTAGACGAGTTTGGCAACCCCGATCTCGAACATGAGCCCAAGACCATCAACAGGTTGATCCGGTCGATCCTCCACCATTACTCGCGGAAGGCCTATGTCGGTTATACGGCAACGCCCTTTGCGAACATCTTCATTCATGACCGCGGGGAGACACAGGAACACGGACCGGACCTCTTTCCGGCAGCCTTCATCACAAGCCTTGCGGCACCATCGAACTATGTTGGGCCGGGTCGCGTCTTCGGATCGGCTTCCAGCACGCCCGAAGACCTGCCCCTGGTGCGTCCATTGTCGGACGGCGAGTTTCAGCCGTGGATGCCGCCACGACACAAGAACGGCTATCGGCCGCGATGGCAGGGAGAGGATCGTGTGCCGGACTCGCTCGCAGAAGCGATTCGTTCCTTCATCTATGCCTGTGCGGTGCGGAAGCTGCGCGGACAGGGCAGCAAACATTCCTCGATGCTCATCCACGTTACCCGCTTCACCTCCGTACAGAACGCTGTCGTCAACCAAGTCGCAGAGTACGTGCGGGATCTGAAGGGCCGCTACACCCGCGGTATCGAGCTTGCGGGCCTCGAGGCGTCGATGCGCAAGGAATATGAAAAAACCTTCCTGCAAGGCATGAAGAGAATCCGCTTTGCGCTCGTCGAAGGAGAAACGCGGGAGGACTTCTCGTGGGCGGACATTCGTGCCGTCCTCCCTGACGTCCTGTCCGACATTCGCGTGCGCGAGATCAACGGGACGGCGAAGGACGCACTCGACTATGCCGAGAATGATGGCACTGGCCTCAAGGTGATTGCCATCGGCGGCGACAAGCTGGCGCGCGGTCTGACGCTCGAAGGTCTCTGCACGAGCTACTTCCTTCGAACCGCACGCATGTACGACACACTCATGCAGATGGGGCGCTGGTTCGGCTACCGCGACGGCTACCTCGATGTCTGTCGCCTCTACACGTCGCAGGAAATGGTGGAGTGGTTCGGCCATATCGCCGATGCCGCCGAAGAATTGCGTCAGGAGTTCGACAACATGGTCGCAGCCGGCGCCACGCCCAAACAGTTTGGCCTGCGCGTAAAATCGCACTCCGTTCTGACCGTGACTTCGCGGGCCAAGATGAGGAACGCTCGCGCTATGCAGCTGACATATTCGGGCGATCTTCTGCAGACCATCGTGTTTCCCAATCGCAAGGACGACATCACGGCGAACTTCAAGGCTACGGATCGGTTCATCGGTGCACTTGGCCTATCGAAGGACCTGAACCATCAGCACTTTGTGCCGGATGGTCAAAAGAGGAACGGTCACCTGTGGCGCAACGTGCCAGCTCTGAGCGTAATCTCGTTCCTCCGGGATTACAGGACCCATCCCGCCAGCTTCCGGATAATGAGTCCGCTGATTGCGGACTTTATCGAGGAAATGAATAAGGATCGCGAGCTCACGAGCTGGACCGTCGCGCTGATAGGGAAGGACAGTGGTCCGGACGATAAGCACCGCAAAGTAGGCGGTTGCTCGGTCAACATGCTCCAGCGCAAGCGCACCACCGAACATACCGATCGATATTCGATCAAGACCCTGATCTCGCCTCGCGATCAGGCCATCGATCTGACCGAGGCGGAATGGAAGGCAGCGCTCGAACTCAGCCAGAAGACCTGGCGCAACGACACCGATCGAAACGAAGGCAAGGAGCCGCCGTCCGAACCGAGAGGCCCACAGATCCGTCACGTACTCGGAGAAGGCGTCGCCGAAGCGGGCCTTCCGGCTCGTCGGGAACGCGGTCTTCTCATGCTCTATCTGCTCGATCCCGAGGGCGCGGGTGTCGATGAACTGAAGGATGCCGATCCCGTCGTGGCCTGGGCAATCAGCTTTCCGTCAAGCACTTCCGAGAGACGGGTCTCCAACTCGAGGTACATTGCCAACAGCGTATTGTGGGGGGGCCTCAATGACTGGGTGGACTGAAGAGGGGATTGCTCGTGCCTGGCGATCGCTTGCGCGACAGGAAGCGGCGGAAGACTGGCGGTTTGTACATCTCACCGATATGGGCGTGGTCTCGGTTGAGGCGGGTTGTCAGTTTCCACTCGGGCGGGAGGCGCTGATCGTCTCCTTTCCGGGATCTTGGCCGGTGAACCCGGCAAGGCTTCCTGAAGGCAAGGGCTTTGACGTCTCCTGCATCGAGGCGCCGACCGAATTCGCTGGTAAGACGGCGATTGCTCTCGTCAGGCGGCCAGAGGGCTCACCCGACATCTTCGCCATCATGGTCGTGGATGTCTTGAGAGCGCTGGAGACTGCAGCCAACGGCGCGGGCCGCGACGTTATGGAGGCGTTCCTCGAGCGTGTCAGGGAGTGGCAGGCTTTCATGGCCCGATCACACCGCCCTCTTTCGTCCGAGGCGCAGACCGGCCTGCTCGGCGAACTCTGGATGCTCAGGCTGCTCACGGAAACCTCCCTCGGAGCCGGTGCTCTCGACTGCTGGCAGGGACCGTTACGGGCTGCACAGGACTTCCGCGTTCGGGGAGGCGCGATAGAGGTGAAGAGCACGATCCGGACCGGCAGCTTCCTCGCGCGGATCAACAGCATCGAACAGCTGGATGGTGACCGGGCGCCCAACTTCCTGTGCGCCTTTCGCTTCGAGGAGAATATCGATGGGATCTCGCTCATCGGTCTTGTGACTGAACTCCGAGAGAGGTTCGGAATGGCCGGAGTGCAACGCGGGTTCGAAGCGCTGCTCATGGTGATGGGGTACCTCGACGAGCATGCAGCGCTCTACGGGCGCACATTAACATTGAAGGACGCAAGGGCGTTCGGCGCGGAAGGTGACATGCCGCGCCTTACGCGCGCGGCGCTTCCAGCTGCCATCCGTTCAGCTGCCTATGTGCTCGACCTCGACGCGCTCGAAGTTCCCTCGATCGGACTTTCGGAGCTGATCAACGAATTTGGACTGGATTGATATGAGCCTCGAAGAATTTCACCGCAACTTTCGTTCCGACCTGCAGACCATCATCGCCGAGCGTGTGGAGGCTGGCGAAGGCCCATTTCCTTCGGATGAGCTCGTTTTTGCGGAAATGGTCATGGAGCACGTTGCGGAAGCCGGGATCTGCGAGGCACCTACCGTTTGCCACTGGAGCGGCAAGGTCGGAAACGCAAGGCTCCGCATTACGGGCTATGCGCTCAGCTCCGATGAAACGGCTCTCGACCTCTTCGTGACCCACTATTTCGGGACAGAAGAGCTGAACGATCTCAGCGACCCGGATGCCACCGCAACCGCAACCGAAGGCGTTCGCTTTCTCTTTCGAGCGGCAAGCGGCAACCTCGACGCAAGGATCGATCCGACGCATCCCGTCAGGGATCTGGTCGCCACCATTCGTTCTCGCTGGGGCGACATCGACCGACTTCGAGTGTTCGTGATAACCGATGGCAAGACCAAAACCAAACGGTTCTCGAACAAGGAGGTTCACCAGAAAATGGTGGCCGTCGAGGCCATGGATATGGAGAGGCTGTTCCGCCACACCGAGGGCAAACCGCGAGACGAACTGGCCGTGAGTTTCGTCCAGTCGATCGGTCGGGCACTCCCCTGCGTACATGTCCCGGATCCTGACGCTGACTACGAGTATGCCCTAACCGCCATTCCCGGGCAGCTCATTCGGGATCTCTATCTGCGCTACGGAACGACGCTGCTCGAAGCTAATGTTCGCACCTTTCTGGGGACCAAGCGCGCGGTCAACAAGGGCATCGTCGAAACGCTGCGTAAGGAACCGGAGCACTTCCTCGCCTTCAACAATGGTCTTGTGCTTGTCTGCGACGAAGCGGCCTTCGAGCGGACCGACGACGGTAATCTGGGCCTGTCCTTCCTGAAGGGTCTGCAGATCGTGAACGGCGGCCAGACAACCTCGACCATCTACTTCTCATCCCGCGATGATCGTACTATCGATCTCAGCCATGTCATGGTCCCGGCCAAGATCATCATCCTCAAGGGATCGCAGGACGAAGCGCGCGAGAGACTGATCAGCAACGTATCACGGTATGCGAACAGTCAGAACGCGGTGAAAATGTCCGACCTGTCGGCGAACCGCCCGTTCCATCGAGAGCTTGAGAAACTCGCGAACGACACGTGGTGCCCCGACGGTGCAACGCGATGGTTCTACGAGCGCGCAGCTGGAGCCTACAACGTCATGCTGCTGAGAGAAGGCACTACGCCGGCCAAAAGGCGAAACCTGAAGGAGATGATCCCGCCGAAACGCAAGCTGACCAAGAACGACATCGCCAAGTACCACGAAGCGTGGCGCTGCAAACCGAACCAGGTCGCTATGGCTGGCGAGAAGAACTTCGCGGCTTTTATGGCTGCTCTCGATGACGATCCGACAATCGTACCCAGCCCGCTCGATGCCCGCTGGTACCGGGCGATGATCGCCAAGGTCATCCTGTTCAAGGCGATCGAAAGCATGATCAAGACAAAAGAAGCAAAGGAGGTGTTTCGCCAGGGATGGGTCAACATCGCGACTTACGTCGTATCGGTTGTTGCCGATCAACTTGGTGATCGGCTCGATCTTGAGCAGATATGGATGCGGCAAGGGATTTCAGTTGGCCTGCGGGACCTGCTCTGGGACTGGGCCATCGTCGTAAACGCCGAGTTCAACAGGATCGCCCCGGGCCAGCAGATATCAGAGGTGGCGAAACGCCGGGAGACCTGGGAAAGGATCAAATTGGCAGACTTCCCTCAACAAATGGAGGGAATAAGCGAGTTGAAGAGCCATTGAACGAATCATGTGATGTGTGCGCAAGTCCTCCTCCAGGTTTTAACAAGGAAAGCAAATGCAAGACGATCAGAAATCTGGTAAAGCTCACCAACGCTTAATCAGTTGTGTCGAAAATACTTCTGACGTTTCCCGAGCGTTCTCGTCATCAGAATTCGTGTCAGAACCTACAGCAGAAGATTTTCATCGAGCAAGATCGACTTCCTTCTCAAAGGGTAGCTTCGCGGAAGTCAATTACACTAGCTGGGACCATGAAGAATCTGACTGGTCAATCGACTGGGTAAATTCCCATACGCCAGTTACAACGTACGAGATTGATGGACAAATAGACCTTCGAGATCAGCGCAGGCGCAAAATCAAACCTGACCTCACCTCTTTGAAGAAGGCAGTCAATGAAGGTAGGAGCCCAAGCAGTACGAAAAGTGACGGGCACATCGCGTCCATTCATTTGAAGAACTTCAAGAAGTTTCGAGGATTCCAGATTGATGCAGGCAC
The DNA here is from genome assembly GCF_052435475.1 of Aliihoeflea sp. Taxonomy (NCBI): domain Bacteria; kingdom Pseudomonadati; phylum Pseudomonadota; class Alphaproteobacteria; order Hyphomicrobiales; family Phyllobacteriaceae; genus Aliihoeflea; species Aliihoeflea sp. The sequence goes on from NZ_JBQVMV010000015.1 coordinate 111,767, forward strand.
CAAGAATGTTCTTACTGGTAGAAATAATGCGGGTAAATCGAGCATCCTTGACGCACTAAGGGTAACACATGATGTGCTTCGGTTTGTATCTAGACGAGTGCCGGAGTTAACTGAATTTGAGGGAAAAAGCTGTGTTGGCTTCACACTGCCAACCACAGCATTGAAGATTCCCATGACGAATATCACGTGGAATTACTCGGACAATCCGGCTTCGGTTCGAATTTCATTGAGGAACGGCTCGCAGTTTGTGATCATCCTCCACCCAGATTATCCAATCAAAGCCTACCTGCTTACCGAGGGGCCACTACCCAGAACGACTGCCGCCTTTCAACGTCAGTTCCCTTTGTCGTTGGTAGTGGTGCCGACTTTAGGTCCGGTTGAAGAGCGCGAGTACTATTTGACTGATAAGACCATCTCCAGCAGCGAGAATACACGCACAGCCCACAGGCACCTTAGGAATATCCTTATCCGACGCACGGGAAGAGAGTTCGATGAGTTTTCTCAAAATGTATCAGCCGCTTGGCCCGATATATCTCTCGATCGCCCCAAAGTTATTGGAAATGGGGAACCTGTGGAGATGATATTCTTTGAAAATGGAATTCCGAGGGAGATTTTCTGGTCAGGCTTTGGTCTCCAGGTATGGATGCAAATGGTTATTCAGTTCATGCGTGGTTCAGACGGAGCAGTTTTGGTCCTTGACGAGCCGGATATCTATCTTCACCCAGACCTGCAGGTTCAAATGATGGATTTTGCTTCACAGAGGTTTGGCCAGATATTCGTTGCAACCCACTCATCTGCAATAATAAATTTTGTGAACGCTGACGAGGTACTAACTATTTCAGCAAAGGAAGGCGCCGCAATCAGGGAAGCCTAGGGGCAGGACATATCTACGACTTAGCAAGGTATCGGTTAATTTGTGTAGGCCCCCAGTCAGCCAATAGTGGCTGACAATAGTTTGGCAATCTGACGGGCAAGGTAGGGCGGCACTGCGTTGCCAACTTGGACGTACTGCTGCGTGCGGTTGCCGAGGAACAGGTAATCGTCGGGAAAGGTCTGCAGACGAGCAGCTTCGCGAACCGTCAGGCTCCGGCACTGGATGGGATCGGGGTGAATGAAGTAGTGGCCATCCTTCGAGATGTGGCTCGTGACCGTCGTCGATGCCTCGTCCGCCAGCTGAACCCGGAAGCGGTCATTGAACACACCGCTGTGCCAGTTGCGGTGATCGGGGCTGAGCACCAGAGGAAAATCGGCGGCCTTCGGGCTGTAGCCATGGACGGTCCCGAACACGGCAGCAAACAGGTAGCGACCCAGATCCGATGCCATGTGCCCGCGCGTCTCGTGCTGGGCCATCGCGCGAAGTTCCGGTCGCTCGATCCACTGCAGCAACTCATCGTTCGAAGTGCCGTAGCCGTCTGGCAACCGTGACGCAGCCCGAACGATAGGCGGGTTTTCCTTCACGCGCTCCGAAACGGTCAGGAATGCTTCACGGAGCGCACGTTTCTCCTTCCCCCTGGAGATGCCGGCCAGCAGCTTCGCGGCGTCGAGGACTTCTCCTCGCCAGGCAGCCGCGTCGTCGCGCCCGCGGCTGATGCCGCTTCGCAAGACGGGCATCGTTTCGATGACATCGCGGACGGTTTGCGCCATCCCAGATACAGCGATCTCCGCAACGAAGGCCCGGTCTGCGAGGTCGGAACGGATACCGACGATGATCACTCTGTGGCGACGCTGCGGGACTCCGAACGCCTCGGCGCGCACGATGAAATCCGAAGGCTGTGCCGCCTCCTGCAGGCTCGCCCTGCCATCCTCGACCCGGACGGCACGAAGTTCGTAGTGATGGGCATGACCCGTGCCGAGCGACGACAAATCCTCCATCAGCATCTCGAAGACAAGCCGGCTCTCGACGGTCGACGAAAGCATGCCCTTCACGTTTTCCATAACGAAGGCAGCCGGGCGAAGCTTGTCGAGGACCCGGATGTACTCGCGAAAGAGGTAGTGCCGCGCATCCTCCTCCGGGACGTAACCGACCTTGCCTCTGGAGCGAACGCGTCCCACCAGGGAATAGGCCTGACAGGGCGGGCCGCCGATCACAATCGTGTCGTCGTACTTTGCTTTCAGCGTCGCGATGGCGCCATCTATGGCGGTCGCCGCACCCCCAGTGCCGAGCTCGAGCGCGCGGGCTTCGTCGATGGCATGCTGCCACGCTTCAGCGTCGACGGCTGACCAGTCCGGTTCGGATGCCAGGCCCGCATGGAAATCGATAAACTCTTTCGGCAAGACGCCATAACGCGCACGGTACTCGCGCAGGAACGCGCGGAGCATCAGGGTTCGATGGGCCGACGCCTCCTTCTCGACCGAGATGCCGATCCGGAACGGCGCATGGCCGTCCTCGACGAGGGAAGCGAACCCCTCGCCAAGTCCGCCCGGGCCGGCAAACAGATCGACAATGCCGAAAGTGGAAGGCAAATCAGGATCCTGACGAATTTCATTCAGCCGGTGTATACCAGGTTCAGGGACGAAGACCAGGCGGATGTGACCGATATCGTGGACCAGCAGACCCGTTCCCGGATGATGTCGGGAATCAGGGGAAAGAACACCAAGCCCGAGCTGGCTCTCAGGCGGGCATTGCACGCGCGCGGTTTCCGATTCCGGCTTCATTCCGGTAAGGTTCACGGTCGACCGGACCTTGTCCTTCCGAAGCACCGCGCCGTGGTCTTCGTGCACGGCTGCTTCTGGCACCGACACGAGGGGTGCCGCTACGCGACCGTCCCGGCAACCCGGCCGGAGTTCTGGCGGGCGAAGTTCGATGCGAACGCCGCTCGAGACAGCGCCGTTCGCACAAAACTCCTCGAAGACGGGTGGCGTGTGGCGACGGTATGGGAGTGCGCCCTGCGGAAGCCGGAACAGGTGGAAGCCTCGACGGAAGGCCTTTCGATCTGGCTGCGATCTGAAGAGCTTCAGATCGAGATCGGCGACGACTACGTACGTCGATCCTGAGTGGAAGCGCCGTTTCCCTTTCGGGGCAATGAACCCAGCACCGCGGTGCTCGAGCGACCTTGCTGACCGCGCTACGCTATTCACAGGCCCGCGCTTGGTCGCGCATCACAGCGTTCCAGCATCTAACGTTGGATATCATTGGCCTTCTCCGTGGTCTCAAGGCGTTTGGCGAGGCGTCCCGCTCGCTCGCCGGACCTCCCAAGCGAAAGCAGGAACAGAAGCTCGGCCAGCGCGATGGCGCCGTAGCGCAGAGCCGCCCGCATCCAAGGGATCGTGGCGATCCCGGTGAGAAGCGCTGCGATCATCGCTGCCCCCGCTTCCAGTCATCGAGGCGGGTATAGATGGTGACCGTGATGCCGCCGAGCGCCACGACGATGAACACCCAGCGCAGGGAATCGAGATATGGGACCAGCGGCAGGACGGCGCTTTGCGTCTCCGCCAGCACCTGCTGGGCCGCCTCCAGCGCGTAGCGCAACAAGTCAGCGCGCGGTGGACGTCCGGATCGACGCTGCCATCTCGGACCGGCAAATATGGTTCGATACTCCGCAATCAAGTGGCGTTTTCATCGCCGGTGCGGAGGTGCTGGACCTACTAGCCGCGCTGCAAAGGGCGTCGTCGCTGACACTAGAGCTGCTGTTCGACGGTGCGGCAATCTCGACTACCTTCAACATGGCGGGGTCGGACGCGGCGCTGTCGACGCTTGAAGGATCCTGCACATTCAACGGAGCAGATGAACAGGCCGCGGTTAGCTCAGCTACCGGCCGCCGATGCAGGCAATCTCGGCGGGTCTGCCGAGCCGCGCGCCGTTCGCACACCCACCGTTGCGTTGCAAAGATTCCGACCCATGGGGCAACGAGAAGACCATAAGTTGCGATGGGATGGAATGCGACGGCGGCACCACCCACCGAGATCCAGACGTCGCCGGCCATGGCGAAGGGGTCGTCCTGGCGCATTAGCGAGCCTCACCACAGGGTATAGCGGCTGTCACCAATGTCTAGGCTCAGGACTCATTGATCAGAGCCAGAAGATGACGGCGGCTGCGATGCAGATGGCCGAGAAGAAGGTGTGGGCGCATCGGTCGTAGCGGGTTGCGATGCGTCGCCAGTCCTTGAGCCTGGCGAACAGGTTCTCGACCTTGTGG
>NZ_JBQVMV010000016.1:0-100790 GCF_052435475.1 Aliihoeflea sp.
GCAGACAAACGCCTTCGTGCAGCATCAAAATGCTCGCTACACCGATTTTGCAACGATCCCCCTTGTGGGGAGGGATAGAGGGTGGGGGTGTTCGTCGAGCGCAATAGCTCGCCACTAGCCGAGGGTGGCGACCATTTCTTCTTGCTTTTGGCGGAGGGCCCAGAGGCGGGTGGTGGTGTCGGGGGTGGCGTTGTCGAGGGTTATGAGGTCGCCCTTTTTGACCGGTTTCAGCACCTTGCCGCCTTCCAGGAGCCCGACGGGAACGGCTCGGGCGGCTGCCGCCTCGCCTGCCGTCATGGTCCAGGAGCGGTAGCAGGTCTCGCCGATGGCGTCGAAGGTTTCGCCGACGGCAAGATTGCGCTTGGCGACGGCGGCGACTTCGGCGACGGGCTTGGCCAGCGGCACCATGTCGGCCTTGCCGTAGAGGACAGCGCGGGCGCAGGAGAGCGGGACTTCGAGGCTGGTCAAATGGTAGGGCCGGTGGAAGGCGTAGTACGGACCCTTGCCGACATGAAGGTCATCCATGCGTTCGATGACGCGCGGGTGCGTCGCCTCGACGACGACGAAGACGCCGGGGGCGACGCCCTTGCCGATCGTATAATCGACCACGCCCTTTTTCGACAGGACGCCACCATCCTCGCGCGGGATGAGCACCCGGGCGAGTTCGTCGCGGCCGGCGCTCGGGCCGTGCATGCCCGGCTTGTCGGGCACGAGGCCCGTCGCATTGGCGATGGCGGCCATCTCGACCATGGTCTTGGAACCGTCGATGAACTCGACCAGCATGCGCGGGTTCATGTTCCGCCGCTCGGCTTCCTCACGATACTGATCGGGCACGGCGTCGTGGTTGAGCGGGTTGTTCTTGCCCTTGCCGGCGGAGACGACCCGCAGGCCGAGCGCGGTGGCGAACTCGATCAGTTCCATGCAGGAGGACGGCTCGTCGCCGGCGCCGACCGTGTAGACGACGCCGAGCCGATCCGCCTCGCGCTTCAGATACGCGCCGATCGTCACATCCGCCTCGACATTCATCATGACGAGGTGCTTGCCGTGCTCCATCGCCATCAGGTCGTAATCGGCGGCGACGCCGGGCTTGCCGGTGGCGTCGATGACGACGTCGATCAGCGGGTTGGTCACCATGGTCTCGACGGCAGTGATGGCGATGCGGCCGGCCTCGATGGCCGCGGTAACCTTCGACTGCGTGTCGGCCTCGGCGGCGCGGGAATCGTCGCCATAAGCGATTTCGATCGCGGCGCGGGCGGTCCAGGGTCGGCGGGTCGAGATCGCCGCAACCTCGATGCCCGGCATCAGCATGCCCTGCGTGACCAGATCCGTGCCCATTTCGCCCGAGCCGATGACGCCGATGCGCACCGGACGGCCGCTTTCGGCGCGGCGGGCGAGATCGCGGGCGAGCCCCGTTAGGGCGACATTCGTCATCAAAAATTCCTCGAGGCTCAAAAGTCGCGGCAGATGACTGACCGGCTGTCCGCTTGTCAACCAAGCGGGCGATATTCGACCCTTCGGCGCGCGTCGGCAAATGACGATTTTCCGCTTTGGCCTTGGACGTAGCTGGCCTATCTACGGGCGATCTCAAGCAAGAGAGGGCCCAGAATGAGCACACCGGTGGTTTTGACGATCCTCGACGGCTGGGGGCTCAGCGAGCGGGCGGAAGGCAATGCGGTGGCGCTGGCGGCGACGCCGAATTTCAACCGGCTGTGGACGACCTGGCCGCATGCGACGTTGACGACCTTCGGCCCGAGCGTCGGGCTGCCGGAAGGCCAGATGGGCAATTCGGAGGTCGGACATCTCAATATTGGCGCGGGACGGATCGTCTACCAGGACCTGCCACGCATCAACAATGCCGCTGCAGGCTCCGAGCTCGCCGAGCGGCTGGCGGCGAGCGGGCTGATTGACGCGCTGAAGGCAAGCGGCGGCACCTGCCATCTGGCCGGGCTCGTCTCCGATGGCGGCGTTCACGCGCATATCGAGCACGCGCTGGCGCTGGCCGGTCTCCTCGCCGGCGCGGGCGTTCCGGTCGCGATTCACGCCTTTACCGACGGGCGCGATACGGCGCCGAATTCCGCGCCCCAATTCTTGGCCGAGCTGGAGCGCCGGCGGCCGGAGGGCGCGTTCATCGCCACGGTGAGCGGCCGCTATTTCGCGATGGATCGCGACAGGCGCTGGGACCGCGTGAAGCTCGCTTATGACGCAATCGTAGACGCGGCGGGCGAGCGGGCGGCCACGGTGGGCGACGCGCTGGCCGCGGCGCAAGCGCGCGGCGAGACCGACGAGTTCATGACGCCGACGGCGATAAGCACCTATGGCGGCATGAGGGATGGCGACGGATTGGTCTTTTTCAACTTCCGCTCCGACCGCGCGCGGGAAATCCTCCTGGCGCTGGTTGATCCGGCATTCGACGGGTTCGCACGGGAAAGGCGCATCGACTTTGCGGCTCGCGTCGGCATGGTGTCCTATGGCGGCGGGCTCGACGCCTACATGAAGGTGCTGTTCGAGCCGCAGACGCTGGCCGATGGCTTGAGCGAAACCGTGTCCAAGGCCGGGCTGCGGCAGGTGCATCTGGCCGAGACCGAGAAATATCCGCACGTCACCTATTTTCTCAATGGCGGCGAGGAAGTGCCCTACCCCGGTGAAGACCGCGTCATGGTGCCCTCGCCCAAGGTCGCGACCTATGACCTCAAGCCGGAAATGTCGGCGCCCGAACTGACCGAGCGCGTGCTGGAGGCGATCGACGGCGGCAGTTACGAATTCGTCGTCGTCAATTTCGCCAATCCCGACATGGTCGGCCACACCGGCGATCTCAACGCGGCGATCCGTGCCGTCGAGACCGTGGACGCGGCGCTCGGGCGTATCGCGGCAGCGGTGGAGCGGCGCGGCGGCAGGCTGATGGTCATCGCCGACCACGGCAATTGCGAGGAAATGATCGACCGCGTGACCGGCGAGCCGCACACGGCCCATACGACGAACCCGGTGCCGGTGATCGTCGGGCCGTGGGACGGAACGGTGAGCAATGGCGTGCTGGCGGATGTCGCGCCAACGCTGTTGCAACTGATGGAGGTCGCGCAGCCACAAGCGATGACCGGGCGCTCGCTGCTGCGATAGATCCGGGGCTGGATACCGCATCTGCGCCATCCGAAAATGGCGCAGATGCGGTCAGCATTCAGATCAAGGCGTGAGCTTGTGGATCATGCCCTCGTCGACGGCCGTGTAGAGGCTGCCGTCGGGACCCTGCACGACCGAGCGGAAGCGACCCGCTTCCATCGGCAGGGTCATCTCGGTCACGTCGACGACTTCGGTGCCCTCTTCGTTCAACTGGATGACATCGATGCGCTGGCCGATCGGCGTGCCGCCGAAGCCGATGCCCATGATTCCTACCACCAGCGCGCCGTCCCAGTCGCCCCACTGCTCGCCCGTCAGGAACTCAGCCGAGCCCGTCCCCTGCGACCAGCCATTGTTGTCCCAGATGGGCTTCATGGCGTCGGGATAGGTTTCGAGGTCCGTCATCGGCATGAAGGCCGCGCGTTCGTAGCGGTTCATGCCTTCCATCTGGTTGGGGGAATAGCCGCAATAGTCGTCCGGACACTCTTCGCGCCCGGCCATGTTCGGCCGCGGATCCCAGCCGCCATTGCCGCCATTGACCAGCACGGTGATCTCGTCGGAGTGCCATGGGCCGTGCTCGGCGACGATCGGCGTGTTGGTCTGGGGGTGGAAGGCGATGCCCTGCACGTTGCGATGCCCGTAAGTGTATGTGCGCGGGTCGAAGCCCTCAGGCGGGGCGTTGTCGGGAGCGGCGTTGCCGTCGGTATCGATGCGCAGCACCTTGCTGCCCATGAGGGTCGGGCTCTGGGGGATTTCACTGTTGTGATTGTCCCCCGTCGTCACGTAAAGGAAGCCGTCGCCGGGGCTGAACCGGATGCGTCCGCCATTGTGCGCGCCGGGACCGCCGAACGGATGATCGGATTCGGCGACCTTGTAGGGGATGTCGTCGACAATGTCGGTTCGCTCGGAGACGTTGCTCAACGCCTCGTCGACCTCGAGACGCAGGACCCTGTTGGTCCGCGGGTCCGACATGGCGGAGGTCGAATAGACGTAGATCCGGCGATTTTCCTCGAAGTCCGGATCGACGGCCACGCCGTTCATGCCCGCCTGGCCCTCGCAAACGAGATCGTCGGCCGTCGTGGCATAGCCTTCGACCTCGTTCATTCCGAGCAGCTTGTTGACCTCGCCCGAAGGCAGAAGAACCGAGAGGCCGTGACACTTCTCGGTAAAGAACATCGTTCCATCCGGGAGAAACGCCATATCCCACGGGGCCTGCAGGCCTTCCAGCACCACGCTGTGCTCCAGGCTGGTCGTATTCGTGGCCATCGCAAGCGTCGGCACGGCAACGATGGTCGAACAGGCCAGCGCGGCCGCATAAGGCAAGGTTTTCGCGATACGAGATCTTTCCAACATTCACTCCTCCCAGTGTTGTCGAGGCGGCAGCCTCGAACGTTGGTGCAATTCTCCTTCCGTTCCTCAACGGGATCACGAGGCTAACGCCGCCGTCTTGCTACATCAAGCAGTGAAACCTACGGCCGGAAATCCAATGAAGCGGCGCCCGGCATCTATTGCGGATGGCGGGCCAAGAAGTCCTACGGAAACGTCGTCGTGATATAGGCTGCGATGTTCTCGATATCCTCGTCCGTCAGCTTGGTCGCATGGGGGATCATCAATGCGGAATTGGGGCCGACCTTCTCGCCTTCGCGATAGGTCTGCAGCCGCTCGACGAGAATTTCTTCGGTCTTGTCTGACAGCTTGGGGAAGCTGGCCATGCCTTGGGCGCTTGGACCGTGGCAGGCCCGGCATGTGCTCTGGTAGAGTTTTTCGCCGGCGGCCAGATCCTGCGCGAAAGCGGAGGATGGGCCCAGGATCATGATTGCTGCGACTGTTCGAAGGACCAAGTTTTTCATCTGACCATCCGGCTCTGATTATCTGAGGTCTCGCCAGTATCCGACGATAAATCCGGTTCGTCTACGTCTCGTATTTGGAGAGACCTCATCCGTGCTCAGTTAAATCGGTAGCCCAAAGAGTTGAGGGCCCTAGTCACTTGTGCAACTTGCCGGGACACCTTCGCGGGCGCACCATGACTGCGGCGTTGGGCGGCCCCAGTCACCGGAAGGAACGGGTCATGCTCGATACGAACATCGTCAATCTCGACACCGGATCGACCACGATAAGTGCCAGCGAGATCGAAGCGCTTGCGGGCAGATTGCGCGGCAGCGTGCTTGAACCGGGCGACGCGTCCTACGACGATGCGCGCTCGATCTGGAATGCCATGATCGACAGGCGCCCTGGACTGATCATGCGCTGTGCAGGCGCGTCCGACGTCGTCCATGCGGTCCGCTTTGCGCGCGAGCACGGCCTGCTCGTCTCGGTGCGCGGCGGCGGGCACAACATAGCCGGCAACGCCGTCTGCGATGGCGGCCTTTTGATCGACCTGTCGCAGATGCGCTCGGTGCGCGTCGACCCGTCGATCCGGCGCGCATGGGTCGAACCCGGTGCGCTTTTGGCCGATCTCGACAAGGAGACCCAGGCATTTGCGCTCGCGGTGCCGACCGGCATCAACTCGACGACCGGCGTTGCGGGGCTCACGCTGGGCGGCGGCTTTGGATGGCTGACGCGCAAGTTCGGCCTCACCATCGACAATCTGATCAGCGCCGACGTGGTGACGGCCAACGGCGAAGTGCTGCGCACCAGCCTTTCGGAAAATCCGGACCTGTTCTGGGCAATCTGCGGCGGCGGCGGCAATTTCGGCATCGTGACGGCCTTCGAATTCCAGCTTCACCAGGTCGGCCCGCAGGTGCTGTCGGGCCTCGTCGTTCATCCGTTCGCCGCTGCGCGTTCCGTGCTGAAAGCCTATCGCAAGGCGCTCGAAACCGCGCCCGACGAGCTCACCTGCTGGGTCGTCATGCGCCAGGCGCCACCCCTGCCCTTCCTGCCTGCCGAATGGCATGGCAAGGAGGTCATCGTCCTTGCCATGTGCTATTGCGGCGACCTCCAAGACGGCGAAAAGGCGACGGCGCCATTGCGCTCGATCGGAATGCCGATCGCCGACGTGGTCGCCCCGACACCGTTCGTCGCCTGGCAGCAGGCCTTCGACCCGCTCCTCACCCCCGGCGCGCGCAATTACTGGAAGAGCCACGACTTCACCGAGCTTTCGGACAAAGCGATCGACGTTCTCGTCGACGCGATCGGGCGCCTGCCCGGCCCCGAATGCGAAGTCTTTCTCGGACATGTCGGCGGCGCCGCCGGCCGCATCTCCACCGACGCCACCGCCTTTCCGCAACGCAGCGCGCATTACGTCATGAACGTCCACGCCCGCTGGCGGGAAATCCGCATGGACCGGCCCTGCATTGACTGGGCGCGCGACCTGTTCGACGCCGCGCGGCCCTATGCGGCCGGAACCGCCTACATCAACTTCATGCCCGAAGACGAGACGGACCGCGTCGAGGCGGCGTATGGGGCGAACTACCAGCGTCTCGTCGAGATAAAGCGGAAATATGACCCATTGAACGTGTTCCGGATGAATCAGAACATTCGGCCAAGGGCGCAAGTCCGCGCGGCGTGAACGCATGACGATGCGGCGCAAGCCGCCGACCGGGTTCAGCCAATCGCGACGAAGTCCTTTGAGGTGTGTCGCGATTGGCATCCGCACGTTTTCAGACCGTCGGCGGTCTCGAGCGACCGTTGCGGCACGTCAGACAATTCATGGATTTGGATGGTGCTGCGAGAGAGGATTGAACTCTCGACCTCTCCCTTACCAAGGGAGTGCTCTACCACTGAGCTACCGCAGCTTCCGGATGCGGCGGTCTTCTGCCATAGGAGGGGGGAGAGCGCAAGCGGGGTAGCCAGCTTTTCAGGCGACCTTGCGAAAGCTGTTCCGTCGGCGCGGGACAGACGCTAGATATCCACCATGACCAGCCAGACACGTCCGCCCCCTAAGACCAGCGAAGCCGAGCGCCAGGAGGAAGCCCGACAAAAGCGCCTTGCCGAGCGGCTGCGCGCCAATTTGCAAAAGCGCAAGGCACAGTCGCGCGCGCGGCGGGCTGGCGCGGCCGACGAGCGGCCGGAGGGGCTGTTGCAGGAGAATGACGGCGGCGGGGATTCGTGAGCGCATCCCGGCGCGTTCCTTGAACCGGCCGTTTCGATACGCTACAGCCCCGCCTTTACCCCTGCGAACACTGGCCGAGTCCTCGCCTGGACCGGGAAAGAGAAACATAAGATGGATCGCATCCGCATCGTCGGCGGCAACGAACTGCGCGGCACCATTCCGATTTCGGGCGCGAAGAACGCCGCCCTCCCCTTGATGATCGCCTCGCTCCTGACCGACGAGACCTTGATGCTGCACAACGTGCCGCATCTGGCCGACGTCGAGCAGTTGATCCGCATTCTGGGCAATCACGGCGTCGACTATTCGGTCAATGGACGGCGGCTTTCGCAACAGGAAGGCTATTCGCGGACGATCAACTTCACCGCCAAGGAAATCGTCGACACGACCGCGCCCTATGAACTCGTCTCCAAGATGCGGGCGAGCTTCTGGGTCATCGGGCCGCTTCTGGCGCGCATGGGCGAATGTCGAGTGTCGCTGCCGGGCGGCTGCGCGATCGGTACGCGTCCGGTCGACCTCTTCATCGATGGTCTGCGGGCGCTTTCGGCCGACATCGAGATCGAGCAGGGCTACATCATCGCCAAGGCGAAGAAGGGCCTGATCGGCGCGCGCTATGCCTTCCCCAAGGTTTCCGTCGGCGCGACGCATGTCCTGATGATGGCCGCGACGCTGGCCAAGGGGCAGACGATCCTCGAAAACGCCGCGCAGGAGCCGGAAGTCGTCAACCTCGCCGAATGCCTCAACGCCATGGGCGCCAAGGTTTCGGGGGCGGGCACGGCGACCATCGTGATCGACGGCGTCGCACGCCTCCACGGCGCCCGCGTCGAGGTCATTCCGGACCGGATCGAGACCGGCACCTATGCGATGGCCGTCGCGATGACCGGCGGCGACGTGCTGCTGGAAGGCGCGCGGGCGGATCTGTTGCAGAACGCGCTCGACACGCTTGCGCAGACGGGCGCGGAGATCACCCAGACGAATTCGGGCCTGCGTGTCGTGCGCAACGGCTCGGGCATCGGGCCGGTCGACATCACGACGGAGCCCTTCCCCGGCTTCCCGACCGATTTGCAGGCGCAGTTCATGGGGCTGATGACCAAGGCGGACGGGCGCTCGAAGATCACCGAGACGATCTTCGAAAACCGGTTCATGCACGTTCAGGAACTGGCGCGGCTCGGCGCACAGATTTCGCTCTCCGGCCAGTCGGCGATCATCGACGGCGTCGACCGGCTGCGCGGCGCGCCCGTCATGGCGACCGACCTTCGCGCCTCCGTGTCGCTGGTGATCGCGGGGTTGGCGGCCGAGGGCGAGACGATCGTCAACCGCGTCTATCATCTGGACCGCGGCTTCGAGCGGCTGGAGACCAAGCTTTCCGAATGCGGCGCAGCGATCGAGCGGCTGTCCTCCTGATCGGGTTTTCGTTGCGCTGCAACTAAACTATATCATTGAAAGCGCCGGCACCTGCCGGCGTTCGACAATGCGAGATCGGGGCCTGTGGAATGAGCGAACTGAAACTCGTCGCACTCGACGAAGAGGACCTGAAGGTCATTTCCGCTCATTGCCAGGACGCCGTCCTGAAGACCGGCGACATCGCCTATTTTCCGGCCGAGAAGCGGCTCGTCGTCGCGATGAACCGCTTCGTCTGGGAAAAGAAGACCGGCTTTTTCCGCCGCGACTACGAGCGCCGCCGCACGGCGCTGCATTTCGAGCGCGTGACCGGCATCAAGCTTTCGGGCGTCGACCGGACGCGGCCGCAGGACGTTCACGAACTGCTCGCGATCCGCTTCATGGCCGGGGAACTGCCGGGCGGAACGATCGAGCTCGTTTTTGCCGGCAATGCTGCCATGCGGCTCGAGGTGGAATACATCGAGGCACGGCTTGCCGACCTCGGCGCGGCATGGGAAACCGGCAGCCGCCCCCAGCACACGACCTAAGGACGACAGCAGCGACATGGCCATTCGCCTCGACATGACCGACGCCGATTTCGAGGCCGGGTTCTCGGCGTTCCTCGGCTCCAAGCGCGAGGCTGCGCAGGACGTGGACGACACGGTGCGTGCGATCATTTCGGACGTGCGGGCGCGCGGCGACGAGGCGATGCTCGACTACAGCCGCCGGTTCGACCGGCTCGATTTTTCCGATACGGGCATTGCGTTTTCCGCGGCGGAGATCGAGGCGGCGGTTGGTGCCGTGGATGCGCGGACGCTCGATGCGCTGACACTCGCGCATGAGCGCATCACCTCGCACCATGCGCGGCAGATGCCGAAGGACGACCGCTATGTCGACGCGATCGGCGTCGAACTCGGCTCGCGCTGGACGGCGATCGAGGCCGTCGGCCTTTACGTTCCAGGCGGCACGGCGAGCTATCCGAGTTCGGTGCTGATGAACGCCGTGCCGGCGCGCGTGGCGGGCGTCGAACGCATCGTAATGGTGGTGCCAACGCCGGATGGCGTGGTGAACCCGCTGGTGCTGGCGGCCGCACACATTGCCGGCGTCAGCGAAATCTACCGGATCGGCGGGGCGCAGGCGATCGCTGCGCTCGCCCATGGGACGGAGACGATCCGGCCGGTGTCCAAGATCGTTGGACCGGGCAACGCCTATGTCGCGGCGGCCAAGCGGCAGGTGTTCGGCACGGTCGGCATCGACATGATCGCGGGACCTTCCGAGATTCTTGTCGTCGCCGACGCCGACAACGACCCGGCCTGGATCGCGGCCGATTTGATCGCGCAGGCCGAGCACGACGTCGCGGCGCAGTCGATCCTGATCACCGACGATGCGGCGTTCGGCGAACGCGTGGCGGCCGAAGTCGAGCGGCAGATCGCGGCCCTGCCCCGCGGCGAGATCGCCGCGGCGAGCTGGCGCGATTTCGGCGCCATCATCCATGTTCCCGATTTCGGCGCGGCGCTGCCGCTGATCGACCGGATCGCGGCGGAACACCTTGAACTTGCGGTGGCCGACCCCGAAGCGCTGATGGCGCGCATCCGCAATGCGGGCGCGATCTTCCTTGGCCGGCACACGCCCGAGACAATCGGCGACTATGTCGGCGGCTCGAACCACGTTCTGCCGACGGCGCGCTCGGCGCGGTTTTCGTCGGGGCTTTCAGTGATGGAATTCGTCAAGCGGACGTCGATCCTGAAATGCGGCCCGGACCAGCTTCGCGCGCTCGGGCCGGCGGCGATCGCGCTCGCCGAGGCCGAGGGGCTTGCCGGGCACGGTCGCGCCGTCTCCATCCGGCTGAACATGTGAGCGCGATGGACGGCGGCGACACGACACGCAACCGCCTGATCGACGTCGAGCTCGACGAATCGATCGGCCGGTCGACGCCCGATGTCGAGCACGAACGCGCCGTCGCGATCTTCGACCTGATCGAGGACAACAGCTTCCACCCGGTCAGCGACGATGCGGGCGGCCCCTACAAGCTCAAGCTCTCGCTGGCCGATTCCCGGCTCGTCTTCTCCATTGCGCGCGAGGACGATGCGGCCGTCGTCACGCATATCCTGTCGCTGACGCCGTTTCGGCGGATCGTGAAGGACTATTTCCTGATCTGCGAAAGCTATTACGAGGCCATCCGCACCTCGACGCCGAGCCAGATCGAGGCGATCGACATGGGCCGACGCGGGCTTCACAACGAGGGCTCGCAGACTCTGATGGACCGGCTGTCGGGCAAGATCGAGGTCGATTTCGACACCGCGCGACGGCTCTTCACGCTGGTCTGCGTGCTGCACTGGCGGGGCTGAGGCCAGATGCCGGGCGACAAACCAGCGCCGAAATCGATCCTGTTCCTGTGCGGCATGAACGCAATCCGCTCGCCGATGGCCGAGGCGCTGGCGCGAAACGATTTGCCGAAGAGTGTTTTCGTCGCCTCCGCCGGGGTGCGGCCGGGCGAACGCGACCCCTTCGTCGAGGCGGTGCTGAAGGAGGCCGGGCTGAACGGCGTTGCCCATGCGCCGCAGCTTCTCGACGATCTCGAAGACAGCTATTTCGACCTGATCGTGACGCTGGCGCCCGAGGCGCACCACGCCGCGCTCGAACTGACGCGGTCGATGGCGATCGACGTCGAATACTGGCCGACGGCCGATCCTTCGACCGCGACGGGCACGCGCGAGCAGATCATGAGCGCCTATCGCGAAGTGCGCGACCGGCTCAAGTTGCAGATTCAAAAGCGGTTTGGAAAAGCGTAGCGGACACGCGCATTATGCGTGTTCCCAAAATCGCCAACTTCCTATAGGTTCCGCGCCAATCGCGGCCTATATAGCCGAAACCAGCACAAACCAAAGGTTCCGAATGCCGAAGGAAGAAGTCCTCGAGTTCCCGGGCGTCGTCGTCGAATTGTTGCCGAATGCGATGTTCCGGGTCAAGCTTGAAAACGATCACGAGATCATTGCCCATACGGCCGGCCGGATGCGCAAGAACCGCATTCGTGTCCTCACCGGCGACAAGGTGCAGGTCGAGATGACGCCCTACGACCTGACCAAGGGCCGCATCACCTATCGCTTCAAGTAAGCCCGCACCCGGCGGCGCAGGATTTCGATGAGCATTCCCCAGAAGCTTGTCCTTGCATCCGGTTCGCCGCGGCGGATCGAGCTTCTCCAGCAAGCAGGCATCGAGCCCGACCGCATCTTCGCGACCGATATCGACGAAACGCCGAACCGGGCCGAGCATCCGCGCTCGCTGGCCAAACGGCTGGCGCAGGGCAAGGCCGATAAGGCCGCCGAAGGCATGAAGCGCCTCGGCGAGGAGCCGGCTTTCGTGCTCGCCGCCGATACGGTGGTGGCCGTCGGACGGCGCATTTTGCCCAAGGCCGAAACGCTGGAAGACGCGCAGGACTGCCTGCGGCTTCTTTCGGGCCGCGCGCACCGCGTCTATTCCGGTGTCTCCGTCATCACGCCGACCGGCAAATCGCGATTGAGGCTGGTCGAGACGCGCGTCCGCTTCAAGCGCCTGTCGCGCGAGGAGATCGACGCCTATCTCGCTTCGGGCGAGTGGCGCGGCAAGGCGGGCGGCTACGCGATCCAGGGACTTGCGGGCGCGTTCGTCGTCAAGCTCGTCGGCTCCTACACCAATGTCGTCGGCCTGCCGCTCTACGAGACGGTGAGCCTTCTTGCCGGCGACGGCTATAAGGTCACGGCAAGCGCACCGACTGGGACGGCGGTCTGATGGCGCTCGACGCCGCCAACGTGACGCCGCTGCGCCCCAAGCGCGCATGCCCCGAATGCGGCAAGCAATCGCAGCGCGCGAGTTTTCCGTTCTGCTCGGAACGCTGCAAGAATGTCGACCTGAACCGCTGGCTGACCGGCTCCTACGTGATCCCCGCGACCGAGGACGAGGATGACGGCAGCGAGGACGAGCGCGGCTGAAAAGGGCGCAAATTTTTCGCCGACTTTCGCAACGTCAGCCGCTGGACAGCGCGATTTGGCGTGTTATAACCCGCTCGCTTCCGGCGGAAACCAACACCGCCCCGGCCTTTCAAGGCCGACCGGAGCAGTTGCCCAGGTAGCTCAGTTGGTAGAGCATGCGACTGAAAATCGCAGTGTCGGCGGTTCGACTCCGTCCCTGGGCACCATTTCGAATTTCCAATCGTGATCTTCGTTTGCGCGGCGTTAACCTTTCGTTAACCAATCTGGCGCACCTTGTTGCGATAGCGTGCCGACCACGGATGTACTGGCGGGGCGCGATTTGAAAAGCCGGGCCTTGCGCCCGGCTTTTTCATGTCCGCACATCGATATTCCACACGCGCCGGAACACTCGGTTCATCCGCTCGTTTTGCAAGTCCAATCCCCAACCAAGGACATGACCATGGACCCGATGCAGAACGACGACCGCGAAACGCACGGCCTGGAGCGCCAGATCGCCGATTTGCGCGAGGAACTGGCCTCACTGCAGAGCGCGGCCAGCGAGCGGGCGCAGCAAGCCTATGAAGTCGTCAAGGACAATCCCGGCACCTCGATCCTCGTCGCCTCGGTGCTCGCCGGCGTGATCGGCTTCGTGCTGGGCCAGCAGGCGGAAGCCGAACGGCACCAGAGCCGCTGGCGCTGGAATTGATGGGACGGACGGCGGCAGTGCTTCGTTTGATGCCAAGTCGTCGCGGCGGTAAGGTTGCTGTCTTTCTGAAGTGACCCCCACCCTGTATCCCTCCCCACAAGGGGGAGGGAGTCGTCGGCGTCGCGCTCATAAGGCCGACAACTGGTCTTAACGCGGGCAAGTTCAAATCGTCGTCGAACGTCTTTCCGGCCCCGATTAACCACGGCGCGAAGTAAAGCAGGTTCTCACGGCTACGTTACGTAGCGTTATATTCGCGATGTGATTTACTAGCGCTCTGGTTGCAGGAGCGCTTTTCATGGTTCGTTTCGTTCCCCTCATCCTTGCGGCAATGCTGGCCATCGCGCCGGTTTCGGCTCATGCGGCGAGTCTGGTTGCCAAGGTGAGCCTTGCCACCCAGACGATGACCGTCAGCCACAACGGCAAGGTGCTCTATCGCTGGCCGGTTTCGACGGCGCGCAAGGGCAAGATCACGCCGACCGGGCAGTGGTCTGCGAAATGGCTTTCGAAGAACCACAGGTCGAGCCGTTATGAGAACGCGCCGATGCCTTATGCGATCTTCTACAACGGACATTACGCGGTGCACGGCACCTATCAGGTGAACCGGCTCGGGCGCCCTGCCTCGGCAGGCTGCGTGCGCCTTCATCCCGAACACGCAGCCCGACTGTTTTCGCTGACGCAGCGCGTCGGCCTCAAGCAGACGCGGATCGTCGTTCAGCGCTGATCGTCGGCGTGGGCGTGGATGTCGGGGTCGAACTCCGGCTGTTCGGCCTCTTCCATCGGCTGTTCGGTAAAGCCCTCAAGGCTCGACACTTCGCTGACGTCCCGCTCGATCTCGAGCGGGCTGACGACATAGCGTGCAATGAGTTCGGCGATCGAGATCAGCGCGTGCACGTGGATGCGCTCGTAGCCGTGCGAGGCGTCGATGCCGAAGGCAACGAGCGCGGTGCGCACGTCGTGGCCGGCTTCGATGGCGGAGGCGGAATCCGAGCGGTAGTAGCGGAAGATGTCCTTCTGGTACTGAAGCCCGTTCTCGCGGCACAGATCGACCAGCTTGCGGGTTAAATGGTAGTCGAAGGGGCCAGCCTGATCGGCCATGGCGATGGTGACGCCGAATTCGGACGAGTTCTGGCCGGGCGCGGTGGTGCCGTTGTCGATTGTGACCATCGAGGCGATTTCGGGCGTGACGATGGAGGCCGCGCCGACGCCGACCTCCTCGGCGATGGTGAACAGCCAGTGGATGTCGACCGGCGTCGTAGCCTGCTCGTCCTCCAGCGCCTTGATCGCGGCGAGCGCGATGGCGACGCCGGCCTTGTCATCGAGATGGCGTGAATTGATGTAGCCATTGTCGAGGAATTCGGGCTGCGGATCGACGGCGACGAAATCGCCGACATCGATGCCGAGGGCGTGGGTTTCCTCGCGGTTCTTCGTCAGCGCGTCGATGCGCAGCTCGATGAAGTCCCAACCGACGGGAAGCGTGTCGACGCCCTCGTTGAAGGTGTGGCCGGATGCCTTCAGGGGCAGGATCGTGCCGCGATAGGCACCCTGCTCTGTGTAGATCGTCACACGCGCGCCTTCGGCGAAACGCGCTGACCAGTTGCCGATGGGCACGAGTTCGAGACGGCCATTGTCCTTGACCATCTTCACCTGCGCGCCAAGCGTGTCGAGATGGGTGATGATGGCGCGGGCGCCGCGACGGCGCGAGCCCTGGCGCACGGCGCGGATCGCGCCGCGACGCGTCAGTTCCGGCGTCAGGCCGAGCCGTTCGAGCTCTTCGGAGCAATAGCGCACGACCTGGTCGGTGTAGCCGGTCGGGCTGTTGATCGAGAGCAGATTGTGGAGCTGTCGAGCGAGATAGGCTTCGTCGATCTTCAAGATTCAACCTCGATTAGCTTCGGCCGAGCGCCTGCGACGCCGACCGTTGCCCCGACATGGGGAAAAGAAGATCGACGAACCGCTCGGCCGTCGGCTGCGGCTCATGATTGGCGAGGCCCGGCCGCTCGTTGGCCTCGATGAACACATAGTCCGGCTCGCCGGGCGAATGCACCATGAAATCGATGCCGACGACAGGAATGTCGATCGCGCGCGCGGCCTTGATCGCCGCGTCGACGAGCTTTGGATGGACCTGCGCGGTGACGTCGTGGATCGAGCCGCCGGTGTGGAGATTGGCGGTCTTGCGGACCACGATCTCCTCGCCTTCCTTCGGCACGTCGTCGAGCGTCAGGTTTTTCTCGGCCAGGCAGCGCTCGGTCTCGGCATCGATGGGAATCGTGCTTTCACCACCGGTGGCGGCGGCGCGGCGGCGGGACTGCTTTTCGATCAGCGAGCGGATGTCCTTCTGGCCATCGCCGACAATGGCGGGCGGACGGCGCATGGCGGCGGCGACGAGGCGAAAGTCGATGACGACGAGACGCAGATCGTCGCCATCGAAACAGGCTTCGAGCAGGACGCGGTCGCAGATTTCGCGTGCGACGGCGATCGCCGCCTTCGCATCGTCGAGATTGTCGAGCCCGACGGCGACGCCCTTGCCCTGCTCGCCGCGCGCAGGCTTCACGACGATCTTGCCGTGCTTTTCGATGAAGGCCGAAAGCGCCGCATCGTCGTCGCCGGCGACGATCTGTTCGGGCACGACGATGCCGGCATTCTCGACCACACGGCGCGTGACGGACTTGTCGTCGCAGATCGACATCGCCACGGCCGAGGTCATCTCCGACAGGCTCTCGCGGCAATGGACCGAGCGGCCGCCATAGGACAAGCGGAAGAAGCCGCCTTCGGCGTCGGTGATCTCGACATGGACGCCGCGCCGGCGCGCTTCGTCGACGATCAGCCGCGCATAGGGGTTGAGCGCGTCATATTCGGCAAGCGGCGAGGCGAAGAGCTTTTCGTTGATCGGGTTCTTGCGCTTGACGGCGAAGACCGGGACGCGCCGGAAGCCGAGCTTCTCGTAAAGACCGATCGCCAGATCATTGTCGTGCAGGACCGAGAGGTCCATGAAAGCCGAGCCGCGGGCCGCGAAATGCTCGGCAAGGCGGCGCACCAGCATCTCGCCGATACCGGGATGGCGGGCTTGCGGATCGACCGCAAGGCACCAGAGCGAGGAGCCTTTCTCGGGATCGTCGAAGAGGCGCTTGTGGTCGACGCCGGTTACAGTGCCGACGATCTCGCCGGTGATCTCGTCCTCGGCGACGAGGTAGGTCAAAGAGCGGCTGTCGCGGTTGCGCCAGAAAAAATCGGGCCGCACCGGCACCATGCCGCGCGAGGCGTAGATGGTGTTGACGGCATCCGCATCGGCCTCCGAGGAGAGGCGACGGATGAAATAGCCTTTCGGCTGCTTGCGCGCGGGGCGGTAGGTGGCGAGATCGAGCCGGAAAGTGTGCGAGGGGTCGAGAAAGATTTCCTGCGGTGCCATGGCGAGCAGGACGTGCGGATCGCGGACGTAGAACGCGATGTCGCGCCGCGCGGGTCCCTCCTCGCGCAGCGCGTCCACGATGGCTTCGTTGTCGTCATAGGTCTGGCAGAAATGGAGCCTGCCCCAGCCGCAATCGATGGATGCGTTGGGTTTGGGGACGGCCGCGGCCTGGTCGTGCTGCGCGATGGGGTTCATCGTTTCGTTTCGCATCCTTCTCAAGCGATGACCGAGGGCCTTGTCGGTGCGGCCGCGCTCGGCGGCCGCTGATCTGCGGGCCATACTCAGACCTCGTGGGTCTGCAGCCAGAGTTCCAGAAGCCCGACCTGCCAGAGTTCAGAACCCTGGAGGGGGGTGATATGATCCGACGGGTTGGCGAAAAGGCGCTGCAGATAGTCGTCGCGGAAGATGCCACGATCCTTCGCCGCCTGCGACGTCAGCGCGTCGCGGACCAGGTCGAGATAGGGGCCGTCGACATATTTGAGCTGGGGGACCGGGAAGTAGCCCTTCTTGCGGTCGATCACCTCGTGCGGGATGACCTTGCGGGCGGCTTCCTTGAGCACGCCCTTGCCGTTCTGCTTAAGCTTTTCCTCGGGCGGAATCTTCGCGGCGAGTTCGACCAGCTCGTGGTCGAGGAAAGGCACGCGCGCCTCGAGGCCCCAGGCCATGGTCATGTTGTCGACGCGCTTGACCGGATCGTCGACCAGCATCACCTCCGAATCCAGACGAAGCGCCGCGTCGACGGGGGTGTCGGCATTGGCCATCCGCAGATGACGCGAGACGAGATCGAGGCTCGGATCGTGATCCGGCATCCATTGCGGATTGATGTGCTCGGCCATCTTCGCATGGCTGCGGTCGAAGAAGACCTTGGCATAGTCGGAGACGACGTCGTTGGAATTCGCCAGCGGCGGATACCAGTGATAGCCGCCGAAGACCTCGTCGGCGCCCTGCCCCGACTGCACGACCTTGATGTGCTTGGAGACCTCCTTCGACAGGAGGTAGAAGCCGACATTGTCATAGGAGACCATCGGCTCGGACATCGCGGCGAAGGTGCCGGGCAGCGCGTCCATCAGTTCGCTCGACGGCACGAAGATCTTGTGGTGCCTGGTGTCGAAATGCTTGGCGATCAGGTCCGAATAGACGAACTCGTCGCCCTTTTCGCCGTTCGCCTCTTCGAAGCCGACCGAGAATGTCATCAGCCCATGCTGGCCCTGTTCGGCGAGGAGGCCGACGATGACGGAGGAATCCACGCCGCCCGACAGGAGAACGCCGACCGGCACGTCGGCGACCATGCGGCGCTTGACGGCGACGCGAAGCGCGTCGAGCACGCGGTCGCGCCATTCGTCCGAGGACAGCGAATAGTCCGGGTCGCGCTCATAGGGCGGACGCCAGTAGACCGTGTCCTTTTGCGTCCCGTTCGCCTCGATGACGCGGATTGTCGCCGGCGGCATCTTCTTGACGCCGTTGATGATGGTACGCGGCGGCGGGACGACGGCGTGGAACGAGAGATAATGATGGAGCGCGATGCGATCGATCGACTTGTCGATGTCGCCTCCCTTCAGGAGCGCAGGCAGCGACGAGGCGAAGCGCAGCGCGTTTGGCGTTTCGGCAATGTAGAGCGGCTTGATGCCGAAGCGGTCGCGCGCCACGACGACGCGGCCAGAGTCACGCTCGTGAATGACGAAGGCGAACATGCCGAGGAAGCGCTTGACGCAGTCGATGCCCCAGGCGTGGTAGGCCTTGAGGATGACTTCCGTGTCGCCGGTGGAGAAGAACTTGTAGCCCTTGCCCTCAAGCTCGGCGCGCAGTTCGGGATAGTTGTAGATACAACCGTTGAACGCGATGGTGAGGCCAAGTTCGCCGTCCACCATGGGCTGGCGGGCCTTTTGCGACAGATCGATGATCGACAGGCGGCGATGGGCGAGCGCGGCATTGTTGTGCATCACCAGCCCCGACCCGTCCGGGCCGCGCGGCGCAATGGCATCCATCATCTTCGAAATGGCGACAGCCGATGGCTGCGCGCCGTCGAACCTGATCTCTCCGCAAATTCCACACACGGTTGTTTTTCCAACCCTCCGTTGTTCGATTGAATTTCATCTTCCAATCATTTATAGTTCAAATGATTAGATGTCAAATTAATGAGGTTGTCGTGGTTGATGTCCCGACGAACGCGGAAGGCCAGCGAGAGTTCCCGCGGGCCGACCTCAAGACGATCGAGAAGGCCATCCGCCGCATTGTGCGGGCGCATGATTTGCAGTCGAAGGCGCTCACGAAGGCGGTCGGGCTGACGGCGGCGCAGCTCGTCCTGATGAAGGGGATCGCGGAACTCGGCGAGGTGACGACGACCGCGCTTTCCGCCCATGCCGACATCAGCGCGGCGACCGTCGTGACGATCCTCGACAATCTGGAAGAACGCGGGCTGATCGAGCGCTACCGCTCGGCGCATGACCGGCGGATCGTGCATACGCGGCTGACGGCGGCGGGCGCGGCGAAGGCGCAAGCTGCACCCGAGCCGCTGGGCGATGCGCTCGCCGGTCGCCTTGGAGCTTTATCTGCGCTGGATCGCGAGGCGATCGTGACCGGGCTCGTGCGGGCGGCCGATCTGCTGCTGCCGGCCGGAATTCAAGCGAAAAAGGAGCCGGAGCCTTGATTGTGCTCGTGCTTTGGCCGAAAAGCGGAGTCTAGAAGCGTTCCAAGGCGTGGCAATTTGTCGATGTGACGCCGTCGAGGCGCAAGCCTATGTTCCGCGCGACATACGGGGCCAGGAATGAATTACGACCGATTTTTCGACGAGGCGATCGCGCAGCTTCACGCAGAGCGCCGCTACCGCGTCTTTGCAGATCTCGAGCGCATCGCCGGCGAATTCCCGCGCGCGATCTGGCGCTCCAATGGCGCGGCGCGCGAAATCACCGTCTGGTGCTCGAACGACTATCTCGGCATGGGCCAGCATGAGAGCGTGATCGGCGCGATGCAGGTTGCCGCCGGCCGCATGGGCTCGGGCGCAGGCGGCACGCGCAACATTTCCGGCACCAACCATCCGCTCGTCGAGCTCGAGGCGGAACTTGCCGACCTACACGGCAAGGAAGCCGGTCTCGTTTTCACCTCCGGCTTCGTCTCCAACGAGGCGGCGATCTCGACCATCGCAAAGCTGCTGCCCGACTGCCTGATCCTTTCGGACGAACTCAACCACGCCTCGATGATCGAGGGCGTGAAGAAGTCCAGCGCGGAGAAGAAGATCTTCCGCCACAACGACCTTGCCCATCTCGAAAGCCTGCTCCAGGCAGCGCCCATCGAGCGCGCCAAGCTGATCGCCTTCGAGAGCGTCTATTCGATGGATGGCGACATCGCGCCGATCAAGGAAATCTGCGACCTCGCCGAGCGCTACAATGCGATGACCTATATCGACGAGGTGCACGCGGTCGGCATGTATGGCGCGCGCGGCGGGGGCATTTCGGAGCGTGAGGGCCTGGCGCACCGGATCGACATCATCGAGGGCACGCTCGCCAAGGCGTTCGGCGTCATGGGCGGCTACATCACCGGAAAGCGGGCCGTCATCGACGCCGTGCGCTCCTATGCGCCGGGATTCATCTTCACCACCGCCCTGCCCCCGGCGCTGGCCGCCGCGGCGACGGCCTCGATCCGGCACCTTAAGCAGAGCCAGAGCGAGCGCGACGCGCATCAGCGCCAGGCGCAGCAGGCCAAGGAGGCGCTGAAGGCCGCTGGCCTGCCGGTCATGCCGTCGCAGGCGCATATCGTGCCGCTGCTCGTCGGCGACCCCGAGCTTTGCAAGCAGGCGAGCGACCGGCTGCTCGACAAGCACGGCATCTACATCCAGCCGATCAACTATCCGACCGTGCCGCGAGGCACGGAGCGTCTGCGCATCACGCCGACGCCGTTCCATTCGGACGCGCTGATCGCGGAGTTGAAAGACGCGCTGCTGGAGACGTGGGTGGCGCTTGGGATTCCGTTCCAGACGGCGCCTGCGGAGACGCAGCCGGGACAGTCGGAGCGCGTCGTTTCCTTAGTAACCGCTAAGGCTGGCGGCTAGGCTTCAAGTCCGTCAACAGCGCCCCCTCCGTCCCTTCGGGCCACCTCCCCGCTTCGCAGGGGAGGATTGAGGTCGCGGTCGTCTTCGACGGTGATCCTCCCCCGTTTTACGGGGGAGGTGGCCCGGAGGGACGGAAGGGGGCGCCCGGAAGTCCCCAAAGCAAGTTCAGCGGCTTTCGATCCAGCGCGCCAGCCTGTCGGCGGCTTCCTCGACATGGTCGAGGCGGCGGTGGAAGCAGAGGCGGAAGAATTCTTCGCCGCCCGGACCGAAGGCCGTTCCCGGCGCAAGCCCGACATTGGCCTCGTCGACGATCTCGAACGCAGCGCGCTTCGTGTCGCGGATGCCGTCGATCTTGAAGAACAGATAGAACGCGCCGGGCGGCACCGTCAGGTCGACGCGGCCGGTGGCGAGCAGGCGCTGGGCGATCGTGTCGCGCGCTACGCGGGCCGCCGCGATCTCGCCCTTAAGGAAATCATCGCCCTGATCGAGCGCGGCGACGGCGCCTTTTTGCAGGAAGGCGGGGGTGCCCGAGGTCGAATACTGGATCAGGTTTTCGAAGACCTGCTGCAGTTCGGGGTGGATCTTCAGCCAACCGACGCGCCAGCCGGTCATCGCCCAGTTCTTCGAGAAGGAATTGACGAAGAGGATGCG
The DNA here is from genome assembly GCF_052435475.1 of Aliihoeflea sp. Taxonomy (NCBI): domain Bacteria; kingdom Pseudomonadati; phylum Pseudomonadota; class Alphaproteobacteria; order Hyphomicrobiales; family Phyllobacteriaceae; genus Aliihoeflea; species Aliihoeflea sp. The sequence continues at coordinate 21,295 of NZ_JBQVMV010000016.1, forward strand.
GTCATCGGGGCGCATGACGTCCATGAAGGACGGGGCGCGCGGGCCGTCATAGTAGAACAGCGAATAGATCTCGTCGGCGATGATCCACAGATTGCGCTCGCGCGCGATCTCCAGAATGTCCTCCAGCGTCTCGCGGTCGGCGGTCCAGCCGGTCGGGTTCGACGGCGTGTTGACGAAGATCGCCTTCGTCCGATCCGTGATCGCCTCCTCGATGCCGTCGACGTCGCAGGTCCAGCCATTGCCCGAATGGACGAGCGGAACGGGGACCGGCACCGCGCCGGCGACGCCGAGCGCCGCGGGGAAGTTTGGCCAGGACGGCGTTAGGTAGACGACCTCGTCGCCCGCGCCCGCGACGGCATCGATGGCAAGCTGGATCGCCTGCATGCCCGAGCCGGTGACGATGAATTCCTCGTGGCTGAAGTCGTAGCCGAAATGGCGCTTGTGGTAGCGGACTAGCGCTTGGCGCAGTTCGGGTATGCCGCGCTGCCAGGTGTAGAAGGTTTCGCCGGCCTGGAGCGCCTGGATGGCCGCATTCTGGATGAAGTCCGGCGTCGGCTTGTCGCCCTCGCCTGCCCAGAGCGGAATGAGGCCGGGCTTGGTGCGGCCATGGTTGACGACGGCAACGATGCCGCTTTCGGGCGCAAGACGGGCTTCGCCACGCAGATGATCCACGAGTGACATTCAATGTTCCTGGGAAGAGGCGCCCCGGCGGAAATCGGGGCGCCGCGATGGGATCAGACGGGCCTGCGGGCCAGAAGATCGCGGATTTCGGTCAGAAGTGCGACCTCGGCGGGCGGAGCCGGCGGCACACCCGATACCTCTTCCTGCCGTTCCAGCCGGCGGCGCAGATTGTTGACCGCCTTGACGATGATGAAGATGATCCAGGCGAGGATCAGGAAGTTGATCAGCACGGTCAGGAAGCTGCCATAGGCGAAGACTGCACCTTGCTCGCGGGCCGCGGCCAGCGTGCTCGCCGTGACCTCGGAGGATAGTGGCAGGAAGTAGTCGGAAAAATCGAACCCACCGAAGATCGCGCCGACCACCGGCATGATGATGTCGGCGACGAGCGACGAAACGATGAGGCCGAATGCACCGCCAATGATGACGCCGACGGCGAGATCCATGACATTGCCCTTGGCGATGAACTCCTGAAATTCCTTGAGCATGACAGCCTCCATGTCCCCTTGGAGCCGAACGAGCGAAGGTTGCGGACGGCTGCTCCGCAACAGGGCAGAAGATAGCAGAAGCTTTCGCGCGCATAAGCTGCAATCTTCGCTGGCCCCACAGTCATTTGAATCAGACGCAAGTTCGATGGACAGGTCGATCTCGCTGTGGTTGCCTGAACAGCCAAGGAGGAGGAAAGCAGGCATGCAGGGGTGGGTCGTCGTCATCGTCGCCGTCGCCTATGTCTCGCTGCTTTTCGGCATTGCGAGCCTCGGCGACCGGCATTCCGCGCGTTTCGGATCGGGCAAGGCGCGGCCCTACATCTATTCGTTCAGCCTGGCGATCTACTGCACGTCCTGGACCTTCTTCGGCTCTGTGGGGCTGGCCAGCGAGCGCGGTTTCGAGTTCCTCGCCATCTATATCGGCCCGATCATAGTGTTCCTGTTCGGATTTCCGCTGCTGCGCCGGATCATGCGGCTGGCGAAATCCGAAAAGATCACCTCGATCGCCGACTTCCTCGCCGCGCGCTACGGCAAGAGCTTCGCGGTCGCCTCGATCGCGACGATGATCGCGGCGATGGGGACGGTGCCTTACATCGCGCTGCAGTTGAAGGCGATCTCGGGCAGCGTCAGCCTGATGGTCGAGCACTATAATGGCGCGCCGCCGGTCGATTTCGTCTTCGGCGACATCTCGCTCATCGTGACCGTCCTGCTCGCGATCTTCGCGATCCTGTTCGGCACCCGGCATGCGGACGCGACCGAGCATCAGGATGGGCTGATCCTGGCCGTGGCGGTCGAATCGATCGTCAAGCTGGCGGCATTCCTCGCGGTGGGCATCGCCGTCTCGTTCTTCTTCTTCGGAGGCCCGAGCGAACTGATCAGCGAGGTGCGCAACTCGGCTGCCGCCATGGCCGCCTACGACTTCCAGACCTCGCTGCCGGTGTGGATCACCATGACGACGCTGAGCGCCATCGCCATCATCATGCTGCCGCGCCAGTTCTACGTCACCATCGTCGAGAACCGCTCGGAGAGCGAGTTGCGCACGGCGACATGGCTGTTTCCGGCCTATCTGGTGATGATCAACCTCTTCGTCGTGCCGATCGCCTTTGCAGGCATCGTGCTTCTCGGGCCCGAACAGAACGCCGACCTCTACGTCGTCTCGATCCCGCTTCTCTTCGGCCAGGACTGGCTAGCGATGTTCGCCTTCATCGGCGGGCTTTCGGCGGCGACGGCGATGGTGATCGTCGCCAGCGTGGCGCTGGCGATCATGATCTCCAACGACCTCATCCTGCCACTCTTCCTGCGCGGAATGGCCAAGCAGTATCTCGTCCAGCGGGACGACCTGTCCAAGGTCATCCTCAACATCCGCCGTGCTGCGATCTTCGCCGTGCTGATCGCGGCGTTCCTCTATTATCGCGAGATCACCAACAACACGCGCCTCGCCTCGATCGGCCTGATCTCGTTCGCCGCGATCGCGCAGTTCGCGCCGGCGTTCTTCGGCGGACTGGTCTGGCGCGGGGCGAATGCGCGCGGCGCGGTGATCGGAATGCTCGCCGGCATCGCGCTCTGGGGCTACACGCTGCTCCTGCCCTCGCTTGCGCCGCTGGACACGTCGATCGTGCAGTTCGGGCTTTTCGGCCTCGAGGCGCTGCGCCCGCACTCGCTGTTCGGAACCCGCGCCGAGCCGCTCGTCCATGGCGTCCTGTGGAGCCTGTCGGTCAACACGCTGTTCTTCGTGCTCGGCTCGCTCTCGCGCACGGCCAAGCCGCTCGAGCGCATCCAGGCGGCGCTGTTCGTACCGCGCGATACGAGCCCGATGCCGAGCTTCCGGCGGTTCCGCACGGCGGTTACGGTCGACGATCTGAAGGACACGATCGCGCGCTATCTGGGGGTGGAGCGCACGGAGCGGTCGTTCCAGAACTTCGAGGCAAAGCAGAGCCTGCCGCTGGTCGGCAAGGACCCGGCCAACATGGCCGTGATCCGCTTTTCCGAACAACTTTTGACCAGCGCCGTCGGCTCGTCATCGGCGCGGCTCGTCCTGTCGCTTCTCTTCCAGCGCCACGACCGCTCGCCGCGCGAGGCGCTGCGGCTTCTCGACGACGCTTCGGAAGCGCTGCAGCACAATCGCGACCTTCTCCAGATCGCGCTCGACCAGATGGAACAGGGGATCACCGTCTTCGACCGCGACTTCCGGCTGATCTGCTGGAACAGACAATACCGCTCGCTGTTCTACCTGCCGGATTCGATGGGGCGGGTCGGCGTCTCGCTGGACGAAATCCTGCGGCATCTCGCGGATCGCGGCGACATCAATTTCGACACGATCCACCAGACGATCGACCGGCTCGCCGCCTTCCGCTCGCCCTGGCAGCTCGAACTGAAGAGCACCGGGCGGATCATCGAATTGCGCTCCAACCCGATGCCCGACGGCGGGCTGGTGGCGACCTATGCGGACATCACGCAGCGCGTGGAGGCCGATCTGGCGCTGAAGCGGGTGAACGAGACGCTGGAAAACCGCGTCGCGCGGCGCACCGCGGAATTGACGCGGGTGAACGAGGAACTGGCGCAGGCACAGATGCTCGCGGAGGAGGCCAATCTCGGCAAGACGCGCTTCCTCGCCGCCGCCGGCCACGACATCCTTCAGCCGCTCAACGCGGCGCGGCTCTATTGCGCCTCGCTTGCCGAAAGCGTCGGCGCAAGCCCGGTCGGCGATGGCGTCGCCAACATCGAATCCTCGCTCGATTCGGTCGAGACGATCCTCGGCGCGGTGCTCGACATCTCCCGCCTCGACACCGGCGCGATGCGGCCGGTCGACACCATTTTCAGGCTGGACGGGCTCATGCGCCAGATCCAGACCGACTTCCAACCGCTGGCGCAGGAAAAGAAGCTCGACCTGCGCATCGTCTCGACCGGGCTCGCCGTCCATACGGACCGCAACCTGTTTCGCCGTCTCGTCCAGAACCTCGTCTCGAACGCGATCAAATATACCCGCTCCGGCACCGTGCTGGTGGGCGTGAAGCGGCGCGGGGACCTGCTCGAACTGCAGGTCCACGATACCGGCATCGGCATCGACGGCGACAAGCTCAATACCGTCTTCAGCGAATTCACCCGGTTGCAGGACGGCGCGCGCGAGGCGCAGGGGCTGGGGCTGGGGCTGTCGATCGTCGATCGCATCGCGCGGGTGTTGCGGCTCGAAATCCGCATTCATTCGGTGAAGGGCAAAGGCTCGTGCTTCTCGGTCCTGTTGCCGATCACCGAGGCCCCGCCGGCAGCGCTGGCCAGCGACATCCGACCCCAGGTCGGCGCCCATATCAGGCTCGACGGCGTCTCGGTGCTTTGCATCGACAACGAACCGCGCATCCTCGACGGAATGCGCAAGCTGCTCGATGGCTGGGGCTGCCGCGTGACCACGGCCGGCGGATCGTCCGGCCTGACGGCGGCGATGCCGACGCCGGACGTGGTGCTGGCCGATTTCCACCTCGACCAGGAGGACGGCTTCCAGGCTATTGCTCGCGCGCGGCAGATCTGGAGCGATGCCCTGCCCGCGATCCTGGTGACGGCGGACCGGTCGAACGACGTGCGCGAGCGTGCGACGGCACTCGACGTTCCGGTGCTGCAAAAGCCGGTCAAGCCGGCGGCGCTGCGAACGATGCTGACGCGCTATCGCAAGCTGCTTTCGGCGGCCGAATAATCAGGCGTTCGCCTGCTGCTCCATGCCGATGCGCGAGAGGCGGATGACGGCCTGGGTGCGGCTGTCGACGCCCAGCTTCTGCAGGATCGCGGACACATGCGCCTTGATCGTCGCCTCGGACACACCCAGCTCATAGGCGATCTGCTTGTTGAGGAGACCCTCGGCGAGCATCGTCAGGACCCGCGATTGCTGCGGGGTCAGGGATTGAAGGCGCTGAATGAGATCGGAGACTTCCGCGTCCCGCTCCTCGCCCAGATCGAGCCCGTCCGGCAAGGCGATACCGCCCGCCAGCACCGTCTCGACCGCCCGGCGTATCTGGTCCATGCCCGCGGATTTGGAGATGAAGCCCGACGCGCCGAGCTCGATCGCGCGGCGGACGGTCTCGGCATCGTCACGCGCGGAGACGATGACGACCGGAAAGTTCGACGAAATGCCGCGCAGGGCGACGAGGCCCGACAGGCCGCTCGAGCCCGGCATCGTCAGATCGAGGAGCAGGAGGTCGATGTCGTCATTGGCAACGACGCTGGCCTTCGCCGCATCGAAATCACCCACCTCCTCGATCCGGGCATCGCCGAACGAGGAGAGCGCGTGCTTGAGCGCGCCGCGAAACAATGGATGATCGTCGGCAATGACGAACCGATAGCGCTGATCCAAAAACCCCTCCCTGTTCCGGCCCGCCGGGCGGAGTTTAGCGGTATGCGGCCAAGGCGCTAGTGCGATTGTGGCCGCGCGCCGGATTTTGTGAACGCCGCTGTGGCGCGGATCGTGCGATATTCGACTTTAGTCGTGCAAAACCGCATTCCCTTGCGGAACCGGGGCGCAGGCGCGGCGTTGAGGCACATCCCGAACCGGAACCATCACGATGGAAGCGATACGTCAGATTGCCGTTTTCTGTGTCGGGCGGGCCGTGATGTTCGGCGCCCTCGCCATCGGCCTCGTGATGCTGTCCTTCTCGTTCGATCCGGCCTGGGCGTTTCGCGCCGGCGCGATCATGACGCTCTTCATGGCGGCCGTCCTGCTCTTCAAGGCCCAGACCGCAAAGCACAAGCAGCCCAGCCGCACGGAAGTCTGGATTTATCTCGACGACCGGATCAAGCCGAAGAACGATCACGCCGTCAGCTATTTCGGCAAGATCCTGAGCGAGGTCTATGGACGGTTCGCGCAGGTGTCGCTGATGGTGGCCTGCGGCATGTTCGTGGTTTCGCAGACCTTCTTTGCCATCGGCTTCAGTTTCTACTGACCTGCCCTAGGTCCGGTCCGGCGCTTCTTCGGGCGTGCGCAGATCCTTCTCCCAGCCCTCGACGATGTCGAAGAAATTCTGGAAGAAGCGGCGCATGTAGCCGAGCGACCGCTCGAACTCCTCTTCGGACGGCAACGCCCGCGTGCCATCGTCTGAACCGGCGCCCGCTTGCCGTTCCAGGGCTTCGACCCGGCGCTCCAGATCGTCGATGCGTTCCTCGTAGGCGACGCGCTCGTCGGTCGAGGTGCGGCAGACGAGCTGGCCGGACTGTTCCTCGCAGACCGACATCTGGCCGGTCGTGATGTCCATGCGCACGAAGCCCGTATCGGTGCGCTCCAGCCTGTAGCGCTCCGTCTCCTGCGCGAAGGCCGGAGCGGCGAGCATTCCGCCGAGAACGGCGGCGACGACGAGATGGCGCATTTGCGTTCCTCCTTGGCATCGGCGGCGGCGGCGCTTTTCATCGGCGCGCGCGACCGCTATAGCGCGGACATGACAGGCATCATCTACAAGATCGTCCCGGCGCCAATGTGGCAAGAGGCAGTGGACCGCGGCCGCTTCGACGGCGCGCCGGTCGACCTCGCCGACGGGTTCATCCATTTTTCGACCGCAGCTCAAGTACGCGAAACCGCGGCGAAGCATTTCGCCGGGCAGGACGATCTTCTGCTCGTCGCCGTGGATGGCGACGCGCTCGGTGCGGGGCTGCGCTATGAGGTCTCGCGCGGCGGCGCCCTCTTCCCGCATCTCTACGCGCCGCTCGATCCTCGCCTTGCGCTGTGGGCAAAGCCCCTGCCCCTCGGCACGGACGGACGGCACGTCTTTCCGGAACTGCCGGCATGAACCAGCTTTACCGGACGATCGGCCGCAAGCTTCTGTTCGGCCTCGATGCCGAGCGCGCGCATGGGCTTTCGATCGCGGGGCTGAAGAGCGGCGTGCCGCTTTGCCCGCCGCCGGTCACTGACGCGCGGCTTCGCGTCGATGTAGCCGGGCTGTCCTTTCCCAACCCGCTCGGGATGGCGGCCGGGTACGACAAGAATGCCGAGGTGCCGGATGCGCTGTTGAAGCTCGGTTTCGGTTTTGCCGAAGTCGGCACGGTGACGCCGAAGCCGCAGGCCGGCAATCCGAAGCCGCGCATCTTCCGGCTCGTCGAGGACGAGGCGATCGTCAACCGGTTGGGCTTCAACAATGAAGGCCATGCGGCGGCGCTTGCCAAGCTGCGCGCGCGCAAGGGCGGCGGGATCGTCGGCGTCAATATCGGGGCGAACAAAGACAGCGCGGACCGGGTCGGCGACTATGTGCTTGGGGTCGAGCGGTTTCGCGATTTCGCTTCCTATCTCACCGTCAACATCTCGTCCCCCAACACGCCTGGCCTGCGTGATTTGCAGGCACGGGCGAGCCTCGAGGAACTGCTCGGCGCGGTCGCGGCGGCGCGGGGTGACAGGGCGGTGCCGATCTTCCTGAAGATCGCGCCGGACCTTGGCGATGCCGATCTGGAAGACATCGCCGAGACGGTTGCGGCCAACGGCATCGACGGCATCATCGTCTCCAACACGACGCTTTCGCGCGACGGGCTGACGAGCCGGCTGGCGCAGGAGAGCGGCGGCGTTTCGGGGCGGCCGCTCTTTGCCCGCTCGACGATCATGCTGGCGCGGATGCGCCGTCTCGTCGGGCCGCAACTGCCACTGATCGGCGTCGGCGGCGTCGATACGGCCGAGGCGGCGCTGGAGAAGATCCGGGCCGGCGCTGACCTCGTGCAGGTCTATACCGGGATGGTCTATGCCGGGCCGACGCTGCCGGGCGACATCCTGCGTGGAATGAGCCGATTTGCCGCCGAGCAAGGGCTGGCCTCGCTGCGCGACATCCGCGACAGCCGCACCGACCACTGGGCCGGTCAGGCGCTCTGATCGAAGGTCTGTCGGGCGCGGAGCGGCAGGACGGCGAGAAGGCTGAGACCGCGCGCCAGCAAAAAGACGTGCAGCGCGGCCCACAGGCCGTGATTGCCGAAGAGCGGGCCGAGCGTCAAAAGCGCGGCGACATAGAGCGCCAGCGACAGAAGCATCATGTTGCGCATGTCGCGTGACCATGTCGCGCCGATGAAGACCCCATCCATCTGGAAGGCGAGAACGGCGGTGACGGCGGTCAGCGCCGCCCAGGGAAGGTAGGTCGCAGCGACAGCGCGCACCTCGGGCGCGGTGGTGACGAGCGCGATCAGATGATCGCCGAAGACCAGCACCAGAAGTGTCATGACGCCCGCAAGCGCAAAACCCCAGATCGCCGTCAGCCTGACCGCACGATCGAAAGCGGGTCGCCAGCGCGCACCCACGGCGCGGCCGGCAAGCTGCTCGGCGGCAGTTGCGAAGCCGTCGAGGAAGTAGCTCGCGACGAGGAAGAAATTCATCAGGACGGCATTGGCCGCGAGCGTCACCGTGCCGAGCTGCGCGCCCTGCCGCGCCAGAAGCGCGAAGGCGGCGAGAAGGGCGAAGGAGCGGATCATGATGTCGCGGTTGAGCGTCAGCATCGCCTTCAGCCTGGCCATGTCGCGCAGGGCGCCGGGACGCATGGGGCCGCGCCGGCCGAAGCGCGTCGTCAGGACAGCGATGCCGATGGCAAAGCCGATCGCCTCGCCCATGACCGTGCCCCAGGCGACGCCTTCGAGCCCCCAGCCGAGCCAGAGGCCGAGCCAGAGCGACAGGGCGATGTTGGTGAGGTTGATGGCGAATTGCAGCGCGAGGCCGACGCCCCCCTCGCCGCGGCCGAGCACGTAGCCGAGGATCGCGTAATTGCCGAGCGCGAGCGGGGCGCACCACAGGCGGATCAGCACGTAGGTCTGCAGCGCCTCGGTAACGCGCGGTTCGCCGGCGATGAACCAGGCGCCGAGCGCGGCGATGAGCGGCCCGAGCAGGATCAGCGCGGTGCCGATCAGAAGCGCGAGGATCAGCGCGCGCCAGAAGATCGCCTGCTCCTCGGCACGGTCGCGGCTGCCATAGGCCTGACTGACGAGGCCGGTGGTGCCCGAGCGCAGGAAATTGAAGGTCGCGAAGACGACGTCGAAGACGATCGCGCCGGCGGCAAGGCCGCCGAGAAGCGCCGCGTCGCCGAGCTGGCCGACGATTGCCGTGTCGGCGATGCCGATCAGCGGCGTCGTCAGATAGGCGAGCGTCATCGGAACGGCGATCCGCAGGACCATTTTGTTCGTAACGGTAAAGTGCCGCTCCGAATTGTCCGTCCGTTCGTCCAAGGCGGTTATCCTCAACAGTCGATGCGGCGATTCGCCCGCCTTTGCCGATATCGAACAAAGCCTATCTGATCACGCGATGAAACTGCCGATCGTCCACCACCCCGACTACGATGCCCGATTTCCGGCCGACCATCGGTTTCCGATGAGCAAATATGCGCGGCTGATCGAGGTGCTGCGGGAGCGGGGCGTGGCTGGGGCGCAGAACGAATACATGCCGGACGAGCCCGGCTTCGACACGCTCGCACGGGCACATGCCGCAGAGTATGTGCGGCAGGTGCTGGACTGCGCCGTTCCGCCCGCGATCGAAAAGGAAATCGGCTTTCCGGTCAGCGAGCGCGTTTCGCGCCGCGCCCAGCTTGCAAGCGCCGGGACCGTCATGGCGGCGCGGCTGGCGCTCGATCACGGCATCGCCTGCAACGCGGCCGGCGGCAGCCACCATGCGCGGCACGCGCAGGGCGCGGGGTTCTGCACGTTCAACGACGTCGCAGTCGCGGCCAACACGCTGCTCGCCGAAGGGACGGTCAGGCGCGCGCTGGTGGTCGATCTCGACGTGCATCAGGGCGACGGCACGGCGGAAATCCTGATGGGCGAGACGAGGGTCTTCACCTTCTCCATGCACGCGGCGAAGAACTACCCGGTCCGCAAGGCGGTGTCCGATCTCGACATGGCGCTCGACGACGGCCTGGAGGACGAGGCGTATCTCGCCCGGTTGACGGCGATCCTGCCGATGCTGAGCGAATATTCGCGGCCGCAGATCGTCTTCTACAATGCCGGCGTCGACCCGCATCGCGACGACAAGCTCGGGCGCCTTGCGCTCTCCGATGACGGGCTTCGCGCCCGCGACCGCGCCGTGATCGGCAATTTCCGCGAGCGGGGCATACCGGTCTGCGGCGTCATCGGCGGCGGTTATTCGAACGACATCGACGCGCTGGCGGCGCGCCATGCGATCCTTTTCGAGACCGCAGCCGAATTCGCCTGATCAGCCGCGCCGGTAGCTGAGGAGCCGGATAATGAAGAAGGCCGGGACGACGATGATGGCGCCGACGAGGAAATAGTCGATGAAGCGGCCGAAGGCGTCGAAGCCCATATAGTAGGCGTTCACGACGAGGTCGCGCGCGCCGTAGATTACGTCATAGGGCGACCAGCCCATCGCGCTCATGACGATGCCGACGAGAAACGAGATCACGATCAGCTTGACCAGAACCCGCAAGGGGCTGTCGCCGAGAAAGCGGTTCACTGCCATGTCGCGTCTCCGTTGGTGCGAGGCCGCACATACGCATTCGAGACGGACGCTTCAAGTCGGCTGGAGCGGGTGAAGGGAATCGAACCCTCGTATTCAGCTTGGGAAGCTGCTGCTCTACCATTGAGCTACACCCGCGACGGGCTCATTAATCGGTGAGGTCAAGGTTGGCGTCAAGCGCATTTGTCCGGATCGACAGTTGACGCGGGGGCCGTCCTCGGCGACTGGTGCGGCGAATTTCCTCCATCCAGGACGCCCGACGTGACACGCTTGCAGACGCTGATCGAATCGCGCCGCTTCGAACTCTTCATCACCATTCTCATCATCGTCAACGCGATCACGCTCGGGCTGGAGACGTCGCAGTCGATCATGTCGCGGTTCGGGCCGCTGCTTCTGGTGGTCGACCGTGTGGTCCTGTTCGTTTTCGTCGCCGAACTGGCGGCGCGGGCGCTCGTCTATCGCAGCCGCTTCTTCAACGATCCGTGGCGCATCTTCGACCTGATCGTGGTGGGCATCGCGCTGATGCCGGCGACGGGCAATCTCTCGGTGCTGCGCGCGCTGCGCATCCTGCGGGTGCTGCGCATCGTCAGCGTGGTGCCGTCGCTGCGCCGGGTCGTCGGCGGGCTCGTCGCGGCCCTGCCCGGCATGGGCTCGATCGTGCTTCTGCTCGCGCTGGTCTTCTACGTCTTCTCGGTGATGGCGACGAAGCTCTTTGCCGCGTCGTTCCCCGAATGGTTCGGAAACATCGGCGAGAGCGCCTATACGCTGTTCCAGATCATGACGCTGGAAAGCTGGTCGATGGGCATCGTGCGGCCGGTGATGGAGGTCTATCCCTGGTCGTGGCTCTATTTCATCCCGTTCATCGTCACGACGTCCTTCGCCGTCTTGAACCTCTTCATCGGTATCATCGTGTCGGCCATGCAGGAGGAGCACGAGTCGACCGCGTCCGAGGAGCGCTCGCAGATGAAGGACGAGCAGGACATGATCCTGCAGGAAGTGCGGGCGCTGCGTGCCGAAATCCGGGCGCTCAGGGCTGACGGAAATGCTTCGACAGCTTCAGGCCCTGCGCCTGATAGTTCGACTTGAGGTCGGTGCCGTAGAGCGCCTTCGGGCGCTCCAGCATGTGCTCGTAGACGAGACGGCCGACGGTCTGTCCGTGTTCGAGGATGAAGGGCACCTCGTGGCTGCGCACTTCGAGCACCGCGCGGCTGCCCGTGCCGCCGGCGGCCGAATGGCCGAAGCCGGGATCGAAGAAGCCGGCATAATGGACCCGGAATTCGCCGACGAGCGGGTCGAAGGGCGTCATCTCGGCGGCATGGTCCGGCGGGACGTGCACCGCTTCCCGGCTGACGAGGATGTAGAACTCGTCCGGGTCGAGGATGAGTTCCTTCTGGCCGCGATCGTGCAGCGGTTCCCAAAAGTCGAGGATGTCCTGCGCGGCGCGCTTGTCGACGTCGACGACGGCGGAATGGTGCTTGCCGCGGTAGCCGATCAGGCCACTTGCGTCGCCGGTCAGGTCGATCGAGAGCGCGATGCCGCCGCCGGAAATGTTGGGGTTCGCCGACGCGACGAGCGTCTCGGCCTGGTGGAGCGCGTGGAGCGCGGCTTCGTCGAGCAGCGCGTTGCCGATCCGGAAGCGTATCTGCGACAGGCGCGAGCCGGTGCGGACCACGATCGGGAAGGTGCGCGGGCTGATCTCGAGGTAGAGCTGCCCTTCATAGCCGGCCGGGATCTTGTCGAACTCGGCGCCGAAATCGGTCATCACGCGGGTGAAGATGTCGAGGCGGCCGGTCGAGCTTTTCGGGTTCGCCGAGGCGGCGATGTTGGCCGGCAGTTTCAGCTTCTCCAGGATCGGCACGATGTAGACGCAGCCCGTTTCCAGGACGGCGCCGGCCTCGAGGTCGAATTCGTGGAGCTTGAAACGTTCGAGCTTGTCGGCGACGCGGTTGCCCGGCCCCGGCAGGAAGCTGGCGCGGACACGGTAGGCGCGCTTGCCGAGGCGCAGGTCGAGACTGGCGGGCTGGATCTGGTCGGCGTCGAGAGCCCTGTCGCAGGACAGAGCGCCGCTGGCGAACAGTTCGCCGATCTGCCGGTCCGGCAATATTCCCGTCTGACGCACCCTGTTCACCCCTCTAGACTGGCGGGGAGGTTTAAACAGGACACGAATTGACGCAAGGCGAGAAAGCCGGTAGACGGCGCTTTATCCCGTGGTGATTTGCCGGTCGGCTTGCAGCCACGTAAAACAAGTCGCTAAAGGACCGTGGGCCGCAAGGCTGTATGGACCGGCGCGACTGTTCGCGGCCGGTTTTTTTGTGTCTGGATGATGCCGATGTCGAACGAGAAGAACTGGAAGCCCGCCACCCAACTCGTCCATGGCGCGACTGTACGCTCGCAGTTCGGCGAGACGTCGGAGGCGATGTATCTGACGCAGGGCTTCGTCTACGACAGTTCGGAATCGGCCGAAGCACGCTTCAAGGGGGACGAGCCGGGCTTCATCTATTCGCGCTACGCCAACCCGACGGTCGATGTGTTCGAAAAGCGCATGTGCGCGCTGGAAGGCGCCGAGGATGCGCGGGCGACGGCGTCGGGCATGGCGGCGATCTCGGCCGCCCTTCTCTGCTCGGTGAAGGCGGGCGACCATGTGGTCGCGGCGCGGGCGCTTTTCGGCTCCTGCCGCTGGGTTGTCGAGACGCTGATGCCGAAATACGGCATCGAGTCGACGCTCGTCGACGGCTGCGACCTTGCCCAGTGGGAAGCGGCGGTGCGGCCCAATACGAAGCTCTTCTTCCTCGAAAGCCCGACCAATCCGACGCTCGAAGTCGTCGACATTGCGGCGGTCGCGAAGATCGCCAACGGCATCGGCGCGCGAGTCGTCGTCGACAACGTGTTCGCGACGCCGCTGCAGCAAAAGCCGCTCGAACTCGGCGCCCATGTCGTCGTCTATTCGGCGACGAAGCACATCGACGGCCAGGGCCGTTGTCTTGGAGGCATCATCCTTTCGGACAAGAAATGGATCGACGAAAATCTGCACGACTATTTCCGCCACACCGGACCGTCGCTGTCGCCGTTCAACGCGTGGACGCTCCTCAAGGGATTGGAAACGCTGCCGATCCGGGTGAAGCAGCAGACGGAGAGTGCGGCGCGGATCGCGGGGCATCTCGCCTGCCACCCGAAAGTTTCGCGCGTCATCTATCCCGGCCGCAACGATCATCCGCAGGCCGAGATCATCGCGCGCCAGATGACGGGCGGGTCGACGCTCGTCTGCTTCGAGACGAGAGGTGGCAAGGCCGGTGCGTTCGGCTTCCAGAACGCGCTCGACATCGTCAGGATTTCCAACAATCTGGGCGATGCCAAGAGCCTGATCACGCATCCGGCGACGACGACCCACAAGAACCTGACGGAAGAGGCGCGCATGGAACTTGGGATCACGCCCGGCACGGTGCGGCTTTCGGTCGGTCTCGAAGACGCCGACGATCTGATCGCCGATCTCGACCGGGCGCTGGAGACCGTCTAGGCCGGCGAGCGGCTAGGTGATGTAGCCGAGGCGGATGGCCTCGGCGACGGCCTGCACGCGATTGACGGCGCCCAGCTTGGTCTTGGCGCTGAGCAGGTGCTTTTCGGACGTGTGTTCGGAAATGCCGAGAATCTGCGAGATTTCCCATTCCGACTTGCCGAGCGCGGCCCACCTTATGCACTCGCGCTCGCGCGCGGTGAGTTCTGGCCGGGTGCTTTGCACCCTTGCGATCTCCGACAATTGCAGCGCCCGCGTCACCGCGTGGGTCGCCGCCAGTTGGAGCGTGCCGATCTCGAAAGGATCGATGTCCAGCATCTCGCCCGACAGCGAAACGAAGACGACGACACCCTCGAGCGTAATGATCGGAAGGACGAGCCCTTCCTTGATCTTGAATTCGCTTGCCTCGTCGAACATCAGGCGTGCGCGGGGCGACAGGCCGGGCAGAGCGCTGGCCCCTTTCCAGGGGACGGGACGCGGCCCGTTTCGAATGATGTCGACCAGCGGGTCGCATTCGAGATAGTCTTCGCCCACATAGTGATCCAGCCATTCCTCGGGCCAGCTATGCATCAGCACGTGGGCCTTCTGGTCCTCCGGGCTGAGACCGTCATCGGGCAGCGTGCCGACGAGCACCCGGTCGAGACCATAGAGCGAGGTCAGCGACAGGAACTTGTTTCGAACGGTGTCGATGGCATGGGCGGATTGCAGGTCGGATGCGAATTGAAGCGTCTCGTCGAAGGAGCGCACGGCCGATGCCCTTTTGTATCCGGTGTGAAACGATAGTATGGGCTCAAACTGATGTCACGCAACAACTTTCACTTGTGCGCGGCGCCATTTGCAGCGGTCATGAAGGCGGGTTCTTTTTTCCGTCATGTCCGGCACCTAAACTTGAGCGAACTGATTCTGGAGCAATGACATGTCGTCAGGTCACATCGTCCGAGCCTATGACGAGGATCTGGCCAGGCTCGGCGCACGCATCGCGGCGATGGGCGGCCAGGCCGAGCGGCTGGTCGAACAGTCTGTCGCGGCGCTCGTCAATGCCGACCTGACGCTCGCGCGGCACGTCGTCGAGGCGGACAAGGCCCTCGACGAGGCGCATCGGGAGATCGACGAAAAGGCCGTCGCGCTGATTGCCCGGCGCCAGCCGATGGCCGGCGACCTGCGCGAAATTCTGAGCGCGATCCGCATCGCGGCCGATCTCGAACGCGTCGGCGACATGGGCAAGAACATCGGCAAGCGCGTCGGCGCCGTCGCCGAGACGCGCCAGCCGCCCCGCCTCTTCCGTGGGCTCGAAGCGCTTTCCGACCTTGCTTTGACGCAACTCAAGGATGTGCTCGATCTTTACGCGACGCGTTCGGTCGAGCGTGTGCCGTTCATCCGCGACCGCGACGAGCAGATCGACGCGATGTACACCTCGCTGTTCCGCGAGCTCCTGACCTACATGATGGAAGATCCGCGCAACATCACCGCCTGCACGCATCTCCTGTTCTGCGCCAAGAACATCGAGCGCATCGGCGACCACGCCACCAACATCGTCGAGACGGTCTATTTCATCGTCACGGGCGAGCAATTGCCGCCGGAGCGTCCCAAGGAGGACGAGAGCCATCGCGTGGTGATGGACGCCGCGCGGTTCGCGGCGCAGTAGCCTTACCCGCGACGGCGGCGCTCTGCGACCGGCTGGTAGGCGACGCGCGAGTGATAGGCGCAGTAAGGGCCGCAATCGCCGACGTCGTTGCCGCAGAACGAGAATTCCTCGGCCAGCGGATCGCCATTCGGCCATTTGCAGGTGCGTTCCGACAGTTCGATCAGCTTGAGATTGCGCGACAGCGGCACGACGACGCTGGACAGGCGCGGCGCGGGCGCGGCTTCCGGTTGCGCGTCGAAGCGGGCCTGAAGGGCGGTCGCGCCGATCGTGGTCGTCATCGGGCGGCTCGGGCGCGGCGCCTTGGGGGCCGACGGGGCGGTTTTCTTGGGACGCGGCGTTGCGGAGGAGGCACGGCCCCGGCCGGACAGCTTCAGGCGATGGACCTTGCCGATGACCGCGTTGCGGCTGACGCCACCGAGCTGGGTTGCGATCTGGCTGGCGCTCAGGCCTTCGGCCCAAAGCTTCTTGAGAAGTTCCACCCGCTCGTCGGTCCAGTTCATGGCGACACGCTCCTAAGTGAGGTGCGGAATCCGAATCCTTTCCCGCCCGGCAACTGCCGAGTGGGCACCGCGTTGAGCTTGGTGATTAGATCCGCCGCACGAAATCTAGTTCTTTACTGGCCCGAAACTACAATATGCGCCGACTCGGTGACAAGAGTCGGCCGGACACACCGATTCTGTTTTTTCGGTTTTCCCCAACTTGGGCGCTTCGTCTGTCGCCGATCTGTCGCATTGCCCCGGCGCATGACGCTGCGTTGCAAAGAATTGACAGCGCGCCCGCGAACGCTGATAAAGACGGGCAGAAGCCGCCCTCGAGGCGGATTTTTTGTTTTTGATCGCGTCCCCCGGATGGAGTGAGGCCATGGGCGGTTCGGCCCTTTTCGAAACCTACAACCGCGCGCCCTTGCGTTTCGAACGGGGCGAAGGGGTCTGGCTCTATACGGAAAGCGGCGAGCGCTATCTGGATTTCGCGGCCGGCGTCGCGGTCAATTCGCTCGGCCATTCGCATCCGCATCTGGTCGAGACGCTGAAGACGCAGGCCGAAAAGCTGTGGCACGTCTCCAACCTCTATGAGGTCCCCGGACAGACCCGGCTCGCCGAGCGCCTGACCGACGCCACTTTCGCCGACAAGGTGTTCTTCGCCAATTCCGGCGCCGAGGCGCTCGAATGCTCGATCAAGACGGCGCGGCGCTATCATTATGCGAGGGGCCAGCCGGAGCGCTATCGGATCATCACGTTCGAGGGCGCCTTCCATGGCCGCACCCTGGCGACGATCGCGGCGGGCGGCCAGCCGAAATATCTCGAAGGCTTCGGCCCGAAGGTGCAGGGCTTCGACCAGGTTCCGTTCGGCGACCTCGAAGCGTTGGAAAAGGCGATCACCGACGAAACGGCCGCCATTCTCGTCGAGCCGGTGCAGGGCGAAGGCGGCATCCGGCCGATCGAGGCCGACATGCTCGGCCGCCTGCGCGCGCTATGTGACCAACACGGCCTGCTCCTGATCTATGACGAGGTCCAGTGCGGGATCGGCCGGACCGGCAAGCTGTTCGCCTATCAGTGGTCGGGCATGGCGCCGGACATCATGGCGATCGCCAAGGGCATCGGCGGCGGCTTTCCCCTCGCCGCCTGCCTTGCCAGCGAAGAGGCGACATCCGGCATGGTCCCGGGCGTTCACGGCACCACCTTCGGCGGCAATCCGCTCGCGATGGCGGTCGGCAATGCCGTGCTCGACGTCGTCCTCGAAGAGGGCTTCCTCGACGAGGTCAAGCGCAAGTCCCTGCTCCTGAAGCAGTCGCTCGCATCGGTCGTCGACGAATTCCCGGAGGTCTTCGAGAGCGTGCGCGGGTCGGGGCTGATGCTCGGCCTCAAGTGCCGGATGCCCAATGGCGAAGTGAACCTCGCCTTCAGGCGGCATAATTTCCTGGCGGTGCCTGCCGGCGACAACGTCGTCCGCCTGCTGCCGCCGCTCAACGTCACCGACAAGGAAATCCGCATCGCCGTCGAAGCGATCCGCGAAGCCGCATCGGACCTCGCGCTGCCCGCGCGCAAGGCCGGCTCGGCCGCCTGAGAAACGAGATCATGGCTTCAGCATTCCGGCATTTCACCGACCTTTCCGCCATCGCATCGGGCGAGCTGCGCGCCATCCTGGACGACGCGCGCGCGCGCAAGACGCGCCTCAAGGCGGGCGAGCGCGAGCGTCCGCTGGAAGGCAAGGTGCTGGCGATGATCTTCGACAAGCCGTCGACCCGCACGCGCGTCTCCTTCGACGTCGGAATGCGCCAGCTCGGCGGCGAGACCCTGATGCTGACGGGCACGGAGATGCAGCTCGGCCGGTCCGAGACGATCGCCGACACCGCGCGCGTCCTGTCGCGCTATGTCGATGCCATCATGATGCGCACGACCGAGCACGACCGCCTGCTGGAAATGACCGAGCACGCGACGATCCCGGTCATCAACGGCCTGACCGACGACACGCATCCGTGCCAGATCATGGCCGATCTGATGACCTTCGAGGAACATCGCGGCCCGGTCGAGGACAAGCTCTTCGCCTGGACGGGCGACGGCAACAATGTATTGCACTCTTTGGCCGAAGCGTCGGCGCGCTTCAATTTCCGGCTGAGCATCGCCGTTCCCGCGGGCAGCGAGCCGGACGCGAAATTCGTCGACTGGTCGAGGGCCAATGGCGGCCGCATCGAATTCCACGACAGCGCCGACCGAGCGGTTGCGGGCGCAGATTGCGTCGTCACCGACACCTGGGTCTCGATGAACCAGGAGCATCGCGCGCGCGGCCACAACGTCTTCCAGCCCTATCAGGTCAATGCCGAATTGATGGCCGGCGCGAAGCCGGATGCCCTCTTCATGCACTGCCTGCCCGCCCATCGCGGCGAGGAGGTGACGGACGAGGTCATCGACGGACCCAATTCGGTCGTCTTCGACGAGGCGGAGAACCGGCTGCACGCCCAGAAGGCCGTGCTTGCGTGGTGCTTCGGCGCTTGATTGAACGCGGCGCGGCACCTATCTGCCGGGCACAGTTGATAGATCTGGCTTGGCCAGCGGGCGCGGCGCGGCGATAATCGCGCTTCCCCGAGGATAGGAATGTTCCCGTGACTGCACCGCATGCAAAGCTCGGCGATTTCGGTTTCGCCGGTGACGACACCGTCGTTCCGTTTCAGGTCGGCCCGCTCGA
The DNA here is from genome assembly GCF_052435475.1 of Aliihoeflea sp. NCBI lineage: Bacteria > Pseudomonadati > Pseudomonadota > Alphaproteobacteria > Hyphomicrobiales > Phyllobacteriaceae > Aliihoeflea > Aliihoeflea sp. Next base: position 40,200 of record NZ_JBQVMV010000016.1, read on the forward strand.
CGCGCGCGGCCGCGTCGTCCAGCTCGGCCCGATCCTCGACGCGATCCTCGGCCGGCACGATTATCCCGAGCCCGTCGCGCGGCTGCTCGCCGAGGCGATGACGCTGACCGTGCTTCTCGGCACCTCCCTCAAATTCGACGGCAAGTTCATTCTCCAGACCCGCTCGGACGGGCCGGTGGACATGCTTGTCGCCGACTTCACCACGCCCGGCTCACTGCGCGCCTATGCGAGCTTCGATGCCGAGCGCATGGCGGAGGCGAGCGCGGCCGGCAAGGCGTCGCCCGCCGATCTCCTCGGCAAGGGCGTCCTGGCGCTGACCATCGACCAGGGCCAGCACATGCAGCGCTACCAGGGCATCGTCCAGCTCGACTCGACTTCGCTCGAAGACGCCGCGCGCACCTATTTCCGCCAATCGGAGCAGATTCCGACCGAGGTTCGGCTGTCGGTCGCGCGCCAGATGATCAAGGGCCAGAACGGCTTCGACGGGCACTGGCGTTCCGGCGGTCTGCTCTCGCAGTTCCTGCCCGAGGCGCCCGAGCGGCTGCGCCTGCCCGATCTTCCGGGCGGCGACGGCGACAATGGTGAGATGCCCGATCCGACCGACGATGCCTGGGCCGAGGTGCAGGCGTTGGTCTCGACCGTCGAGGCGGACGAGCTGATCGATCCGACCGTCGGCCCCGAGCGCCTTCTCTACCGTCTCTTCCACGAGCACGGCGTCCACGTCTTCGAAGGCGCGGACGTCATCGACGACTGCTCCTGCTCGCGCGAGAAAATCCGCGGAATTCTCGACGGTTTCACGGAAGAGGAAATCTCCGACAGCATCGAGGACGGGAAGATCAAGGTTTCGTGCGAGTTCTGCTCGACCCATTACGAGTTCGATCCGACCGACTTCGTCACGCGGAATTGAAGATGGCCCAAGGGCTTCTGCCTTCGCTTCTACTCATTGCGGCTCTGGCGGCTCCGGCCGCCCGGGCCGGCGAAGTGATGATCGATTTTCCCGGGACGGAGGTCGGGGAAACCACCCTTGCCTATCGTTGTGGATCGACCGGAATCGACGTGCGCTACGTCAATGCCGGGCCGGTATCGCTTGCGATTTTCGATTGGGAAGGCGAGCGGATCGTGGCTTCGGCCGGCATTGCCGCTTCCGGTGTGCGCTACGTCGGCGGACGCTATGTGTGGTGGTCGAAAGGCAGCGAGGCGACGCTCTTGGACGAAATGGCCGACGACGGAGACGCGCCTCTGGCGTCGTGCATCGAGCAGCCTTAGCCACAATTGCGCCACTTTTGTTAACGTGTGACTTAAACCTTCATCAAGCGTGCGGTTGCAGTATGCCCCGGAATTCGGCAAGCGGGGGGCATCGCTACCGGATGAACGATGATCATAAGACTGGCAATAATCTGGCTCCTCGTCGCGGGTTTTGCGGCAGGCTTTGCGGAACTGGTGACGTCCGACACGGTCGGGCGGGCAGACCGCGCGGGTTCGCCTTGCGACGAATGGTCGAATCCGGATTGCTCCGGGCCGGCTGCTGCGGGCGCCCCGCTCAACTGATTAGCATTGCGGAAACCATAAGCTGCCAAGGTCGGCCGTGAATCACAGCCGATCGGAATAAGCATGCCCGCATTGTCAGCCGGCCACGAGGAAGAGATTGCAGAGGCCGTCTGCGAGATCGCCGTCCTTCTCGCGCAGGCCATCCACCAGATCGATCCCGAAGCCGCTCAGCGAATGAACTTCGCCGCCGGCAAGGCCTACAACCGGCATCTCGGACGGGACCAGACGCTGGCTGCCGATCTGATGCTGCGCTTCGGGCGCGCTCTGGTCGACCGCTCGCTCTTTCCGGTCGCCGGCGACGGCGAGGATACGCTCAGTTGACGGAATGGCGCTCGCCGGGAAAGTCGAGCGAGAAGGCGGGAATGGCGACGTCGAACTCGCGGCCGGCCTCGTCGCGCATCGTATAGTCACCGACCATGAAGCCGGACGACGTGGCGAGCGGGCAGCCAGAGGTGTACTGAAAGCTGTCGCCGGGCTCCAGTTCCGGCTGTTCGCCGACGACGCCGGCGCCGCGCACCTCCTCGAGCTTTCCGCTGGCATCGGTGATGCGCCAGTGCCGGGAGACGAGCTTGACGGCCTTCGTGCCCCGATTTGCGATCGTGACGCGATAGGCCCAGAAATAGCGGCCAACCTCCGGTTGGGAGCGCTCCTCGAGAAAAAAGGGCTCCACGGTGACCTCGATCCCGCTGGTGGTCGTCCGGTACATCGGCTTGTTCACACTCACTCCTTGAAAAATAACGCATACGGGGACGCTTTGGGTGCGTGGCGCGTGCAAGTTGAAGCGAAAGTGATCATGCGGCCGTCGCGCTTTCACCTATGACCGAACCGAGGAGAGCAATGCAATGCTGGACGGCTGGGCACGAGCAAGGATCGATCCGGCGCTGGACCGCGCCGGATCGATCCTTGCGCGAAGCGGCGTCACCGCGGACGCCGTCACCCTGGCAGCTTTCGCGGCCGGGCTCGCAGCCTTCGTCGCCATTGCGCTCGAAGCCTATCTGAGCGGACTTTTCCTGCTGCTCCTCAGCCGGATCTGCGACGGCCTCGACGGAGCGGTCGCCCGCCACACGCGCAAGTCGGATTTCGGCGGCTATCTCGACATCGTGCTCGACTTCGCATTTTACGGGCTGGTCCCGCTCGGTTTCGTGCTGGCCGATCCGTCCGCAAATGCCGTTGCCGGCGCCGTTCTGATCCTGTCGTTCTACGTCAATGGCGCAAGCTTCCTCGCCTATGCGGTCATGGCCGAAAAGCGTGGCCTGTCGACCGACGCGAGGGGGGAAAAATCGCTTTTTTTCACCACCGGACTGGCCGAGGCGACCGAGACGATCGCCTTTTTCGTCGCTTTCTGCTTGTTTCCGCAATGGTTCGTGGTGCTCGCATTCGTCTTCGCCGCGTTGTGCTTCTATACCGCCGTTTCGCGCATCGTCATCGCCGCCCGGACTTTCCGCAACTAGGTTCGACCGAGTCTTTCGCGGCTAGACTGTTACAGCGAAGAGATTTCGACTGGACAACAATTACAACTAAACCTAACGTTGCACGAAAGTGCAGCTTTCAGGGCGGGACGGGCCTCGATGACGAACTTTGCGGGTTGCCGACAGGACGACCATGTCCTGCGCGGGGCTGTCTAGGCATGCTCGACGACGCGGCTGAGAGCACCGCCATCGGCGATGTTTCCGGTCCGCGAACGTCTTTCGTGACGGATTGCACTCAAGAGCCGGCTTTGCGGACACCGCCGCCGGCCGAAGAACTCGCGCGTGCACTTGGCCTGACGCCCGCTGACCTCGCAACGGCTTCGGCCCGATGCAGGATGAACGGGACGAGCCTCGCGGCGGAACTGATCGCGGCGCAGGTCGTCACCGAAGAGCGCTATTGCCGCGCGCTCGCCACGCTGCTCGGCCTCCCCTTCCTCGAACAGATCGAACCGTCGCTCGTCGTGATGCGCACGGCGGTGCGGTTCGAGGCGCTGTCGCGCGACGGCGATCTGCCGCCCCTCTTCTACTATTCGCATGAGCGCCCGTTGCTGCTGGTCGCTCCGCTCAACGCCTCCGTCGACGACCTCGTGCGACTGACCCGCGGCAAACCGGAATTTCGCCAGCGCCTGCGCATCGTCGCGCCAACGACTTTGCGCAAGGCGATCCAGGCGCGCAGCCGCGCTTCGCTCATGCGTGCGGCCGTCTCGGGACTTGCCGAGGCCGCGCCCTCGCATTCGGCGCGGACCGTGATGACGGGGTATCAGGGCTTCGTGCTCGGGTTGCTCGGCGCAAGTTTTGCCGCACTCGCCATTTTCGACTTCGGCCGGTTGGCGCTGGTCATCCACGCGGCCGGCAGCCTGGCATTCCTTGCCTGCGTCCTGCTGCGCGTCGCGGCGGCGATGGTCGCAAGGCCGCTGAAGCTTGCCCGGATCGAGACCGACCCTTGCGCGCCGGTGCCGATCTACTCCGTGCTGGTGGCGCTGCGGCACGAGGCCGACATCGTGCCCGAACTGCTCGTTGCGCTCGGCAAGATCGACTGGCCGCGATCGAGACTGGAGATCAAGCTGATCTGCGAGAGCGACGATGCGGCGACGCGCGCAGCGCTCGCTGCGCATGAACTGCATCCTTGCGTCGAGGTGATCGTCGTGCCGGCCGGCAATCCGCGCACGAAGCCGAAGGCCCTCGCCTACGCCCTGCCCCAGTGCAAGGGCGAGTTCGTGGTGCTCTATGATGCGGAGGACCGGCCGCACCCGTTGCAGTTGCGCGAGGCGTGGGATCGGTTCAGCCGCGAGGGTCGCGAGCTTGGCTGTCTGCAGGCGCCGCTCGTCATCTCACGTTCGCGGCCGCTGCTGCCACGCCTGTTCGCGCTCGAATATGCGGCGCTCTTTCGCGGGCTTCTGCCCCGGCTGGCGTCGTGGAACGCACTGCTGCCGCTTGGCGGGACGTCCAACCACTTCCGGCGCGAGGCGCTCGACGCCGTGGGCGGCTGGGACCCCTACAATGTCACCGAGGATGCCGACCTGGGCTTGCGGCTGACGCGCTTCGGCTATCGCGTCGACCTGATCACGCGGCCGACCCATGAGACGGCGCCGGCGGACTACGACACGTGGCTGCCGCAGCGCACGCGCTGGTTCAAGGGCTGGATGCAGACCTGGCTCGTGCACATGCGTTCGCCGCGCACGCTGATGCGCGATCTCGGCTTCGGCAATTTCATGCTCATGCAGGTGCTGTTCGCGGGAATGGTGCTTTCCGCGCTGGCGCATGTGTTCTTCGTCATCACCATCATCGCGCTCGGCACGACACTTGCGGTGAAGGGTGCGCTTCCGACCAACCATGCGGCAATCCTGGCGCTCGACATCTTCAACGTCGCCGCCGGCTACACGGCTTTCCTGATCCTCGGAAGGCGCACACTGGCGTCTTCCGAGCGGCCCGGCTTCTGGACGGTGGCGGCCGCGACTCCGCTCTACTGGCTCGCCCTATCGCATGGCGCGTGGCGTGCCGTCTGGCACCTGATCCGCCAGCCCCATCACTGGGAAAAGACGCCGCATCCGCCGAGCCGGATTCTCGTCCGGCGGCAAACCGGCGAGGCGATCACCCCGGCAGAGGCGCTGCGGCTCGATAATCGGCGATGATGCTGGCATCGATCGACTCGATTGCGTCGAGATCGCGGCCATCATAGGCGAGCGCGCGCAGGATGCGCGACATGACGGCCAGTCTGGCACGGCGCTTGTCGTTGGCCCGCACGACGATCCAGGGCGATACCTGGCTGTGCGTGCGTTCCAGCATCGCGTCGCGCGCCGCGGTGTAGTCATTCCAGCGCGACATGCCGGCGACGTCGATGGGCGAAAATTTCCATGTCTTCAGCGGATCGTGGCGACGGTCGTGGAAGCGTTTAAGCTGGGTTTCGTGCGAAATGTTCAGCCAGAACTTGAAAAGGTGGATGCCGTCGTCGACGAGGGTCGCCTCGAAGGTCGGCACCTCGCGGAAGAACTTTTCCGTTTCCGCCGGCGTGCAAAAGCCCATCACCGGCTCGACCACGCCGCGATTGTACCAGGAACGGTCGAAGGTGACGAATTCGCCGTCGGTGGGGAAATGGGCGACGTAGCGCTGGAAGTACCATTGGCCGCGCTCGACCTCGGACGGCTTGGTCAATGCGACGTTGCGCGCGGTGCGGGGGTTCATGTAGCGGCGGATGACGAAGATCATGCCGCCCTTGCCTGCGGCGTCGCGCCCCTCGAAAAGCATCATCACGCGCTCGCCGGATTTCTGCAGCCAGTATTGCAGCTTGACGAGTTCGACCTGCATCTTCTCGAGCGCCGCCTCGTATTCCTTCTTCGGCATGCGCTCGGCATACGGGAAGGCGTCGGCGGTCAGGTGATGCTCGTCGATCCAGTCCGGCAGGTCGGGATCGTCGATGTCGAACACGCGCTCCTTGCCGCGAACGTTCAGGCGTAGGGGCGCGATCGGATCGCCGGGCAAAAGCGTCGCATTCATCGGATATCCTTTCGATTTTCGGGGTTCATGCTATGTGGGGGCCAGGTTCCGGTCCAGCCGAAGTTGAACGAGGGGCAAAGGTGGCAAGCGACAGTTCCGCATCGCTTTCGTCGGCCAGACGGCTTGGCGCGCGCTGGCGCATGCGCCTGCGCGATCAGGCGGTCGTGGTGTGCGTATCGCTCGGTTCCATCGCGCTGGTGGCAGGCGTCGCGGGGCGGCCAATTCTGGGCCTGATCGCCGCGATGGCGGTGCTGGCCGCAGCGATCATGCAGGCCGGCGCGCCGCGCAGGCAGCCCGCGATCTCAGCGTCCGCGCGCGCCCTCGGCGGCGATCCCGAGCACGAAGCGCATCCGAGCGGACTGGAACTGGCGGCCGCCATCGCCGACCCGTTGATCGTGTGCGACGCGAACGGCGTCGTCCTGATCGCCAATGCGGCGGCGTCGCTCGCCTTCGGCCGCATCCAGCCAGGCGAACTCGTCGCGCTGCGCTTCCGCAGCCCGGAAATGCACGATCTGATCGAAGCGGCGCTTGCCGGCAGCCATGTCCGGCCCATCGATTATGCCGAGCGCGTTCCGATCGAGCGGAGCTTCAAGGTGAGCGTGACGCGGATCGGCGAGGACGGCCGTTTCGCGCTTCACTTTCGAGACCAGAGCGAAGCCCGGCGGATCGACCGGATGCGAGCCGATTTCATCGCCAATGCCAGCCACGAATTGCGCACGCCGCTCGCCTCGATCTCCGGCTTCATCGAGACGCTGCGCGGCCCAGCGCGCAACGATGCCGAGGCGCGCGAGCGGTTCCTCCAGATCATGCACACCCAGACCGGCCGGATGGCGCGGCTGATCGACGACCTCCTGTCGCTGTCGAGGCTGGAGATGAAGCCGCTCGCCGGCGCGGGGACGGCCGTCGACCTCGTGGCGCTGACGCGGCAGGTCACCGATTCACTCGGCCAGATGATCCGCGATAACGAAATGGAGCTTACGCTCGACCTGCCGGCACAGCCCGTGCGCGTACTGGCCAATGCCGACGAGATCGTCCAGGTCGTCGAAAATCTGGTCGAGAACGCCTGCAAGTACGGACAGGCCGGCAAGCGGCTCGACATCACGCTGTCGAGCGACGACGAGGAAGCCGCGCTTTCGGTTCGCGATCATGGGCCGGGCATTCCGGCCGAGCATATTCCGCGCGTCACCGAGCGGTTCTACCGCGTCGACGTGGAAACCAGCCGGGCGCAGAAGGGGACGGGCCTTGGTCTTGCCATCGTCAAGCATATCCTGACCCGTCACAAGGGAAGGCTGACGATCCGCTCGACGCCGGGCGACGGCGCGACCTTCACCATGCACCTGCCGCTTGCCAAGGACCAGACCGCCCGATGATGCGCGCCGCCATTCTCTTTCTGCTGCTTGCGGCCCTCCCGATGCAGGCTGCGGCGCAAAGCCCGCAGATTCCCAGCTTCTGGGATGCGCGCGAGCGCATCGAGCGGCCGCAGGTCACGGACCTGCCCCGCATTCGCTTCCTGACGACGGTGGACTTCGCGCCGTTCAACTTTCTCGACGCGAACAATCAGTTGACCGGTTTCAATGTAGATCTCGCGCGCGACATATGCCGGCAATTGTCTCTCGATGCCGTCTGCCAGATCCAGGCACTGCCGTGGGACGAACTCGTGCCGGCGCTCGAAAACGGGGACGGCGAGGCGATCATCGCCGGCTTGGCGCCAACGGCGGAATTGCGCGAAGACCTGGCGTTCACGCGACCCTATCTCAAATTTCCCGCCCGCTTCGTGGCGGCTCGTTCGGCGAGTCTTGCCGAGCCGCTCCACCGCTCGGTGGCCGGAAAACGGATCGGCGTGGTCGCCGGCTCGGCGCATGAAGCTCTCCTGCGCGCGCATTTCGCCGATGCCATACCGGTGCCGTTCTCGCGCGCCGACTGGATGCTGCGCGACCTGAAGGCCGGGCGGATCGACGCCGCCTTTGCGGATGGTTTGCGCATCGCCAACTGGCTTGCCGGAGACGAACCGGAGGATTGCTGCGCCCTTGTCGGTGGGCCCTATCTCGCGCCGGACCATCTCGGCCAGGGGCTGACGATCGCAGTGGCGCGCGACAATGCAGACCTGGCGACCGCATTCGATTCCGCCCTGCGCGAAATCGACGCCAGCGGACGCTTCGCAGAGCTTTACCTGCGCTATTTCCCGGTGAGTTTCTTCTAGTCTTCCACGCGGTGCCGGATCGCTGCGGCGCGCTCGATGGCGGCGGCGGCGAGCGGGTCGATGGAGAAACGCGCCTTGACGATGTCGAGGATGCGGTCCTCCTCCTCGCGGATGTCGAGATCGATCGCGGCGACGTCGACGGCCAGCGCATAAGCCGTCTCGCGCAGGCGCGGCGACAGCGCGTCGCGGATCGCCTCCAGAACGTCCGGCAGGCCGCCCTCCGCCGCCAGCGCCTTCTGGCAGGCCTGTGCGACGCGCAGCGTTCCGGCCTGGTCGAACCCGGCGAAGAGAGGGAGCGTGCGCACGATCGCGCCGATGCGCGCGAGTTCCTCGTCGCCCATGTCCCGGTCGGCGGCAGAGGTGATGACCATGATGTAGACCATCGCCTCCTGCGGCGACAATTTGGGCGCGGGCTCGCGGACGCGGTAGGCTTCCTCGGGTTTCGTCTTCGCCATGGTTCTCGCCCTCTTCTGGATTCAGTCTCAAATCTAGGAGCGACACCGCCGAACCGCAATGCAATCGGCATGGCCGGGGCCGCCAAAGATTGACGCTCGCCCCTTGCAAGCATAGACCATGCCCGCCCGCTGGCTTGCGGGCTTCCAGAAACCGGATATCGACACGATGGCGACCACAGGATCGAACGCGCTCCATTTGACCCCGGAAATTCTCGAAGCGGCGAAGGTATCGAAAGCCTGGCCGTTCGAGGAAGCGCGCAAGATCGTCAAACGCTACGAAGGCAAGGACTGGCCGAAGACCGTGCTGTTCGAGACCGGTTATGGGCCATCCGGCCTGCCGCATATCGGCACGTTCGGCGAGGTAGCCCGTACCTCTATGGTGCGCCATGCGTTCCGCATCCTGACCGAGGACAAGGTGGCGACGAACCTCTTGTGCTTTTCCGACGACATGGACGGGATGCGCAAGATTCCCGACAACGTGCCGGATCGCGCCTTTCTCGAGCCGCACATGCACAAGCCGCTGACCGCCGTGCCGAACCCGTTCGGCGGCGACTATGCGAGCTTTGCCGACCACAACAACACGATGCTGTGCCGCTTCCTCGACACGTTCGGCTTCGACTACGAGTTCGCCAGCGCGACGCAATATTACAAGACGGGCAAGCTCGACGCGATCTTGAGGCGCGTCGCCGAACGCTATGACGACATCATGGCCATCATGCTGCCGACGCTGGGCGAAGAACGCCGCGCCACCTATTCGCCGTTCCTGCCGATCTCGCCGAAGACCGGTCGCGTGCTCTATGTCCCGATGAAGAATGTGGACGCGGAGGCGGGCACCATCACCTTCGACGACGAGGATGGTGAGGAGACGACGCTGCCGGTGACCGGCGGCCAGGTAAAGCTGCAGTGGAAGCCGGATTTCGGCGCGCGGTGGGCCGCGCTGGGCGTCGACTTCGAGATGTTCGGCAAGGACCATGGGCCCAACATGGGCGTCTATGACGCGATCTGCGAGGCGCTTGGTGGACGGGCGCCGGAGCATTTCGTTTACGAGCTCTTCCTCGACGAGAACGGCCAGAAAATCTCGAAGTCCAAGGGCAACGGGCTGACCATCGACGAATGGCTGACCTATGCGCCCACCGAAAGCCTGGCGCTCTACATGTTCCAGCGGCCGCGGCAGGCGAAGAAGCTCTATTTCGACGTCATCCCGCGCGCGGTCGACGAATATTACCAGTTCCTCGCCGCCTATCCGCGGCAGGACTGGAAGGAGCGGCTCGGCAATCCCGTCTGGCACATCCATGACGGCAATCCGCCGCAGATCGAACTGCCGGTGACCTTCGCGCTTCTGCTCAACCTCGTCTCGGCGTCGAACGCGCACGACAAGGCGGTGCTGTGGGGCTTCATCTCGCGCCATGCACCGGGCGTGACGCCGCAGACACATCCTGAACTCGACCGGCTGACCGCCTATGCGATCCGCTATTTCGACGATTTCGTGAAGCCGACGAAGGCATTCCGCGCACCGGACGAGGCGGAGCGGGAGGCCTTGGCTGCGCTGTCGGCCGGTCTCGCGGCCCTACCCGTCGGTGCCGACGGCGAAGCGATCCAGAATGCGGCGCTCGACGTGGCGCGCTCGATCGAGCGCTACCAGGACCATGCCAAGAAGAGCCCGACCGGCGGGCCGGGCGTTTCGGTCGCCTTCTTCCAGATGATCTATCAGGTGCTGATCGGGCAGGAGCGCGGGCCGCGCTTCGGATCGTTCGTGGCCCTTTACGGCATCGACAACACGCGGGTACTGATCGACAAGGCGCTCAAGGGCGAATTGCAGTAGTCAATTCGAGCCGGGGGCGGCGCCGTGTATGCCGCGCCCGGCTTCGCTCGCCGCCCTTTCCTCATCCTCGTAGCCGCTGCCGGGCGCCGCATGTGCCCAGCCTTGAGTGACCAGCCATTCGGCGGGATCGGCAGGGCCGAGCTTGCAGCGGCTGACGATCGTCTCGCCGCCCGGCGTGCCGGGCACGGTGCAGGCGATGGCGCGACCGCGCAGATAGTTGCGGAAGGCCGTTCTGGCATGGACGCCGCAGGGCCAGGACCGGCCGCCCTCGCCGCAGGTCTCGTCGGCGGCGACGATCTCGATTCCCTTCAGCGCAACACGGTGGCCTTCCGCCTCGATCGTGCCGGCATCGATGGCGACGGGCCGATGAAGGAGCGTTTCGCGCGGCGGGCGGGTTGCCGGGTCTTCCGGCGCGCCGAGCGGGCTCAGCGGTTCGCGCGGCGCGACGCGCTCAAGTTGCGTGATGTCGACGGGCGGGGCAGCGATCGTCGGCGCGACGGGGCGGCCGACGCGCTCGGATTTTGGCGCGGACGGTGTTGGCTCAGGCGCGACGGGCGGGGTTTCCGAAACTTGCCGGTCGGACGGACCCGACGCCAGTTCGCTCTGGCCCCAGCCGAACACGATGGCGCCGACCAGGACCAGACCGCCGACACCCACGAGGAGCGCGGTCGGCCGCATGCTACTGGCTCGCCCAGACGATCCGCGCCATCCAGACGATGTCATCTGCGGGGATGGAACGGTCGGGGTGGTCCGGGTTGAGCGACTGGAGTTCGACTATCTTCGCGCTTTTCCGTGCCAGAACCTTGGCGGTCACCTCGCCGCTGGAAGTCTTGGCGACGACGCGGTCGCCCTTGCGGACCTGCGCTGCCGGGTCGACGATCAGCACGTCGCCGTCGCGGTAGAGTGGCAGCATGGAATCGCCCTGCACCGTCAGGGCATAGGCGCCCTCGCCCGCGCCGGCCGGTAGCGGCACCTGATCCCAGCCATGGCCGGCGGGAAAGCCCGCATCGTCGAAATAGCCGCCGGCGCCAGCCTGCGCGAAACCGATCAGCGGCACCGTCGAGGACGCCGGGCGCGCCTCGCCATCGGCCTTGAACAGGCCGAGCAGATCGTCGATCGAGGCGCCCGTCGCGTCCATGACCTTGGCGAGCGATTCCGTCGACGGCCAGCGCGGACGGCCATCGGCGGACTGGCGCTTCGACTTGTTGAAGGCGGTGGAGTCCAGGCCCGCACGCTTGGCGAGCCCCGACGCCGACAGCGCATTGCGCGCGGCCAGCGCATCGATCGCGGCCCAGACCTTGTCATGGGAGAGCATGGCGCCACCCCGCTAGAGGAAAATATACCTTTGACGTGTTAGCGCGACACGGCCGGCTTGTCCAGCCTCACGGCCGGTAGGCGGCGCGGCCGGTCGCCAGCATGGCATCGAGCAGGTCGAGCCGGTCCTGGCCCCAGAAGGCTTCGCCATCGAGCACGTAGACCGGCGCGCCGACGGCGTCGCTCGCCGCGGCCGACTGCGTGTTGGCCTTGCGGCTTTCCTCGATCTGGGACGTATCGGCGGCGGCGAGGATCGCGTCCGCATCGTGACCCTCGGCCGTCAGGTAGGCGGCGAGTTGCGCGCGGTCGGCGATGTTCTCGTCCTTCGCCCATACGCCCTCATGGACGCGCCACAGATAGCCGGCGGGGTCGGCGCCGGCTTCGACGAGCGCGATGGCGACGCGGTCGGCAAGGGCGGAATCGACGGGGAAGAATTTCGGCTCGAGATTGAGCGTCAGGCCGCGCATTTCGCGAAAGCGCTGCAGTTCGACGCGGCGGTAGCGCTGGCGCAGCGGCGTGCGCTGGCCGAGCGGGACCGAGCCTGAGCTCGCCCAGACGCCCATGATGTCGATCGGCTTGTAGCGGATCGTCGCGCCGTGACGCGCGGCAATCTCATGCAGGGCGTTGTGGCCGAGATAGGCGTAGGGCGAGGAGCCGATGAGGTAGTAGTCAATGATGCGGGTCATAGCTTTCGTCGTTCGCTTTCCTGCGCGTGATGGAGCATGCGAGCGATTTCGATCGAGTTCCCCAAGACGCGATAGTAGACGGCATAGGGCGGCATCGTGATCTTGCGCATGTCGCGATATTTGCCGGCAGAAACGACCGGCCCCATGAATGGGCGACCGCTCATCAACTCCAAGGTACGATCGAGTTGCCGGAGCATATTGGCTGCCGCTTCGGGGTTCCTCGCCGAGAGGTATCGCGCGGCGCTGTCAACATCCTTTTGCGCAGCGGGGGCGAAGATGATCTCAAGCGCCATAGCGCCGTTTCAAGTCCGCCATGACTTCTTCGCCCGGTATCCCCTCGCCGCGATCAAGCTGTTCGATGCCGATAGCCAACTCGTCCTGCAGCGCGAGAATGCGATGCACAACGTGCAAGAGGTCTTCGCCCAATCGCTCCTGCAGATCAGGAGGAAGCTGCGCGGCGTCCTTCACGGCCAGTTCGAGTTTGGTCATCACATTCTCCGGCTTTACGCCATTCTCGCCTTCTCCAATCCTTGCGTCAATGTGAGGACTTCGCAAGATCGCGCAAGCCTTGATGGGAGGCGAGGAAGGCTTCTTCCTGAGGTAGAAGAGGGCGTGGGGTGGCTTCGATGCCGAGCTCAGCGATGAGTTCGTCGATCGGCACGAAGCGGCGGTTGTTCCGATCGTAGACGCCTGCCGTCGTCATGATGACGGCGGCGGTGCGGCCGTCTTCGTGCAGGAATCGGTGACGGCCGATCAAATGGCGATCGGTCCAGGTCTCGACGGTCGTGACGACCTCGAAACGCTGCCACAGCTTGATCTCGCGGACATAGACCGATTGCAGCCCGCCCATCATCGGGCCCCAGCCGCGCTCGCGCGCGAGCTTCAAAAAGCCGAGGCGCAGGAAGATGTCGACGCGGCCGACATCGGCCAGCATCATGTAGCGCGCATTGTTCAAGTGCATGTTGCGGTCGATATCCGACGGCAGGCAGCGGAATTTCAGCCGGCTTTCGTCGCCCGGACGGAACGGGCCGCGCGATTTCGCAGTGGCGACCATGCGCGCGAGGCGCCCCCAAACGTACATTCTTGGCTCCGGGAAAAAGGCCCCCACTCCGTCTTGGACTTCGTCCGAGCCACCTCTCCCCCGAAACTGGGGGAGAGGAAAGACGGCCTAGAGATCGTATCAGGCCGCCTTTTTGGCACCTGCGTAGGGATCGAAGCGCTGGTAGAAGGTGTCGCCCTTGGCGGCCATGTCCTTCAGGAGCGCCGGCACGTCGAACTCCTTGCCATACTTGGCGCCGAGCTTTTCGGCGAGCGCGACGAAGTTTTTGACGCCCATGCCGTCGATGTAGGAAAGCGCGCCGCCCGTATAGGGCGCGAAGCCGAAGGCGAGGATCGAGCCGACATCCGCTTCGCGCGGGTCGGTGACGATGCCTTCTTCCATGACGCGCGCGGCCTCCAGCGCGATGACGACGAGGAAGCGCTGCTTCAGCTCCTCGACGTCGACGCTGTCAGCGTCCTGCTGCGGGTAGAGCGTCTTCAGCTCCGGCCACAGATGCTTCTTGGCGGGCTTCGCCGGATAGTCGTAGAAGCCCTTGCCGTTCTTGCGGCCGTGGCGTCCGTGCGTGTCGACCATGGTGTTGATCAGCTCGAACTGCTTCGGGTCGACGGCGCCCTCGCCCATGTCGCGGATGGTCTGCTTCATGATCTTCTGCGCGAGGTCGATCGCGGTCTCGTCGGTCAGCGCGAGCGGGCCGACCGGCATGCCGGCCATCTTGGCCGCGTTTTCGATCATCGCCGGCGGGACGCCCTCGATCAGCATCTTGAACGCTTCGGCCATATAGCGCAGAACGCAGCGATTGACGTAGAAGCCGCGCGTGTCATTGACGACGATCGGCGTCTTCCTGATCGCGCGGACATAGTCGATGGCGGTGGCGAGCGCCTTGTCCTCGGTCTTCTCGCCCATGATGATCTCGACGAGCATCATCTTGTCGACCGGCGAGAAGAAGTGGATGCCGATGAACTGGCCGGGACGCTTCGAGTTCTTCGCCAGGCCCGAAATCGGGATGGTCGAGGTGTTGGAGGCGAAGATCGCACTTTCGGCGATGACGGCCTCGGTTTTCTCGGTCGCTCCCTTCTTGACTTCCGAATCCTCGAACACAGCCTCGATGACGAGGTCGCAGCCTTCGAGCTTGGCGTAGTCATCCGTGGCGGTGATGAGCGAGAGCAGCTTCTGCTTGTCCTCCTCGCTGGCGCGGCCCTTCTTGATCGCGCCGTCGACGAGGCCTTCCGAATGGGCCTTGCCCTTTTCGGCCGACGCCATGTCGCGGTCGAGGAGGACGACCGGGATGCCGGCCTTGGCCGTGACATAGGCAATGCCCGCGCCCATGAAGCCGGCGCCGAGGACGCCGATCTTGGAGAACTTGGTCGGCGCGACACCCGCCGGGCGGCGGGCGCCCTTGTTCAGTTCCTGCAGCGAGATGAAGAGCGAACGGATCATCATCGCCGCTTCGGTCGAGCGCAGGATCTCGGTGAAGTAGCGCTGCTCGATCTTGAGCGCGGTGTCGAAGGGCACGAGAAGGCCCTCATAGGCGCATTTCAGGATCGCGGACGCGGCCGGATAGTTGCCGTAGGTTTCGCGGCGCAGGATGGCGATCGCCGGGGGCCAGAGATTTGCGCCGGCGGCCGAATAGACGGGACCGCCGGGCAGCTTGAAGCCCTTTTCGTCCCAGGGCTGCGTGGCCTTGAGACCATTTTTGATCATGCCCTTCGCGGTCTCGATCAGCTTGTCGGGGGCGGCGATCTCGTGGATCAGGCCCATCGACTTCGCCTTCTTCGGCGACAGGTTCTGGCCGGTCGTCAGCATCTGGAGGGCCGACTGCGGATCGGTCAGGCGCGGGACGCGCTGCGTGCCGCCGGCGCCGGGGAAGATGCCGACCTTGACCTCGGGCAGCGCCATCTTGACGCTGTCGCTGTCGGCCGCCACGCGGCCGTGGCAGGCGAGCGACAATTCGAACGCGCCGCCCATGCAAGTGCCGTTGATGGCCGAGACCCAGGGCTTGCCGCTGGTCTCGAGCTTGCGCCAGAGCCACGACATGCGGCCCGCGCCGTCGAAGAGCATCTTCATCGCGGCGTCCGGATTGGTCGCCTTTTCCTTGGTGAAGATGCCGAGCATGCGGTTGAGCATGGTCAGGTCCGCGCCGCCGGAGAAGGTGTCCTTGCCCGAGGTGATGACCGCGCCCTTGATCGCGGCGTCGCCGGCGACCTGGTCGATGATCTTGTCGAGTTCGTCCATCACCTCTTCGGTGAAGACGTTCATCGAACGGTCGGGCATGTCCCAGGTGACGAGGGCGATGCCGTCGGCATCGGTTTCGACAGTGAAGTTCTTGTAGTCAGCCATAGTCAAATCTCCTCCGCCCGGCTCAAACGCGCTCGATGATCGTTGCGGTGCCCATGCCCGCGCCGATGCACAGCGTGACGAGTGCGGTGTTCAAATCGCGGCGCTCCAGTTCGTCGAGCACGGTGCCGAAGATCATCGCACCGGTCGCGCCGAGCGGATGGCCCATGGCGATCGCGCCGCCATTGACGTTGATCTTGTCATGCGGGATGTCGAAGGCCTGCATGTAGCGCAGCACGACCGAGGCGAAGGCCTCGTTGAGCTCGAAGAGGTCGATGTCGGAAAGCTGCATGCCGGCGCGCTCGAGGAGCTTTTCGGTCACGTCGACCGGGCCGGTGAGCATCAGCGCCGGTTCGGAGCCGATATTGGTGAACGCCCTGATACGCGCGCGGGGTTTGGACGACAGCTTCTCGCCGCCTTCCTTCGAGCCGAGAAGCACGACCGCCGCGCCGTCAACGATGCCGGAGGAATTGCCGGCATGGTGGACGTGGTTGATGGCCTCGACTTCCGGATGGCGCTGGATGGCGACGGCGTTGAAGCCGCCCATTTCGCCCGGCATCACGAAGGACGGGTTGAGCGAGGCCAGTGACTGCATGTCGGTCGACGGGCGCATGTGCTCGTCATGATCGAGGATGGTGAGGCCGTTCTGGTCCTTCACCGGCACAACCGAATTCTTGAAGTAGCCGTTCTTCCAAGCGTTGGCCGCGCGCTTCTGGCTCTCGACGGCATAGGCGTCGACGTCGTCGCGGGAAAAGCCGTACTTCGTCGCGATCAGGTCGGCGGAGACGCCCTGCGGCATGAAATAACCGGGCAGGCCGACCGAGGGGTCCATGAACCAGGCGCCGCCCGACATGCCCATGCCGACGCGCGACATGGATTCGACGCCGCCCGCGACGACGAGTTCGTCCGAGCCGCCGGCGATCTTGGCCGCGCCGAGATTGATGGCGTCGAGGCCCGAGGCACAAAAGCGCGAGAGCTGGATGCCGGGCGCCTTCATGTCGTACCCAGCCTCGAATGCGGACGAGCGCGGGATAACGGAGCCGGCTTCGCCGACCGGGTCGACGCAGCCGAAGATGATGTCGTCGACATTGGCGGTGTCGATGCCATTGCGGTCGCGCACGGCTTCCAGAACCTTGGCGCCGAGGCGCACGGCCGGCACTTCGTGCAGCGAGCCGTCCTTCTTGCCGCGGCCGCGCGGCGTGCGCACGGCGTCGTAGACGAATACGTCAGTCATCGGGGTTCTCCTCTGATCCTCAGAACTGGGGTTCGACCGTCACATCGGTCGTGACCGAATTGGCAATGAAGCAGGCGTCGTGCGCCTTGTGATGCAGCTCTTCGATGGTCGCCGCATCGCCGTCGGATTCGATGCGCGGGTGCAGCGTGACCTTCACGATGGCCATGCGGCCCTCCGCATTCTTCGTCATCACGCCTTCCGCACGATCCATATAGGAGCGGATGTCGATCTTTGCCCGTTTGGCGAAATCGAGGAACCACAGCATGTGGCAGGAGGCGAGCGAGGCGACGAACATTTCCTCGGGGTCGATGGAGGCGGCGTCGCTGTAAGGCGCAGGCACGATGGTCGGCGCCGCAGAGGCCGACAGGACGGCGCCGCCGTCGAAGCGCAGCTCGTGGACGCGCGAATAGCGGCCTGCGAGGAAGTCCGCTCCGGCTTCCTGCGTCCACTTCAATTCGGCGACGTGGTGCGACATTCCTTATCCTCAGAGCGAGCGGGCGATCAGGAGTTTCATGATCTCGTTGGTGCCGCCATAGATGCGCTGGACGCGCGCGTCGCGGAACATGCGGGCGATCGGATATTCGTTCATGTAGCCATAGCCGCCGAAGAGTTGCAGGCACTCGTCGACGATCTTGTTCTGCAAATCCGACAGCCAGTATTTCGCCATCGAGGCGGTGACCGGATCGAGGCCGCCATTCACGTGGCGCGCGACGCAGTCATTGTAGAAGACGCGGCCGATGGTGGCCTCGGTTTTCAGTTCGGCAAGCTTGAACTGGGTGTTCTGGAACTCGATCACCGCCTTGCCGAAAGCCTTGCGCTCCTTGACGTAGTCGATGGTGAGCGAGAGGGCGCGTTCGATCATCGCGATCGCGCCGGCGCCGATCTGGAGGCGCTCCTGCGGCAATTGCTGCATCAACTGGATGAATCCCTGCCCTTCCTCATGGCCAAGAAGGTTCGAGGTCGGCACGCGCACATCGTTGAAGAAGAGCTCGGAGGTGTCGTTCGACTTCAGACCGATCTTGTCAAGGTTGCGGCCGCGCTCGAAACCCTCGACCTCGTCGGTTTCGACGACGATCAGCGAGGTGCCCTTGGCGCCGGCCGACGGGTTGGTCTTGGCGACGACGATGATGAGGTTGGCGAGCTGGCCGTTGGTGATGAAGGTCTTGGAGCCGTTGATGCGGTAGTGGTTGCCGTCCTTCTCCGCGCGCGTCTTCACGCCCTGCAGATCGGAGCCGGCGCCCGGCTCGGTCATGGCGATAGCGCCGATCAGCTCGCCCGACGCCATCTTCGGCAGCCACTTCTTTTTCTGCTCCTCGGAGCCGTAGTGGAGGATATAGGGCGCGACGATGGAATTGTGCAGCGAGATGCCGAAGCCGTCGACGCCGACATGCCCGATCGCCTCGATGATGGCGCTCTCATGGGCGTAGGTGCCGCCCGAACCGCCGTATTCTTCCGGCATGGAGGCGCAGAGAAGTCCCGCCTCGCCGGCCTTCTTCCAGCTCGCACGATCGAAGCATTCCGCCTTCTCGAATTCCTCGTAGCGTGGCGCGATCTCGGCATCGAGAAATTTCTCGGCCATGTCGTAGAGCATGGCGACGTCGTCGCCGGCCCAGTCGGGCTTCGGCAGGCCGAGAACGGTTGCGGGATGCGTTGCCAATTGGGTCTCCTCCGACGACCGCGCCCCCTCTTCCGGGCGCGGCCAGATTGGTAGCAAAAAAGTTCAAGCCTGAACAGATCAGGCTCGAATGGCGGCAGAGCTTAGAAGGCGTCCGCCGAAAGCGCCATCATGGAATCGGCGCCCGACGAGATGCGCGCAAGATGGGCCGAGGTTTCGGGCATCAGGCGGTCCATGAAGAAGCGCGCGGTGGCGAGTTTGTTCTCGTAGAACTCGGCCGAGCCGTTGGCGCCGGCGGCGATCTTTTCCTGCGCGGTCTTGGCCATCATCGCCCACATGTAGCCGAGCGAGACGAGCCCGAAGAGGTGCATGTAGTCGGTCGAGGCGGCGCCGGCATTGTCGGGCTTGCCCATGGCGTTCTGCATCAGCCACATGGTCGCGGCCTGAAGGTCGTTGAGGCCCTTCTTCAGCGACTTGGTGTAGGGTGCCATCTTATCGTCGGCGCGGTTTTCCTCGCAGAAGGCGCCGACATCCTTGAAGAAGGCCTGCACGGCGCGGCCGCCATTCTGGCCGAGCTTGCGGCCGACGAGGTCGAGCGCCTGGATGCCGTTGGCGCCCTCGTAGATCTGGGCGATGCGGGCGTCGCGCACGAACTGGCTCATGCCCCATTCCTCGATGTAGCCGTGGCCGCCATAGACCTGCTGGGCCATCACGGCATTATCGAAGCCCTTGTCGGTCAGGACGCCCTTGATGACCGGCGTCATCAGGCTCATGTGGTCCTCGGCCTGCTCGCGGGCGGCTGCATCTTCCGAGCGGTGGGCGACGTCGGACTTGAGCGCGGTCCACAGGATCAGGGCGCGGCCGGCCTCGTTGATGGCGCGCATGGTCATCAGCTTGCGGCGGATGTCGGGGTGGACGATGATCGGGTCGGCCTTCTTTTCCGGTGCCTTGGCGCCCGAAAGCGAGCGGCCCTGGATGCGGTCCTTGGCGTAGACGACGGCGTTCTGGTAGGCGATCTCGGAGATCGACAGGCCTTGGAGGCCGACGCCGAGGCGGGCCTCGTTCATCATCACGAACATGGCCTTGAGGCCACCATTCTCCTGGCCGATCAGCACGCCCTCGGCCTCGTCATAATTCATGACGCAGGTCGCATTGCCGTGGATGCCCATCTTCTCCTCGATGGAGCCGCAGGAGACGCCGTTCTTTTCGCCCGGATTGCCGTTCGCATCGAGCTTGAACTTCGGCACGATGAAGAGCGATATGCCCTTGACGCCTTCCGGCGCGCCCTCAATGCGGGCAAGCACCAGATGAATGATGTTCTCCGACATGTCGTGCTCACCGGCGGAGATGAAGATTTTCTGCCCGGAAATCTTGTAGGTGCCGTCGCCGTTCGGCACGGCGCGGGTGCGCAGGAGGCCGAGATCGGTGCCGCAATGGGGCTCGGTCAGGTTCATCGTGCCGGTCCAGACGCCATCGACCATCTTCGGCAGATAGGTCTGCTTCTGCTCGTCGGAACCGTGGGCGAGGATCGCGGCGACCGCGCCTTGCGTCAGGCCGGGATACATCATCAGCGCCATGTTGGCCGACGACATGTATTCGCCGATGGCCGAATGAACCGTGTAGGGCAGCCCTTGACCGCCGTACTCGGCCGGAACGGCAAGACCCATCCAGCCACCTTCGCGATACTGGTCATAGGCGGCCTTGAAGCCCTTCGGGGTCGTCACCGAGCCATCCTCGTGTCGAGTGCAGCCTTCCTCGTCGCCGATGCGGTTCAGGGGATGGAGCACGTTTTCGGCGAGCTTGGCACCTTCCTGGAGGATCGCCTCCAGCACGTCCGGTGTCGCGTCGGCGAAGCCGGCGAGATTGCCGTAGCGCTCGTAGCCGAGAACTTCATTCAGAACGAAAAGCGTGTCCGCGACGGGCGCCTTGTAGGTCGGCATGGCAGTCCTCCGAAAGAAAGCTGAAAGCCCCTTTCCCGGTCCTGCCGGCGGGGCGCTGATCCGGAGATGATGACTATCAAACTTTGACGTTTGCGTAAACGTCAAAGTTTGTCGCAGCATTGGGCCGCAACAATGAAAAAGGCCGGCTTTGCGGGCCGGCCTTTCGAATGCGGAGTGAAAAAAAGCGATCAGGCGGCGTTGGCGCGCTGACGCTCCTCGACCAGCGAGGCGACGCCGTCGCGCGTCTGGCGTAGTTCGTCGATCGCCTCGTCAAGCTGGCGGCGCTGCTCCTCGAGGCGGGCGATCTGGCGCTCCGACTTGTCGAGGACGAAGCGGTACTGCTTCATGTTGGTGCCATTCGGATCGTAGAGATCCATCATCTGCTTGATCTCGCGCAGCGAGAAGCCAACCTTGGTGCCGAAAGTGATGAGCTTCAGGCGCGCCAGGTCGCGGTGGGCGTAAAGCCGCGTGGTGCCTTCGCGCTTGGGCTGGATGAGCCCCTTGTCCTCATAGAAGCGCAGCGTGCGCAGGCTGACGTCGAACTTGCGCGCGACATCGCCGATGCGCATGAGTTCGCCATCTTCTTCGCCCGAGGCATTGGAAAAGGAGGCCACGTCCGTGCCGGCCGGCATGATGTTCATGTCAGATCCCGTGATTCTTGATTCGGTTCGCTTGTCGCGAAAATTTGTGGCGAGGCGAAGGACGCCTTCGCAAATGAGTCCCCCTCGCCTTCCGTAAGGCAAGCGGGGCATGGGGCGCGCATATAATCCGAGACGGATTGTGCTGCAAGTGCGAAACGCCCGCCTGCGCCACTTTGCGCACGGCTTGCGCCCACACCCGCGCTCAACCTTTGGTAAGTTTGGTTAACGGCTTGTTTACCATGGATGAGGAAAGGTGACCGTCAGCGACTCACCGTGATCTGTCTCGTATCTTGTTCCTCACGGCTTGATCCTCCGGCGCCGGGACGTCGCCGGAACGTCAACGGGTTCGGCAAAGGCCGGCAGAGGGCAACGGGCGTCTAGGATGACACAGAAGCAAGCCTATCTCGATGCATTGAACAGCGGTCGCCGCCGGCGCCCGACGACCTCCATCGACGATCTCAATCGGACGCTGGCAGAACTCGAGACGCGCATTGCGGGGCGCGCGGACGAACCCGCAGCGCCGATCGCGGCGGAAAAACTCGCTGCCGACATCGAAGCGCAGCGCAAGCGCGAGGAGAGCGTCGAGGCTGCCGGTTCGATCGCGGCCGAGCTGAAGCTCCTGCGCGACGATCTCAATGCCAAGCTGGCAGCGGGCATCGAACGCGAATTCGCCGCGCTCAAGACGCAGATCGAAGGCGCCCGCACCGCGCCCGCCGCGTGCCGCGCCGACGAAATCTCCGGCGAAGTGGAGCGTCTCGGCGGGATGATCGACGCGCTGGCCGCCCGCGGCGGCGAGGACAATGCAGTCCGGCTCCAGGCGGAAATGGAAGAAATCCGGCAGGCGCTCGCCGATGTCGCCCGCGAATCGACGGCCGAAAAGCGCTGGAACGAATTCGACCGCCGGTTCGAGGCTTTTGCCGGCCCCGAATCTGAGCTGGTAAAAACGATCCAGAGCCGTCTCGAGGAAATGGGCTCGGTCGTCGCGACGCTGCCGGAGCCGGCCGCCATGCACGCGCTGGACGACAAGCTTAAGGTGCTCGCCGCCGCGATGGACCGTTTCGCGCAGAAGCAGGGGCCGCTCGGCGACGGCGCGCTTTCGCTGATCGACGAACGCCTCGACGAAATCTCGCGCGCCATCGCCGCCTCGGCCGGCACCGGGCGCGGCCTCATCGTCGATGGTAAGCCGTTCGAGCGCATCGAAGCGCGGATCGGCTCGCTGGCCAAG
Source organism: Aliihoeflea sp. (assembly GCF_052435475.1). Classification (NCBI taxonomy): domain Bacteria; kingdom Pseudomonadati; phylum Pseudomonadota; class Alphaproteobacteria; order Hyphomicrobiales; family Phyllobacteriaceae; genus Aliihoeflea; species Aliihoeflea sp. The sequence continues at coordinate 62,737 of NZ_JBQVMV010000016.1, forward strand.
CAGATCGACGAACTGATCGAGGATCGCCCGACCGCAGACATCGGCGCGCAGATCGCCGCGATGAGCGAGCGGATCGACGAAATCGCCGCGCGCTCGGCGATGCCGCACGAGACGATGGCGCGCCTGGCCGAACAGATGAACGCGATCGCCGGCAAGGTCGATGCGATCCCGGCCTCGCCAGACCTGTCCGAAATCTTCAAGGGCGTCGAAAGCCGCTTTGCGGCCTTCTCGCAGACCGTGGACGAACGCAGCGTGGCCGGCGCGGCCAAGAGCGAGCAGCTCTTCGCCGAACTGGATCTGCGCCTCGGCGCGCTCGCCGAAAAGCTCGAGGCTGTCCAGGCCGGGCAGTCGCGCGAGGCGCTGATAGCTGCCATGGACGAACGGCTCGCCGTCTTCGCCGACAGCTTCGAACAACGCCTCGGCGGCATCTCGCAGCGGCTGGAGACGACCACGGCGACGCTGGTCTCGATCGATCCGGAACTGGTGAAGAGCCTCGAAGCCCAGGTCGCGAGCCTAGCCGAGGCGATCCAGTCCCCAGCGCGCGTGCCGGCCGAGTTCGAGGACGTCGCGCCGCGGCTGGAACGGCTCGAACGCATCATCGCCGACAACCACGCCGCCATGCTCGAATCCGCCCGCGAGGCGGCCGAACAAGCGGCTCGCACGATCGGACAGGCCGGTTCGGGCGACAATGACGTCGTCCAGGGTCTGGCCGATGATTTGCGTGCGCTCGAAGCTCTGGCCCGCCGCTCCGACGAGCGCAACACCAAGACCTTCGAGGCCATTCACGACACGCTCCTGAAGATCGTCGAACGCCTCGGGGCAATGGAGTATGACGCGCAGGACGAGCACGAGGCTCCGCGCGTCGGCATCGCCGAAACGCCGGCGCTCCATGCCGACGTCGACGACATGTCGATGGATACGGCGCTCGATACGGATATGCCCGTCATCAGCGAACGGGCCACCGAGGCACGCGCGGATGCGAGCCAGCCGCGCTCGATGATCGCCCGCGTTCTCGGCCGCAAACGCCGGGACAGGCAAGAACCGGCAGCTACGACGACGACGACCGCAGAACTCCAGCTCGATGCGCCGATCGATCCGGCCATCGTGAACCAGCCGATCGAGCCGGGCCACGGCTCGCCCGATCTCAGCGCAATCATGCGCCGGGTGCGCGACGAGCGGACCGTCTCCGGAAAGGACGGCAGCACGGCGGCTCCCGGCGTCGATGCCAAGGCGGATTTCATCGCGGCCGCGCGCCGCGCCGCGCAGGCAGCGGCCGCGGAAGCGGAGACGCTGAAGTCCGGCAAGTCGGCCGACGGCTCGCAGCGCTTCAGCCTGGCGAAGCTGCTGAAGTCCAAGAACCGGGCCGTGTCGATGGGCATCGTCGCCGTGACGCTGGCTCTCGCCGGCATCCAGATCGGCAAGACGCTGACAGCAGACGAGGCGGTCGCGAGCGTCGAGCCCTCCGAACCGATCACGCTTGCCGCCGTCTTCACAGAGCCTGCCGAGACGATCAACGCATCTGCCCAGCCGCAAGCCGTTCGCGACATGACGGCCATGGCCAAGGAACCGACAGCCACCCCTGCCGCGAAGCCGGTGCTCGCTGCCGTGAAGGCGCCTGCGGCTGACGACGCCCGCATCGAGACCGCCTCGATCGCGCCGGATGTTCGCAATCCTGCACCAATCCAGCCGACGATGCCGGCAGATACGGCTAACGACGACGCGGACGAGGCACCGACCGTCACGGCCGTTCCGTTGGAAGCCGGCAACGCCGTGCTGCGCGAGGCCGCCGAGGCAGGCGATCCGAAGGCCTGGTTCGAGATCGGCAATCGCTATGCGGAAGGCCGCGGCGTCGCGGCGGACATGAAGGCTGCGGCTCTATGGTACGAGAGCGCGGCGGAGGCCGGCCTTGCGCCCGCCCAGTACCGCTTCGCCAACATGCTCGAAAAGGCAACGGGCATCGAACGCGACGTGCCGCGCGCAATCGACCTGTACGAAAGGGCCGCGGCGAAGGGAAACGCCAGCGCCATGCACAATCTCGCCGTCCTCCACGCGATGGGCGCGAGCGGGCGCACCGACAATGAAGCGGCAGCGCGCAACTTCACCAAGGCCGCGGAACTCGGCGTTCGCGACAGCCAGTTCAACCTCGCCATCCTGGCGGCCAAGGGCATCGGCATGAGGCAGGATCTGGCGGCGGCCTACAAGTGGCTCGCCATCGTCGCCGAAGCCGGCGACGCGGATGCAGCCGCCAAGCGCGACGAGGTCGCAACGCTGCTTCAACCCGCCGATCTCGAAAAGGCCAAAAAGTCCGCCGAATTGTGGGCGCCCAAGCCGCTCGATGCGCAAGCCAATTCGGTCACCATCCCGGACGCCTGGACCGAGGACATGGAAGCGACCGCAAGCGTCGACCTCGGCGCCGCGATCAAGCGCGTGCAGACGATCCTCAACGCGAACGGATACGATGCCGGCAGCGCCGACGGGATCATGGGAACCCGGACGACCTCCGCCATCGCGACCTTCCAGAAGGACAACCAGATGGAGCCGACCGGGCGCATCGACGAACCGCTGGTCCGCGCCCTGCTCGCGCTCGGCTGACCCTTTCCCGCATCGCTTCCGCAACCACCGCGTCCGCCTTTTTCGGCGGGCGCAACTTTTTCGGCCAATGTCGCCGCAGCGGTTTGACTTCGCCTTTTCCAAAGCGCAAGAACGACTATGCTTCGACCATGAAATCCAAGGGAAATCCCCTTTCCCGAACACTGAGCGAGATGAGCCGGTGGGCATCTATCTCCCGATCGCCGAATTGTCCGTCAACATGCTGGTTCTGCTCGGCATGGGATGGGCGGTCGGGTTCCTGTCGGGCATGTTCGGGGTTGGCGGCGGGTTCCTGATCACGCCGCTCCTGATCTTCTACAACATCCCCCCGGCCATCGCGGTCGCAACCGGCGCGAACCAGGTCGTCGCCTCGTCCGTATCGGGCGTCCTGGCGCACCTGAAGAAAGGGACGCTCGACTTCAAGCTCGGGACGGTGCTGCTTCTGGGCGGCATATTCGGCTCGACGTTCGGCGTCTTCGTTTTCGCCTTCCTGCGCGGGCTCGGCCAGCTCGATCTGGTCGTTTCGCTGCTCTATGTCGGGCTGCTCGGCACGGTCGGCGGGCTGATGCTGGCCGAAAGCATCCGTGCGCTGCGACGCGCCAAGGGCGGACAGGTCGCCAGCCTGCGCAAGCCGGGCCAGCACAACTGGATTCACCGCCTGCCGCTGAAGATGCGGTTTCGCACCTCGAAGCTTTTCGTCAGCGTGATCCCGGTCCTGGGTCTTGGTGCCGTCATCGGCTTTCTCGCCTCGATCATGGGCGTCGGCGGCGGCTTCATCATGGTGCCGGCGCTGATCTATCTGCTCAAGGTGCCGACCAACGTTGTCATCGGCACCTCGCTGTTCCAGATCATTTTCGTCGCCGCCTACACCACGATCGTCCATGCGGCCACCAACCAGGCGGTCGACATCGTGCTCGCCTTCCTCCTGATGATCGGCGGCGTGGCGGGCGCGCAATATGGCGCGCGCGCCGGGCAGAAGCTGCGCGGCGAACAGTTGCGCGCGCTCCTCGCGTTGCTCGTGTTGATGGTGGCGGGACGCCTCGCGGTCGACCTTTTCGTGCCGCCCGCAAGTCCCTACTCGCTGGCAACGGTGGGAGGCCTTTGATGCGTGCGCTGCTGATCGCCCTGGCTCTGCTGATCCCAATGACGGCCGCGCACGCGCAGGACCCGGATGCGCCGGAATCCTTCCAGATCGGCCTTTCGACGAACCGCGTCGCGATCTCATCGGATTTATCGGGCGCCGATCTGACGATTTTCGGTGCGCTCGACAATGCCGACCAGATGCTCGCGCGGCAGGGTCGATACGACATCATCGTCGTCCTCGAAGGTCCGGCGCGGCCGATCGTCGTGCGCAAGAAGAACCGGGTGCTGGGCGTGTGGATCAACACCCAGTCGCAAAGCTTCACCAGCGTGCCGGTTTCCTATTCCGTCTCGACGACGCGGCCATTGCAGGACGTGACGCAGCCGCAGGTCTACCGGCAACTGGCACTTGGTTCGGAAAACATCTTCCTGCGAGCGGTCGAGCAAGAGGGCCAGCGCGACCCCGAGAAGGTGACCGAATTCACCGCGGCGCTGCGCGATCAGAAGCGCGCGGCCGGGCTTTACAACGAGCGCGTAGGCGGCGTGCAGTTCCTGTCGCCGAGCCTCTTTCGCGCCACGGTGGCGCTCGCGCCCAACGTGCCGGTCGGCACGCACCGCGCACGCGCGTTCCTGTTTCGCAACGGCACCTTCGTCAAGGAAACCTCGGCGCAGCTCACCATCGTCAAGGCCGGCCTCGAACAGCGGATCTATCGCACGGCGCAGGAGAACGGGCTGCTGTTCGGCATCTTCGCCGTGTTCCTGGCCGTCGTCACCGGCTGGCTCGGCCGGATGATCTTCAAGCGGGATTGAGGCATATTACGCAATTCCGGACGCAAAACCGCTTCGCACTTTTGCTGGAATTGCTTCAGTCTGCGCGCAGCAGCCGCCGGTCCATCGGATAGACGCGGTCGGTGCCGAGCATGTAGGCGACGAAATTGTCGGGGCAGAAGAGGTTGGCGAAGGCGCGGTCGAGGACGTTGAGCGCGCCGGTGAACGTGCCGAAGGCGGGCATGATCAGGCGGTTCCCATCGGCGGCGAAGCAGCGGCGGCGCACGGAGCGGCCGCGCTGGACGATGCGGGCGCCCGGATGAAGATGGCCCGCGATTTCACCGGCGAGCCGCCCGGCCGACGGCTCGTGACGGAAGACGATGCCGCCGATGCCGAGTTCCTGCACCGTCGCGCCGGGAAGGTCGGCCGGCTTTTCGGGATCGTGATTGCCGGCGACCCAGAACCAGTCGCGGCCTTTCATCAGCGCGAGAAGCTGGCCGCGGTAGATGGCCGGCATCCGTGCGGCGCCGCCGATGTCGTCGAAGCTGTCGCCGAGCGAGACCACCATCGCCGGATCGTAGTCGGCGATGACGGCGCCAAGGCGTGCGAGTGTCGCGGCGGTGTCGTAGGGCGGCAGCATGTAGCCGCGGCGGGCTTGGCGGGAGCCCTTTTCCAGATGCAGGTCGGAGACGGCGAGCAGGCGCATTTCGGGGAACCAGGCGACGCCGCGCGCATCGCAGACCACGCGTTCGCCCCGCACCGCCATTTCGCTCGTCGCTGAAAACCGGCTCTGCACCCTCAGATTCATTCCGTACCCATCGCCTCGTCGATCAGACTGTCCGCAGCTTCACCGAGAAGTTCGTCCTCGGCCCCGCCCGCCACGCGCTCCTTGCCGATCTCGAGCATGACCGGCACGGCGAGCGGCGAGATGCGCGGAAGGTCCTTATGCATGATTCGACCCTTCACCCGCGAGAGCATCTCGCCAAGCCTCCTGACATCTAGAAGCCCGGATGCCGCATCCGCGCGCGTCGCGCGCAGCAGGATGTGGTCGGGGTCGTGGCTGCGCAGGACGTCGTAGATCAGGTCTGCCGAGACCGTCACCTGCCGGCCGGATTTCTCCTTGCCGGGGTGACGGCGCTCGATCAAGCCGGCAATCACGGCGCAATTGCGGAAGGTGCGCTTCAACAGCCAGCTATCGGCGAGCCATGCGTCGAGATCGTCGCCCAGCATGTCCTCGTCGAAGAGTTCGCCGAAGGTGAGTTTGCCCGAACGATGCAGCGCGCCCATGTCGCGCAGGCCCCAGATGGCAATGGCGTAGTCGGTGGCGACGAAGCCGAGCGGACGCGCGCCGCCGCGCTCCAGCCGGCGTGTCAGCAGCATGCCGAGCGTCTGGTGGGCGAGCCTGCCTTCGAACGGATAGGCGACCATGTAGAAGCGGTTGCCGCGCGGAAAGGTCTCGATGAGGAGATCGTCGCGGCCGGGCAGGACCGACTTTTCCTTCTGGATGGCCAACCATTCGGAGACCTGATCGGGCAGGCGATGCCAGCGCGACGGATCGGCAAGCATGGCGCGCACTTCGGCCGCCAGATAGGTCGACAGGGGAAACTTTCCGCCGCCATAGGACGGCACCAGCGCATCGGCGCCCGGCGCTGGCGTGACGTAGCACTCGTTCTCGCGGATGCCGGCAAAGCGGACGACCTGGCCGGCGAAGATGAAAGTGTCGCCTGCCGTCAGTGTTTCGAGGAAATATTCCTCGATCTTGCCGAGCGAATAGCCACCCGCCAGCGCGCTCTTCGTCTTGCCGCGCACGAGGCGGATGTTGAGCATCGGCGCCTCAACGATGGTGCCGACATTGAGACGGTATTGCTGCGCGATCATCGGATGCGAGACGCGCCAGCGGCCGTCCTTCATCTGGCGGATGCGGGCGAAGCGTTCATAGGTGCGCAGCGCGTAGCCGCCGGTCGCGACGAAATCGACGATGCGGTCGAAGGTTTCGCGGTCGAGGCGCGCATAGGGAGCGGCGCTGACGATTTCCGCGTAGAGTTCGTCGGCGAAGAAGGGTTCCGCGCAGGCCATGCCCATGACGTGCTGGGCGAGAACGTCGAGCCCGCCCTCGCCCACCGGCGGCGTGTCCTGTGCGCCGAGATAGTTCGCGTCGAGCGCGGCCTGGCACTCCAGCACCTCGAACCGGTTGGCCGGCACGAGGATGGCGCGGCTCGGCTCGTCCATGCGGTGGTTGGAGCGGCCGATGCGCTGGGCGAGCCGGCTCGCGCCCTTCGGCGCGCCGACATGGACGACGAGATCGACGTCGCCCCAGTCGATGCCGAGATCGAGCGTCGAGGTGGCGACGATGGCGCGCAGGCTGTTCGTCTCCATCGCCTTTTCGACGCGCCTTCGCTGGCCGACGTCCAGCGAGCCGTGGTGGAGCGCGATCGGCAGCGTGTCGGCGTTGACGTGCCAGAGTTCCTGGAACAGGCGTTCGGCCTGGCTGCGGGTGTTGACGAAGAGGAGCGTCGTGCGGTGCGCCTTGATCGCCTCGTAAACGTCCGGGACCGAATATTGCGCCGAGTGCCCGGCCCAGGGCACGCGCTCGGCGGATTGCAAAATGGTGATATGCGGCTTTGCGCCGCCAGCGACGGTGATCAGGTCCGCCATCTCGCCCGGCGGGTTCTGGCTGACGAGCCAGCGCCGCAATTCGTCCGGCTCGGCCACCGTCGCCGACAGGCCGATGGTGCGCAGGTCGGGCACGAACTTTCGCAAGCGCGCGAGACCGAGCGACAGGAGCTGGCCGCGCTTGGAGGTGACGAGCGCGTGGAGTTCGTCGAAGATGACGTAGCGCAGATCGGCGAAGAAGCGCTCGGCATCCTTCGAGGCCAGCATCAGCGCGAGTTGTTCGGGCGTCGTCAGGAGGATGTCGGGCGGCGCCTGCTTCTGGCGCTGACGCTTGTGCGCGGGTGTGTCGCCGGTGCGCGTTTCCATCGAGATGGGCAAGCCCATTTCGGTGACCGGCCGGGTCAGGTTTCGCTCGATGTCGACCGCAAGCGCCTTCAGCGGGGAGAGGTAGAGCGTGTGGACCCCCCGCGCGGCCGCGCCCGGCTTGCGCTTGCCGCGTTTCGCGAGGTCCACCAGCGAAGGCATGAAGCCGGCGAGCGTCTTACCCGCGCCGGTCGGGGCGATGAGCAGGACGGAACGGCCGGCTTCAGTGCGGGCGAGCAGGTCGAGCTGGTGGGAGCGCGGCTGCCATCCGCGCAGGGCGAACCAGCGCGAAAAGGCCTCGGGCAACAGGGTGGCGCCTTCAAGCGCTCGATCGTCGATGGGTCGGTTCACGGACGAGATGTAGCGTCGGGTCGGTGACGCGCCAAGGTCAGTGCGGGTGCGCGTGGAGCGTTGGCGCGTTGGTGACCGTGGCGTCCAGCCGTGCGGGCAGTGTTTGGCGCCGGGCGACGACGATCAAGCCGGCGACATCCGTGCCTCGGTCGCGGCGGATGATCGCATCGTCCATCGCGACGAGATCGAAGCCATTCTCGGACAGGAGGCGGCGCAAATAGTCTGGCGCATGGGCGTAGCGGCGGGAGTCGCCGAGTTGGAGATCGCCCGCGCCATCGTGGCGCTCGACGGAGAAAGCGAGGAGACCGCCCGGCACGAGCGCGCCCGCGACCTGCGCGAAGATGCGCTCCAGCCGCCCGACATAGAGGAAGACGTCGGCGGCGGTGACGAGATCGGCCGAATTGCGCTCGGGCTCAAAGGTCAGGAGGTCCTGCCGGGCCAGCCGGTCATAGACGCCCTTGGCGCGGGCCTTCTTCAGCATGTTTTCCGACAGGTCGCCGCCTTCGAGGAAGCTCGCCATTGCGCGCAGGCGCTCGCCCATCAGGCCGGTGCCGCAGCCGAGGTCGAGCACGTGGGCGAAGCTAGTGCGGCCGGTCGCGCGCAGGGCGTCCGCGATCAGTTCGGGCACGCGGTAGCCGAGTTTCTGGACCAGCTCCGCGTCGAACTTTCCGGCATACTGGTCGAACAGCGTTTCGGCGAAGGCGCTCGAAATGCCGCCGGCATTTTCGATCGCGCCGACGAGTTCGAGCTTCAGGGCGCTGCCCAGCCGATCGGCCGGGTCGAGCCGCAACGCCTCGCGCCAGGCGTCGGTCGCGCCCGCGATCTCGCCCGCGGCCTCGCGCATCTCGCCGAGCCGGAACCAGCCCGTCGCCCAGCCGGGGGCGAGGGTCATGATGTCGGCCATCAGTTCCGATGCGGCGCCATGGTCGCCTGAGGCGAACAGCATTTCGGCATAGTCGGCACGACGGTCGGCGGCAGCGTCGCCGGACGAGTACAGAATGGGCTTCATGTTCGAAGGGGCTCGCGACCCATGATCGGGCGCGCGGCTTATCTGCCAATTTCGCAGCTTTCGCAATCCCTTTCCGAGCGGCCCAGAAATCCTATCTGTTGGGAACCATGAACCCGCATCAGTTGCTGATCCCGCGTCCCGAAGGCCTCTATTGTCCACCTGGCGACTTCTTCATCGATCCGGTGCGCCCGGTCGCGCGCGCGCTGATCACGCACGGCCATGCCGACCATGCGCGGCCCGGCCATGCGCATGTGCTGGCCACGCCGCAGACGCTCGACATCATGGGCATCCGCTATGGCGAGAATTTCGCCGGCGCGTCGCAGGCAACCGATTTCGGGGAAAGCCTCGACATCAACGGCGTGCGCGTCTCGTTTCATCCGGCGGGCCACGTGCTCGGCTCGGCGCAAATCGCGGTCGAGAAGGACGGGCTTCGGATCGTGGCCTCGGGCGACTACAAGCGCCGGCCCGATGCGACGGCGCAGGAATTCGAGCCGGTCGAGTGCGACGTCTTCATCACCGAGGCGACCTTCGCCCTTCCCGTCTTCCGCCATCCGGACGACAAGGCGGAGATCGCGCGGCTCTTGAAATCCGTCCGCCAGTTTCCCGAGCGCGCGCATCTCGTCGGAGCCTATGCGCTCGGCAAGGCGCAGCGCGTCATCAAGCTCATCCGCCAGGCGGGTCATAACGAGCCGATCTACATCCACGGCGCGCTGCAGAAGCTGTGCGATTATTACCAGAGCCAGGGCATCGACCTTGGACCGCTCGAACCGGCAACGATTGAGCGCGGGTCGAAGGCGCAGTTCGCCGGGGCGATCGTCGTTGGAACGCCGTCGGCCTTCGCCGACCGTTGGGCACGCCGCTTTCCCGACCCCGTCGCCTCCTTCGCGTCAGGCTGGATGCGGATCAGGCAGCGGGTAAAGCAGCGCGGGGTGGAGCTGCCGCTGATCATCTCCGACCATTCCGACTGGGACGAACTGATCGCCACGATCCGCGAAGTGAAGGCGGGCGAAGTGTGGGTGACCCATGGCCGCGAGGAGGCGCTGGTGCGCTGGTGCGAGCTCAACGGCATCAAGGCGCGCCCGCTACATCTCGTCGGCTACGAGGACGAAGCCGAATAATGGACCGGTTCGCGGAACTGCTCGACCGCCTCCTGATCACATCCTCGCGCAATGCGAAGCTGACCTTGATGCAGGACTATTTCCGCGAGGCGCCCGACCCCGATCGCGGGCTGGCGCTGGCGGCGATCACCGGCAATCTATCGTTCAACGCGGTCAAGCCCGGGGTTCTGCGCGCGCTGATGGCCGAGCGGATGGACGAGACGCTGTTCGCCTATTCCTACGACTATGTCGGCGATCTTGCCGAGACGGTCTCGCTCGTCTGGGGCATCGATGCGGAGGTGGAGGCGATCCCCGGCGGGGTGCCGCTGTCCGAAGCCGTGGAGCGGCTTCATGCCGCCAGCCGCTCGGACGCACCGAAGGTGCTCGCCGGCCTGCTCGATCGCATGGAGACGGCGTCGCGCTTTGCCGTGCTGAAGCTCGTCACCGGCGGTCTGCGCGTCGGCGTTTCGGCGCGTCTCGCCAAGCAGGCGCTGGCCGACTACGGCAAGGTGCATGTCCACGAAATCGAGGAACTGTGGCACGGGCTGGAGCCGCCCTATCTCAGTCTGTTCGCCTGGCTCGACGGCAAGGGCGAAAAGCCGGTTCACGCGGCGCGGGCGATGTTCCGGCCGGTCATGCTGTCGAACGCGGTCGAGGATGCGGACCTCGCCCGGATCGAACCGGCCGACTATGCGGCGGAATGGAAATGGGACGGCATCCGCGTGCAGGTCGTCTGCGAGGACGGCGTCGCGCGGCTTTATTCGCGCACCGGCGACGATATTTCCGGCACCTTCCCCGACCTTCTCGAAGCGATGGATTTCGACGCCGCGATCGACGGCGAATTGCTGGTCGGCGCGCCGGACGGGGATACCGGCACGTTTTCCGATCTCCAGCAGCGGCTCAATCGCAAGGTCGTGGCGCCGAAGATCCAGAAGCAGTTTCCGGCCTTCGTGCGCTGCTACGACCTTCTCCAACTCGGTGACGAGGATTTGCGCAAGCTGCCTTTTGCGGAACGCCGGCAACGGCTCGAAGCGTTCGTGGCGACGCTCGATCCATCGCGCTTCGACCTCTCGCCGCTGGTCGACTTCTCCGGGTGGGACGAACTCGACGCCATGCGCCAGACGCCGCCGCATCCGGTGATCGAGGGGGTGATGCTGAAGCGACTCGACTCGACCTATGTGCCGGGCCGCCCGAAAGGGCCGTGGTTCAAATGGAAGCGCAATCCCTACACGGTCGATGCCGTCTTGATGTATGCGCAGCGCGGGCATGGCAAGCGCTCGAGCTTCTATTCCGACTATACGTTCGGCGTGTGGACCGGTCCGGAGGACCAACCGGAACTCGTGCCTGTCGGCAAGGCCTATTTCGGCTTCACCGACGAGGAACTGAAGCTGCTCGACAAATATATCCGCGACAACACGATCGACCGCTTCGGGCCGGTGCGCTCGGTGCGGGCAGAGCCGGACCATGGACTCGTCATCGAGGTGGCGTTCGAAGGGCTCAACCGCTCGACGCGGCACAAATCGGGCGTTGCCATGCGCTTTCCGCGGGTCTCGCGCCTGCGATGGGACAAGCCGGCCGGCGAGGCGGACCGGCTCGATGTCCTGTTGTCGATGCTCGACGGCTGATCAATCCGCCGCGCGCATGCGGATCGCGAAGATTTCCACGCCGCGGCCCTCGCCGGACACATCCGTGTTGATTGCTATGGAGGCGGATCGGCCGGCCGCCGCGTCGGCAAGCGCGACTTCGAACAGATGATCCTCCTGCGCCGTTCCGACGTCGTAGCGGGTGCGCCCGCAATTGCCCATGGCGCCGAAATTGCACTCGACGGACATCTGCGTCGCTTCGCCGTCGATGCCGCGCGCGACGATATTGAACACGACGCGCTCACCGGCGAGGCGCTCGAGAAGATTTTGCGCCACGTTGAAGGCGATCGGGGCGCCCGAGGCATCCGAGCGAATCCGCAGATAAGCGCCGGTTTCATCCTCGATCGCGTCGACTGAGGCACCTTCGGGCGGAGAGACGAGCTGGATGTCCTCCGGCCGGAAGATGGTCGTCCATCCCGCTTCGGCATTCGCACCGTCGGCAGAAAGCGGGGGCGGTCCCGACTGGCCCCGGCTCTCGTTGATGGCCGCTTCGATCTGGCGCATGTCGCTGCCGAGGAAATGGCCGAAATTGGCGTAGGCCCACCAGAGGCCGGTGCCGAGCACCACGAGGATGACGAGGCCGGTGATGAGGGAAAGAATGCGTCCGCCGCCGCGCCGCTTCTTGCGAGGTTCGCGGGCCGGGCGCGGCTGATCGAGCCTGACGGGCCGGCGCGCTTGCGCGGGCGTTTCCGGTTCGAGACGCGGCGCGGCATCGGCCACTGCCACCCGCCGTTCGGCGCGCAGTTCGGGCGCGACGGCAGGCGTCGGCTGCGGCTGGACCGGCGCGACCGCGATCGGCTCCGGCGCCAATGCCGGCACATATTCGGTTTCGATCGACTTGACCGTCGCCTGCAGCGTCTTGCGCCGCTTGATCGCGTTCTCGACGGTCAACTCAGGCTTTTCCTTCAACGAGCGATCCAGCGCGGCGAATGCCGAGCGATAGACCTTTTCGCGAAAAGCGCGGTCGTCCGAATTTCCCTTGGCGAGGGCTCGTCTGATTGCTTGCTCGATCCCGTCCAAGCGGCACCCTTTTATTGTTTACCGATCATTGACCACGATCGTTGCAACATCGTTAAACGTGCCCGGCGCGAGGTTCAATGCCGCAGCGCCCCGCATGTGACCGAACGACGCTCGCCCCGAAAGACTCCTGCGCCTGAAAACCGGTTTCCACTTTTCGGTTCGATGCTCTAGTAATGACGTTTACGCAAACGTCAAATTTCCGCGGAGGACCCGAATGGCGCTGCCCGACATCCTGAAGACCAATCTGCGCATTCCCGTCGTCGGCTCGCCGCTGTTCATCATTTCGCATCCGCCGCTAGTGCTGGCCCAGTGCAAGGCCGGCATCGTCGGCTCCTTTCCGGCGCTCAATGCGCGTCCGGCCTCGCAGCTTGACGAATGGCTGGCGCAGATCACCGAGGAACTCGCGGCGCATGACGCGGCGAACCCGGACGCCAAGGCTGCGCCCTTCGCGGTCAACCAGATCGTCCACAAGTCGAATACGCGGCTGGAAGAGGATCTGGCGCTCTGCGTCAAGTACAAGGTTCCGATCGTCATCTCCTCGCTGGGTGCTGTCGAAGAGGTCAACCAGGCCGTTCACTCCTATGGCGGCATCGTGCTGCACGACATCATCCACGACCGACATGCGCGCAACGCCATCAGGCGCGGCGCGGACGGGTTGATCGCGGTTGCGGCGGGCGCCGGCGGTCATGCCGGAACGCTCTCGCCCTTCGCCCTCGTCCAGGAAATCCGGCAGTGGTTCGACGGGCCGCTGCTGCTTTCGGGCGCAATCGCCAATGGCGGCGCAGTGCTGGCTGCGCAGGCGATGGGGGCCGACATGGCCTATATCGGCTCGCCCTTCATCGCCACGCGCGAGGCGCGCGCGGCCGAGGACTACAAGCAGATGATCGTCGATTCCAAGGCGGCCGACATCGTCTATTCCAACCTCTTCACCGGCGTTCACGGCAACTACCTCAAGGGCTCGGTCGAAAAAGCCGGCATGGACCCGAACAATCTGCCCGAATCCGACCCGTCCAAGATGAATTTTGGCGGCGACAAGTCGAAGGCGTGGAAGGACATTTGGGGTTGCGGCCAGGGCATCGGCGCGGTCGATTCCGTTATCGGCGCGGCCGAACTCGTCGACAGGCTGGCGCGCGAATACGAGGACGCGAAGAAGAAGCTCGCCGCTTGAGCGATCGCCCGGCGAAGCACAGCCCGAAGGATGCGGCCGTCGCCGTCGGGCTGATGGTTCTGGCCTGCGCGCTTCTTGCCGGCACGACACTGATCGCCAAGATGCTCGGGCCTGCGGGCGGAGACAACCCGCTTCATCCGTTCCAGATTTCGGCGGGTCGGTTCTGCTTCGCAGCGCTCGTCCTGACGCCGTTCCTTGTGGCGTGGCGCCCCTCCTTCGCCGGGACGCGGTGGGCCAACCACGCCTTGCGCGTACTGTTCGGCTGGGCGGGCGTCAGTGCGCTCTTTGCGGCATCGGGGCTGATGCGACTGGCAGACGCCAATGCCATCTCGTTCCTCAATCCCGTCGTCGCTATGCTGCTCTCGATCCCGCTGCTGGGCGAAAGGGTGGGGCCGTGGCGCTGGGGCGCGGCGGCGGTCGCGTTCATCGGCGCGATGATCATCGTCCAGCCCGGGTCGGCAGCGTTCCAGCCGATCGCGCTGGTGGCATTGATCGCCGCGCTTTTCATGGGCGCCGAGGCGATCCTGATCAAGAAGCTCGCCGACAGCGAGCCGCCACTGCGCATCCTGGCAATCAACAATTTCGCCGGCGCGGCACTGGCGGCGACCGCCGCGAGCTTCGTTTGGATCGCGCCTAACTCCGGGCAATGGATATTGATGGCGGCACTAGGCGCAACCATGATTTCCGTGCAAGCGCTTTTCATCCAAGCGCTACAGCGCGGCGAATCGAGCTTCGTGATGCCGTTCTTCTACCTGACGCTGATCTTCGCGGCGTTCTACGACTACGTCCTGTTCGCGGAAGTGCCGGCACTGGCAAGCTGGCTCGGCGCGGCGCTGATCATCGCCAGCGCGATCACGATCGCTTGGCGGGAGCGGATGAATCGCCGCAATTCACCAGTAATCACCAGATAGACGAGCGGGCGGCCGAAGCCGCCCGCGTCCAATTCAGCCCGCGGCCTTCGCGACGGCGCGCTTTGCCATCACCACCACCAGATTGGCGCGGTATTCCGACGAGGCGTGCATGTCGGACATCAGGTTGGACGACGGCACGGTCGCACCATCCAATGCTCCGGCCGAAAAATTGGAGGAAAGCTTCTCCTCCAGTTCCTTCGCCCGGTAGACACCGTTCTCGCCCGCACCGGTGACGGCGACGCGAACGCCTCCGGCACCCTTGGCCACGAAGACGCCCGTCATCGCGTAGCGCGACGCGGGATTGCGGAACTTTTCGTAGCCGCATTTTTCCGGCGCGGTGAACTTCACCGCCGTCACGATCTCGTCCTCTTCCAGCGCGGTTTCGAACAGGCCGGTGAAGAAGGCGTCGGCCTTCAGTTCGCGCTTGTTGGTCACGATCGTGCCGTCGACCGCCAGAAGTGCCGCCGGATAGTCCTGCGCCGGATCGTTGTTGGCGACCGAACCGCCGATCGTGCCTAGATGGCGGACCAGCGGATCGCCGATGTGGTTCGCCATGTAGTGCAGGGCCGGACAGGCGCTCTCGATCTCCTTCGACTGCGCGATGTCTGCATGGGTCGTCGCCGCACCGATCTCGACCTCGCGGCCGGAGACCCTGATGCCCTTCAAGCCATCGACATGGCGCAGGTCGATCAGGTCGGACGGTGCCGACAGGCGCGTCTTCATGGCCGGGATGAGCGTCATGCCGCCCGACACATACTTCGCCTCATCCGCTCCGGAATGCAGCTTTGCGGCGTCTTCGAGGGACGACGCGCGGTGATAATTGGTCTGGTACATGTGCGTCCTCCTAGTGCCGCGTTGCCGCGTTCAGCGCCGCCCACACCTTTTGCGGCGTGGCAGGCATCGACAGGTCGTTGTTTCCGATCGCATCGGTGATCGCGTTGATGACGGCCGGCGGGGAGCCGATCGCGCCCGCCTCGCCGCAACCCTTGATGCCGAGCGGATTGCCGGGGCAGATCGTCTCGGTCATCGGCACCTGGAAGGACGGCAGGTCGTCGGCGCGCGGCATGGTGTAATCCATGTAGCTGCCGGTGACGAGCTGGCCGGTATCGCGGTCATAGGCCGCGCCTTCCAGAAGCGCCTGGCCGATGCCTTGAGCCAGGCCGCCATGGACCTGACCCTCGACGATCATCGGATTGATGACGCGACCGAAATCATCGGCAGCGACGAACTGCACGATCTCGGTCTTGCCCGTATCGGGATCGATTTCGACCTCGCAGATGTAGCAGCCCGACGGGAAGGTGAAGTTGGTCGGGTCGTAGAACGCGCCTTCCTTCAGGCCCGGCTCCATGCCGCCCGGCAAATTGTGCGCGGTGTACGCGGCGAGCGCCAACTGGAACCACGGCACCGTCTTGTCGGTGCCGGCGACCTTGCACTCGCCATTCTCGATGACGATGTCGCCTTCGTCGGCTTCGAGGATATGCGCCGCGATCTTCTTCGCCTTGGCCTCGACCTTGTCGAGCGCCTTGACGATGGCCGACATGCCGACCGGACCGGAGCGCGAGCCATAGGTGCCCATGCCCATCTGCACCTTGTCGGTGTCGCCATGAACGATCGAGACGTTGTCCATCGGCAGACCGAACCGGTCGCAGACGAGCTGGGCGAAAGTGGTCTCGTGACCCTGGCCATGACTGTGGGCGCCGGTCAGGACTTCCACCGTACCGACGGCATTGACGCGGACTTCTGCCGATTCCCAAAGCCCGACGCCGGCGCCGAGCGAGCCGACAGCAGCCGACGGCGCGATGCCGCAGGCCTCGATATAGCAGCTCATGCCGATGCCGCGCAGCTTGCCCCTGCCTTTGGCTTCCTCCTTGCGGCGGGCGAAGCCGTCATAGTCGATGGCCTTGGTGGCGGCATCGATCAGCGCGTTGAAGTCGCCGGAATCGTAATTCATGATCACGGGCGTCTGGTAGGGGAAGGACTTGATGAAGTTCTTCCGGCGCAGTTCAACCGGCGAGATGCCGAGTTCGCGCGCGGCCGTCTCGACCAGGCGCTCGACGACATAGGTCGCCTCCGGTCGGCCGGCGCCGCGATAGGCATCGACCGGGCAGGTGTGCGTATAGACTGCCTTCACGTTGCAGTAGATCGCAGGGATTTCGTACTGGCCCGACAGGAGCGTGGCGTAGAGATAGGTCGGCGTCGCGGACGAGAAGAGCGACATGTAGGCGCCGAGATTGGCGATCGTGTCGGCGCGAAGGGCGGTGATCTTGTGGTCGGCGTCGAGTGCGATCTCGGCCGTCGTCACGTGGTCGCGGGCGTGGGCGTCGGTCAGGAAGCTTTCCGAGCGATCCGCCGTCCACTTTACCGGCACGCCGGTCTTCTTCGAGGCCCAGAGGCAGGTGATTTCCTCGGGATAGATGTAGATCTTCGAGCCGAAGCCGCCGCCGACATCCGGCGCGATGACGCGCAGCTTGTTTTCCGGCGCGACATTGTAGAACGCGCTCATGACGAGACGCGCCACATGCGGATTCTGTGAGGTGGTGTAGCAGGTGTAGTGATCTTCGGCCTTGTTGTAGTGGCCGATGGCCGAGCGCGGCTCGATCGCGTTCGGGATCAGGCGGTTGTTCAAAATGTCGAGCTTGACGCGATGCGCGGCCTTCCCGAACGCCTCCTCGACCGCGCCTTCGTCGCCGATCACCCAGTCGAAGATCAAATTGTTGTCCGCCTCGGGA
Source organism: Aliihoeflea sp. (assembly GCF_052435475.1). NCBI lineage: Bacteria > Pseudomonadati > Pseudomonadota > Alphaproteobacteria > Hyphomicrobiales > Phyllobacteriaceae > Aliihoeflea > Aliihoeflea sp. The sequence continues at coordinate 80,078 of NZ_JBQVMV010000016.1, forward strand.
TGGACCTGCGGCGCGCCCGCGTCCATCGCCTTTTCCGGCAGGATGACGGCTTCGAGTTCCTCATAGTCGACATCGACCGCCTCGGCGGCGTCACGCGCCTGGCCCTTGGTCTCGGCGACGACGATCGCCACCGCATCGCCGACATAGCGCACCGTATCCGTCGCCAGCGGCGACCAGGCGCCCATCTTCATCGGCGAACCATCCTTCGAATGGATCATCCAGCCGCAGATGATGTTGCCGATGCCGTCGGTTTTCATCTCTGGACCGGTCAGGACGTCGATGACGCCGGGCATCGCCCGCGCCGCCTCGACGTCGATGCCGCGAATGCGCGCATGCGCATGCGGGCTCCGGACGAAGGCCGCGAACTTCATGCCGGGGACGACGAAATCGTCGGTGTAGCGCCCCGCGCCGGTGATGAACCTCTTGTCTTCCTTACGCGCCACCCGGGCGCCAATGCCTTCCATACCCATTTTCAGTACCTCCTCCGGTTACCGAACCGAGTGAATTTTCAAAGGATCGGACCGGCGGTCAGGCCGCCTTGGTCTCGCCCGTTCCGGCCATCGTCTTCGATCCCGACAGAATCGCCTGGACGATGTTGTGGTAGCCGGTGCAGCGGCAGATATTGCCCTCGAGATCGTTGCGGACGGTCTTTTCGTCCAGTCCTTCCGGATGGCGGCGGACCATGTCGACGGCGGTCATGATCATGCCCGGCGTGCAGAAACCGCACTGGAGGCCGTGATGCTCCTTGAAGGCGGCCTGCATGGGATGGAGATCGGCGCCTGGGGCGAGGCCCTCGATGGTGGTGATCTCGGCCCCGGAGGCCTGGGCGGCAAGGATGGAGCAGGACTTGATCGCCTTGCCGTCCATGTGAACCACGCAGGCGCCGCACTGCGACGTGTCGCAACCGACATGCGTGCCGGTCAGACCCAGATGCTCGCGCAGATAATGAACGAGCAATGTCCGGTCCTCCACATTGCCCGAGACCTTGCGGCCATTCACGACCATAGAAACGTCTGACATGCGTTCTCCCTCCACTTTTCCGATCACGCCCAGAAGGCCTGGGCAAAACTTTAGCGCAGCTTGGTCAGGAGTCCACAGCCGCAGCAAGGACTTACAACCTTCGTTGCATCACATCGACGGCACCGGAGCCGCGCCTTGCGGGCATTTGCGCCGGTGCCGATCGCGGGTCTCGAAATTCCGCGCAGGGTGCTTGAATTTGCCGGCCGATGGCGATATCAAGCGCTCACTTTCGAGCCCCCCGCAGTTCCGGGCGGTTTTCGACGGGCCGCTTTAGCTCAGTTGGTAGAGCACATCATTCGTAATGATGGGGTCAGGTGTTCGAGTCACCTAAGCGGCACCAGTTCCTTCCCTCCCTTTCTTCGTTCGCACCTCTCTTTGAAGAGGCCGCGGAACCCATCGATCCCGCGGCCCGACGCGTCACGGCTTGGGGCGTACCGCGTCCGCTGTGCCCTGGATGAAGGCGACGATCTGCTTGATCTCCGCCTCGGTGAGCTTGCCCTCGAATGTCGGCATGCCACTTTCGACGAACGCGCCGCTCAACAGAAGCTCAGGCGCGCCTTCCAGCATGGCGGCGTCGGAGAAACCGAGATTGGGAATGTTGCCGCCATTGTTGACGCCCGGAACGCCGTGGCAGAACAGGCAGTTCGAGACGTAGAGTGCGCCGCCGGGTGCGATGTCGTCCGGGCTGTAGGCGACGCCTTCGACGAGTTCGGCCGGATCATTCTCAACCATTTCGGGCATCGAAGCCGTGCCGCCGGCCTTGAACGTGTAGACCTTGCCAGGCCCGATCGTGTCCGTCGCGCGCTGCGACAGACCATAGACCCCACCCCAGCCGACCGCGACCGACACATATTGCTCCTCGTCGATCATGTAGGTGACGGGCGCGGCGACGACGCCGGAGCCGACCGGCGTCTGCCAGAGCATTTCGCCGGTCGCGGCGTTGTAGGCGATGAAACGGCCGTCGGCGGTGCCCTGGAAAACGAGGTTGCCGGCCGTCGTTAGCGTGCCGCCGTTCCACGGCGAGACATGCTCGGCGCGCCAGACCTCCTTTTGCGCGACCGGGTCCCAGGCCAAAAGATGGCCGAAGGGCGTCGCGGTCGGCTGCGTCGTGTTGAACAGGTAGCCGAGATTCCAGCCGAGATTGGAGTGGGCGCGTCCGGGCAGGTGCTCGTTGAACGACCATTCGGGATCATGCTGCTGAACGAGCGGCACGCCCTGCGCAGGGATGTAGACGAGACCCGTTTGCGGATTGAACGACATCGGGTGCCAGTTGTGCGCGCCATAGGCGCTCGGCACCTGTTCCCAGCTATCCTCGCGCGAACGCGCCGCCGGGTTCTCGATCGGACGTCCATCCGCATCGTAGCCCTCGGCCCAGGTCACCTCGACGAATTTTTCCGCCGAGATGAACGAGCAGTCGGTGCGGTCGACGACATAGAAGAAGCCGTTCTTCGGGGCGTGCAGGAAGACCTTGCGCTCCTCGCCGTCAATTTCCAGGTCGGCGAGGATGATGTGCTGCGTCGAGGTGTAGTCCCAGCTATCGCCCGGCGTTTCCTGATAGTGGCAGACATATTCGCCGGTGTCGGGGTTCAAGGCCACGACGGAGGCCAGATAGAGATTGTCGCCGCCGGCGGGGCTACGCAGATTGGCGTTCCACGGGCTGCCATTGCCTGTGCCGACATACATCAAATCGAGTTCGGGATCGTAGGCCATCGAATCCCACATGGTGCCGCCACCGCCCGCTTCCCAATAGGGAACCGAGGCGTCCCAGGTCTCGGCGGCCTTTTCCATGCTTTCGTTCTCGAACGGCTTGGACGGGTCGCCCGGCACGGAATACCAGCGCCATTTCTCGTCGCCGGTTTCGGCGTCGTAGGCGGTGATGTAGCCGCGCACGCCATATTCGGCGCCGCCATTGCCGATGATCACATTGCCCTTGTAGACGCGCGGGGCGCCGGTGATCGTATAGGCCATGTCGCGGTTTTCGATGGTGTCGACCATCCATTTGCGCTCGCCGGTGACGGCGTCGATGGCATGAAGATTGCCGTCGAAGGCGCCGACATAGACGACGCCCTCATGCAGCGCGACGCCGCGATTGACAACGTCGCAGCAGCCCTTGGACGCATGCTCGCGCGGGACTTCCGGGTCGTAGCGCCAGATTTCCTCGCCGGTTCTGGCGTCCAGCGCGTGGACGACGCTCCACGATGCGGTGACGTACATGACGCCGTCGACGACGATCGGCGTCGCTTCCACGCCGCGGCGCGATTCCAGGCTGGTCGCCCAGGCGAGACCAAGCTCGCCGACATTTGTCGCATCGATCGCGTCGAGCTTCGAGTGGCGCGTTTCCTGAAAGTCGAGGCCGTGGGTCAGCCAGTTGCGCGTCGTCTCGCGGTTCTGGATGATCGCCTCGGCATTGACGCCGGTGACGGCCGCAGAAATCGCCTCGGGTGTCAGAGATTGGGCAGCGGCAACCGATGTCAGAACCGACAACGCGGCTGCGGTCGCCAGAAGATGGCTACGTGGCATGCGCTCCTCCCGTCATGTTCGCGACGGCGCATCGGTCTCCTCCCATGCGTCATCGCAAATCGCAGCGTAGAAGCGCGTTTCGCACTTGGCTTGGACTTTTACGCCATCACAGCCTGTGCCGGCATGGTGCGACCAAAGTCCTGCTGCCCGCGCTTGCATTGCCGCCTCACGCGGCTAGACTTCCCTTGCGGAATTTCGCCGCGCGGAAATCTGAGAGGAGTTCCGGGTGCATTTCGAGGATTGGGATGCGCGCCTGCGCACCACTTGCGGCAATTACTACGGCGTTCCCGGCACCCGGCAGCGCGAGGTCAAAGGCTATGTGCGCAGCTTCGCCTTTCACGGCCTCGACGTTGCGGATTTCGCGTGCGACCTCGACCAGATCATCCGCACGCGCAAGGGCATCCAGCAGGACGACAGCGAATACATCTTTCTGGTCGTGCAGATCAAAGGACAGTCGCGCATCGATCACAGGGGCCGCCACGAGACGCTTGACCCCGGCGAATTCTACCTGCTCGATTCCACCCGCGAGGCATCGATCGGCTATGGCGGACGCGAGGCGCAGTTCATTTCCGTCCACATGCCGCGCGGCTCGTTCCTGCTCGAAGCCGACAACCAGCTCAGGATCGGGCACAAGCTCGATGCGCACCATCCGATGCACGCGCCGATGCGCGGTTTTTTCAGCGCCGGACGCACGGCGATGGCAGAACAGAAGACGCGGGGCGACCCGCGCCTGCTTTATGACCTGACGCGGATCGCGTTTACGCCGGGCAATCATGGCATCGACGCCTCACGCGCCAGCAGCGCCGAGAACCGATGCGAGATGGCCGTGACGTTGATGGAGCGCAATCTGCATCGACCCGACATGTCGCTCGGCTGGCTGGCGCGGCGTCTGAATATTTCGGAGCGCCAGTTGCAGCGGGATTTTCTCGCCCGGGGGACCAGCTTCGTGCGCCTTCTGCGAGAAAAGCGGCTGAGGCTCGTCGCCGAATTCCTGCGTGTCGGTGGAGGAACGGACTCGATAACCGACGCCGCACTCGGCGCAGGCTTCAACGACATCTCGAATTTCAATCGCTCGTTCAAGAGCCGCTACGGCTGCGCGCCAAGCGACTATCTGCGACAGCACCGCAACTGAGCCGACGAAAAAGGGCGGCCCGAAGGCCGCCCTCTTTTCAAGCCGTCCTGCAATCTTAGCCGTAAGGCGACGAGCAGGCGCGGCGCGGGCCGTTATAGGGCTGGAACGTGTTGTCCGATGCCCGGTAGGAACGGTACTGCGAGTAGCACCAATCGACATGGGCCTGGGACATGCGTCCCGGCTGGACGACGACCGTGCGCGAGGGCTGGCTCACCGCGCCGCCGACGATGGCGCCGGCGACGAAGGCCGCTGCCGGGAACCAGAAGCCGTTGTGCTGGCGGTAGCCGGCACGGCGGTCGCGGTAGCCGCGGTGGCCGTTGTAGTAGCTGTAGTTGCCCTGGCGGTAGAAGCCGCGCTGTGCAGCCCGCTGGTTCTGGCGGCGATCGATGCGCCGATCGATACGGCGTTCAGTCCGGCGATCGAAACGACGGTCGTCGCGGCGATACTGAACATCGATGACGTTCGATGTGCCGGCACCCGCATCGACGGCACGGATCAATGCCGGAGATGCACTCGCAGTTACGCTCGTTGCGGCGACGCCGGTGAACGCCATTGTCGTGGCACAGATGATCGAAAGAAACTTCTTCATTTCGCTAACTCCTTTGTCCTCAAAGACGCCCAAGCAGAATGAAGGTTCCCACATGAACTCAACGTGAACCGCATCATGACATTTTGGTAAGGTTGGCCCTGCAGCGGATGATGACGGTTCTACTGACTATTCTTCCATGTCACGCCTCGGCAATGTCGACATCAGACAATCTAGACTTTCCTAGAATTCTTTCCGCAACGTCATTTACGCTGTGCGGCCAAAGCGTTTTCGCCCGCTTCCCATATCGAAAACCCTCTTTTATGGTACGCGCCAATCGTGGGAGGCGGAAAATGCCACTGCGGGGATCTCTAAAAGAAAAACATGGGAGCAATCATGCGTAAACTTCTCTTGACGGCCAGCGTTCTGGCCCTCGCCGCGACGGCAATGCCTGCGTCGGCCGAAACGATCCGCTGGGCACGTGGCGCCGACGCGCTGACGCTGGACCCGCATTCGCAGAACGAAGGCACCACCCACACTTTCGCCCACCACATCTACGAGACGCTCGTCTGGCGCGACACGGAAGGCACGCTGATCCCGCGCCTGGCCACCGAATGGGCACTGAAGGACGGCGACGACACGACCTGGGTTTTCACGCTGCGTGAAGGCGTCACCTTCCATGACGGTGCCGAGTTCAACGCCGAAGACGTCGTCTTCTCGCTCGACCGCGCCCGTTCGGAGCGCTCGAACATGCGCCAGCTCCACGCCGACGTCGAAAGCGTGACCGCCGTCGACGACTACACGGTCGAAGTCAAGCTGAAGGGCCCGAGCCCGCTCTACCCGAACAATCTGACCAACACTTTCATGATGGACAAGACCTGGTCCGAGACGAACGACGTCGTCGAGGTTCAGGACTATGCCGGCGGTGAAGACAACTACGCCGTGCGCAATACCAACGGCACCGGCCCCTACAAGCTCGTGTCGCGCGAAGTGGGCGTACGTTCCGTCCTCGAAGTGAACCCCGACCATTGGGCCGAAACCGATCCGGCCGTGACCGAAATCATCTACACGCCGATCTCGGATGCAGCCACGCGCGTTGCGGCCCTGCTCTCGGGCGAAGTCGACTTCGTTCAGGACGTGCCGGTGCAGGACATCGAGCGCCTTTCGTCGACCGACGGCATCAAGGTCGCGACCGGCCCTGAAAACCGCATCATCTATTTCGGCTACCGTCTCGGCGAAGAGCCGCTGGCAAGCTCGGACGTGACCGACAAGAACCCCTTCGCCGACCCGAAGGTGCTCGAGGCCATGCACCTTTCCATCGATCGCGACGCGATCAAGGAAGTCGTGATGCGCGGCAATTCGGTTCCGACCGGCGTTGCCACCCCGCCCTTCGTCAATGGCTGGACGGAAGAGCTCGACGCCTACCCGGCGCCGGACCTCGAGCGCGCCCGCGCGCTGATGGAAGAGGCAGGCTATGCGGACGGCTTCACCGTCACGCTCGACACGCCGAACAACCGCTACGTCAATGACGAGGCGATCAGCCAGGCGGTCGTCGGCATGCTCGGCCAGATCGGCATCCGCGTGACGCTGGCCTCGCGCCCGGTCGCGCAGCACTCGCCGCTGGTCACCAATGGCGACACCGACTTCTACCTGCTCGGCTGGGGCGTCCCGACCTTCGATTCGGCTTACATCTTCAACGATCTGATCCACACGAAGGCCGGCAATTACGGCGCCTACAACCCGTCCGGCTATTCCAATCCCGAACTCGACGCGAAGATCGAGTCGCTCGGCACGCAGACGGACCTCGAGGCCCGCGACGCGACGATCGCCGAAATCTGGGCGACGATCCAGGAGGACCGCGTTCTCCTGCCGGTCCACAACCAGGTGCTGGCCTACGCGACCAAGTCGAACTTCACCATCGACGTGCATCCGGAAAACCAGCCGAACATGTCGAATGTGACGATCGGCGAGTAATCCGCGCAACATTCCTAAAAGCCTCGCCCGCCGTGCAAGCAATTGCGCGGCGGGCTAGCATTATGGGCTTGATTGTGGCGATCTGAGTCGCCAAAAGGGCGCCTTTCGCGGCGCCGGCGCCGGTTGCGTGCCCATCTCGCTGCCTGAGCTGAAGTGCCGTCAGCACCCGTACCGACACACCGGGAGCCTCAAGCGGCGGCTTTGCCGACCCGCTCCCGATCCGGAGACAAACAACATGACAGCCTTTGTCATAAGGCGCCTGCTGCAATCCATCATCGTGATGCTGGCGGTCTCGCTCGTGGCATTCCTCGTGTTCCGCTATGTGGGCGACCCGGTCGACTCCATGGTGGGCCAGGATACAAGACTTGCGGACCGCGAAGCGATGCGTGATCGCCTCGGCCTGAACGACCCGTTCTACATCCAGTTCGCGACCTTCGTCGGCAATGCCGTCCAGGGCAATTTCGGCATCTCCTACCGGCTCCAGGAACCGGTGACGCGCCTCATCATGGAGCGCCTGCCGGCAACGATCGAACTTGCTTTCGCATCCGCGACGATCGCGCTGGTGTTCGGCCTGTTCTTCGGCGTCTACACGGCGCTGAAACCGAAATCGCCGCTGACCTCCGTGGTGATGACGCTGTCGCTCGCGGGCGTCTCGCTGCCGACCTTTTTGATCGGCATCGGCCTCATCTACATCTTCGCCGTCGAGCTTGGGTGGCTTCCCTCCTTCGGCAGAGGGACGACCGTGATGGTCGGCGGGTGGCGAACGGGGCTTTTGACCGAAAGCGGACTGAGATCGCTCATCTTGCCGGCGATAACGCTGTCGCTTTTCCAGTTGACGCTGATCATGCGCCTCGTGCGCGCGGAGATGCTGGAAGTGTTGCGCGCGGACTATATCCGCTTCGCCAAGGCGCGCGGCCTTTCCAACCGGGCGATCAATTTCGGCCACGCGCTGAAGAACACGCTGGTTCCGGTCATCACCATCACCGGCCTGCAGCTCGGCTCGGTCATCGCGTTCGCGATCGTCACCGAGACGGTGTTCCAGTGGCCGGGCGTCGGCTCGCTCTTCATCCAGTCGGTCCAGGTGGTCGACGTCCCGGTGATGGCGGCCTACCTGATGTTCATCGCCTTCGTCTTCGTCGTCATCAATCTGATCGTCGACATTCTCTACTACACGGTCGATCCGCGCCTGCGCGTCGGCACTGGCAAACGGTGATCGCATGACCACGCTTCCAGATCCCAAACTCATGGCCGCCGGCGACGGCAAGCCGATCCTTCCGCCCAAGCCGCCCGGCCGCCTCTATCGCGCCTGGGACTCGGACATCTTCTACTCCTACCGCCGCTCGCCGGTGACGATCATCGCATCGATCGTCGTCGTCATCATCGTCGGCGCGGCGCTGCTGGCGCCTTGGATCGCGCCCTACAATCCGTTTAATCCGGCCTCGCTCAACCTGATGGACGGCTTCACGCCGCCCTTCTCGGAGAGCCGGATGGGCAACTACTATCTGCTCGGGACGGACAATCAGGGCCGCGACGTCTTTTCGACGATCCTCTACGGCTCGCGCATCTCGCTCTTCGTCGGCTTCTCGGCGACGCTGTTCGCCATGGCGCTGGGCATTTCGCTCGGCCTCATCGCCGGCTACCAGGGCGGGACGACGGACGCGATCATCATGCGCGTCACCGACATCCAGCTTTCGTTCCCGGCGATCCTCATCGCGCTTCTGATCTTCGGCATCGCGCGCGGCATCATCCCGCCCTCGCAACAGGAAAGCATGGCGGTCTACGTGCTGATCGTCGCCATCGGCCTTGCCAACTGGGCGCAGTTCGCGCGTACGGTTCGCGGCGCGACGATGGTGGAGCGGCAGAAGGATTACGTGTCGGCGGCGCGCATCATGGGCGTCCATCCGATCCTGATCCTCGCCCGCCACGTGCTGCCCAACGTTATGGGACCGGTGCTGGTCATCGCGACGATCGGGCTTGCGCTCGCCATCATCGAAGAGGCGACGCTGTCGTTCCTCGGCGTCGGCGTTCCGCCCACGCAGCCTTCGCTCGGCACGCTGATCCGCATCGGCCAGCAATATCTGTTCTCGGGCGAGTGGTGGATTCTGTTCTTCCCCGCCTTCACGCTCATCCTGCTTGCGCTCTCGGTCAACCTTCTGGGCGACTGGCTGCGCGACGCGCTCAACCCGCGACTGAGGTAGGCGCATGCAACCTGTCCTTTCCGTCAAGAACCTGACCGTCCAGTTTCCCACCCGCCGTGGCATCCTGACGGCGGTCGACAACATCTCCTTCGACATCATGCCGGGCGAAGTGCTCGGCATGGTAGGCGAATCCGGCGCCGGCAAGTCGATGACCGGTTCGGCCGTCATCGGCCTGATCGATCCGCCCGGCCGCATCTCGAGCGGCGAGATTTTGCTGCAGGGCGAGCGCATCGACAATCTGAGCCCAGACCAGATGCGGCGCTATCGCGGCAAGCGCATCGGCATGGTCTTCCAGGACCCGCTGACATCGCTCAACCCGCTCTACACGGTCGCCGAGCAGCTCATCGAGACGATCCGCACGCACATGCCCCTGTCCGAGGCCGATGCGCGCAAACGGGCGATCAAGCTCCTCGACGATGTCGGCATTCCGGCGGCCGACCGGCGCATCGACGACTATCCGCACCAGTTCTCGGGCGGCATGCGCCAGCGCGTCGTGATCGCGCTCGCGCTGTGCGCGGACCCGGCGCTGGTCATCGCCGACGAGCCGACCACCGCGCTCGACGTTTCGGTGCAGGCGCAGATCATCGACGTGATGAAGAACATGTGCGCCGAATATGGCGCGGCGATCATGCTGATCACCCACGACATGGGCGTCATCGCCGAGACGGCGGACCGCGTGGCGGTCATGTATGCCGGCCGCATCGCCGAGATCGGGCCGGTGCGCGACGTCATCACAGATGCCAAGCACCCTTATACGGCCGGCCTGATGGGCTCGATCCCGACGCTGGCCACCAATTCCGACCGCCTGACGCAGATCCCAGGTTCCATGCCGCGCCTGTCGGCGATCCCGAAAGGCTGCGCCTTCAACCCCCGCTGCCCGCATGCCTTCGACCGCTGCTTCGTCGAGCGTCCCGAGCCGATCGTCTCGGGCACCCGCCGCGTCGCCTGCTGGCTGCATGCGTCCGAGGAGCAAGCCGCATGACGAACCCGACCCCTCTCGTCGAAGTCAATCACCTGTCACGCCGGTTCGACGTTTCGAAGCCGTGGCTGAACCGCGTCATCGAGCGGACGGACAAGGCCTATGTGCGCGCCGTGGACGACGTCACCTTCCGCATCAACAAGGGCGAGACGCTCGCGCTGGTCGGCGAATCCGGCTCGGGCAAGTCGACCATCGCGCGGCTGATCGTCGGACTGCTCGATCCGTCTGAAGGCGACATCCATTTCGACGGCAAGTCGCTGAAGAAGGGCCTGAAGGGCGGCGAGGCACGGCGCCTGCGCCGCCGCTTCCAGATGATCTTCCAGGACCCGTTCGCCAGCCTCAACCCGCGCTGGCGCGTCACCGACATCATCGGCGAGCCGCTGAAAGTGTTCGAGGGCGGACTGTCTTCGCTCGAGCGGCGCAAGCGCGTCGGCGAACTCCTGACGCTGGTCGGTCTCTCGCCCGAAGACGGCGTCAAGTTCCCGCACGAATTCTCGGGCGGCCAGCGCCAGCGCGTCGCCATCGCCCGCGCGCTCGCTGCCCGTCCGGATTTCATCGTCTGCGACGAGCCGACCTCGGCGCTCGACGTTTCGGTGCAGGCGCAGATCCTCAATTTGATGAAGGACTTGCAGGACGAGTTCGGCCTGACCTTCCTGTTCATCAGCCACGATCTTTCGGTCGTGCGCCACATGGCAAACCGGATCGGCGTTCTCTATCTCGGCCGTCTCGCCGAGGTCGCCGATTCCAAGACGCTCTTCGCCAAGCCGCGCCACCCGTACACGCGCATGCTGCTCGACGCCGTGCCGGACCTCGAGATGACCGGCCGCAAGCGGAAAAAGGTCGAGGGCGAAATCCCGAACCCGATCAATCCGCCGCCCGGCTGCGCCTTCCACCCGCGCTGTCCGTTTGCAAACGAGCGCTGCCGGATGGAAATTCCGCAGCTCCTGTGGAACGGTGAGGGCGAGACGGCTTGTCACGGTGTCGAGGAAGGCCGCATCTGACACAACGTTGAGGTGCAACGAAAAGATGAAGAGTGGCGCCATCGGCGCCTTCTTCCAAGAACAAGAGGGAGGACGAGATGAAGCAGGGTTGGCAAGACGATGTCCTGTCTTTCTGGTTCGGCGAATTGACCGCCGAAGACTGGTTCACCGGCAAGAGCGACATCGACGACAAGATCCGTTCGCGCTTTGCCGAACTCTACGAACAGTTGAAGACCGGGCTCGACCCGGACAAGGTCGACGACCAGCGCACCGCACTCGCCGCGGTCATCGTGCTCGATCAGTTTCCGCGCAACATGTTCCGCGGTCAGCCCGCAGCGTTCGGCACGGACAATCTGGCCATCGAGATCGCGCGCAACGCGACCGAGAATCGGCTCGATCACGGGCTTACCAACACCGAGAAGCAGTTTCTCTACATGCCGTTCATGCATTCGGAGATTTCGGCCGACCAGGAGCGCTGCGTCGATCTCTTCCGTTCACTCGACAACGAGGACGGCCTGAAATACGCGATCGAGCATCGCGACATCATTCAGGAATTCGGACGGTTCCCGCATCGAAACAAGGCGCTTGGGCGCCAGACGACGGATGCGGAACGCAAGTTCATGGAAGGGCATGCCGGATACGGCCAGTGACGGCCGGTTCCTGTCAGTTGAGTATTCCGCTGCGGCACGGCTTGCACCGCAGCGAATTGTGGCCCTAGATAGGCGCTAGCAACAAATTCCAGGATGCAGGCGGGCATCCGGTGCTGGGTGAGCGGGCAAATCAAGAATCCGGCCGCGTCAGTCGACCGATCCCGCCTCCATGCGAAACATTCCCAGGGAGGACGAATTGGCCAAAGCGACCGAAAAGACGAGCAAGGCTGCGAAGGACGACGCAAAGCCGGCAGCGAAGAAGCCAGCAGCCAAAAAGGCGCCGGCCGTAAAGGCGGCCGCAGCCGCAAAGCCCGCTGCCGCCAAGAAGAGCGTGGCTGCCAAGCCGAAATCGGCGCCGGCAAAGACTGCTGCGAAGAAGCCGGCTGCAAAGCCAGCGGTAGCCGCAGCCGCAACACCCGTCGATGCACCGGCGGCTGCGCCCGCACCCGCCAAGTCTGCCGCTGCCAAGGTCTCCACCCCGAAGACCACTGCGAAATCTGCTGCGAAGAAGCCTGCGGCCAAGGCCGCAAAGCCCTCTGCAGAAAAGGCAGCGGAAGCACCGGCCGCTTCGAAGCCGGCGGCTTCCAAGGCCAAGGCGTCCACCGCCAAGCCCAAACCGGCTGCCGCTGCTCCGGCAGCGGTGGCCAAGCAGTCGGCGGCGAAGGCCGACAAGCCCTGGCTCGCCAATTATCCGAACGGCGTTCCTGCCGAGATCGCGCCGCTCGAATATCAGTCGCTCGGCGATCTGATGGTCGATTCCTGCCGCAAATACGGCTCGAAGCCGGCCTTCACCTGCATGGGGAAATCGATCACCTTCACCGAGCTCGAAAAGCAGTCCGCTGCCTTTGCCGCCTATCTGCAGGGCAAGGGCCTGTCGAAGGGCGCGCGCGTCGCCATCATGATGCCGAACGTGCTGCAATACCCGATCGCGATGATGGCGGTGCTGCGGGCAGGCTATACGGTCGTCAACGTCAACCCGCTCTACACGCCCCGCGAACTCGAGCACCAGCTCAACGATTCGGGCGCCGAAGCGATCGTCATCCTGGAGAACTTCGCGGCCACCTTGCAGCAGGTGATCGGCCGCACCAAGGTGAAGCACGTCGTCGTCGCCGCGATGGGCGACCGGCTCGGGCTCAAGGGTATCGTCGTCAATCTGGTCGTGCGCCGCGTCAAGAAGATGGTGCCGAACTGGTCGCTTCCGGGTCACGTGCCGTTCAACGATGCGCTGAAGGAAGGCGCCAAGAAGACGTTCCGCAAGATCGATGTCGGCCAGGACGACGTCGCGTTCCTGCAATATACGGGCGGGACGACGGGCGTTTCGAAGGGCGCGACGCTGCTTCATCGCAACGTCCTCGCCAACGTCGCGCAGAACGCGCTTTGGGTCGAGGCGGCCTATTCCAAGAAGCCGAAGCCGAAGGATGTCGTCTATATCTGCGCGCTGCCGCTCTACCACATCTATGCGTTGACGGTGAACGCGCTTATGGGCATGCAGCAGGGCGCGCAGAACATCCTGATCCCCAATCCGCGCGACATTCCGGCCTTCGTCAAGGAACTGCAGAAGACGCCGTTCCACGTCTTCCCGGGCCTCAACACGCTGTTCAACGCGCTCCTCAACAATGCCGACTTCCAGAAGCTCGACTTCAAGCCGCTGATCCTGACCTTCGGCGGCGGCATGGCGGTGCAGAAGCCCGTCGCCGACCGCTGGCAGAAGCTTACCGGCATCGTCATCGCCGAGGGCTACGGCCTGTCGGAGACGGCACCGGTCGCGACCGCCAACCGCTTCGACGCGGACGAGTTCTCGGGCACGATCGGCATGCCGATCCCGTCGACCGAAATCGTCATCCGCGACGAGGACGGCAAGGACGTGTCGTCCGGCGAGGTCGGCGAGATCTGCATTCGCGGGCCGCAGGTCATGGCCGGCTACTGGAACCGGGCCGACGAGACCAGGAAGGTCATGACCGATGACGGCTTCTTCAAATCGGGCGACATGGGCTTCATCGACGAGCGTGGCTTCGTCAAGATCGTCGATCGCAAGAAGGACATGATCCTCGTCTCCGGCTTCAACGTCTATCCGAACGAGCTGGAAGAGGTCGTCGCGGAGCATCCGGGCGTCCTCGAAGTCGCCGCCGTCGGCGTGCCGGACGAGCATTCGGGCGAGGTGCCGAAGCTCTTCGTCGTCAAGAAGGACGAGAAGCTGACGGAGCAGGAGATCATCGACTTCACGCGCGACAAGCTGACCGGCTACAAGCGCCCGCGCCACGTGGAATTCCGCAAGGAACTGCCGAAGACAAATGTCGGCAAGATCCTGCGGCGTGAGTTGCGGTAGAAGTCGAAAGGCCCGCTTCGGCGGGCCTTTTTCTTTGGGCGTCAGCGTCCGTTCAAATATCCCGGCAGTTCCGCGATCGACCCCAGCACCACATGCGCCAGCGGCTCCAGCGTGGCGCGCGTGCCAGTGCCGCTGAGGACGGCGACGCGCAGGCCGGCGCCGGCCGCCCTGCCCGTTTCCATGTCATGATTGTTGTCGCCGACCATCGCGATTTCGGACGGCTTCAGGCCGGCCATGTCGGCGAAGGCGACGATGACGTCGGGGGCGGGCTTCGGGTTGGCGACGGCGTCATAGCCGTATGCGGCCTCGAACAATTGCGAGACGCCAAGGGTGGCCAGCGTCCGCTCCGCGCCTTGCGTGGAATCGTTGGTCGCGACGGCGAGGCGGAAGCCGCGCGCGTGCAGCGCAGACAGCGCGTCGATGATGCCGGGCAGCGCGACCGCGCGAGCGGCGCCCTCGATGGCCGTGACGGTGTCGAAATGGGCAACGTGCTCGCGGCGCTCCGTGGCGCTCGCCTGCGGATACCAGCAATCGACGATCTCGGCATTGGTGCCTGCCGCGAAGACCGAATCGGCGCGAAATTGTCCGGCGGCGAAGTCGTAACCGGCACGCTCCATCAGGAGGTTTGCCTCAGCACGATCGCCGCCGGCAGCCTCAAGCGCCAGATGGTCGCCGACCGCGAACCAGGTTGCGTTGAAGTCGACGAGGGTGCCGTCCTTGTCGAACAGGATTGCCTTGATCGCCATCACGCGTTTCCACGCAACGCATGGATGCGGGCGACGAGGCCGGCCGTCGAGCCGTCGCGGCCCGCCGTCCCTTCCTTGCCCTCGACGATGGGCAGGAGGCCGGTCGCGAGTTCCTTGCCGAGCTCAACGCCCCACTGGTCGAAGGCATTGATCTCGAAAAGCTGCGCCTCGACGAAGACGCGGTGCTCATAAAGCGCGATCAGCCGGCCGAGCGTGAAGGGGTCGAGCTTGCGGTACAGGATTGTTACCGAAGGCCGGTTGCCGGAGAAGACCCGGTGCGGCGCGATCTTCTCCACCTCGGCAGCATCCATGCCTTTGGCGAGCATCTGCGCGCGCGCTTCCTCCAGCGTGCGCCCTGTCATCAGCGCCTCGGACTGCGCGAGGCAGTTGGCGAGCAGGAGATCGTGCTGGTGCTTCAACTCCGGCTCGTGGCCCTCGGCGGCGGCGAGGAATTCGACCGGCACGATATCCGTGCCCTGGTGGAGAAGCTGGAAGAAGGCGTGCTGACCGTTTGTGCCGGGCTCGCCCCAGACGACCGGCCCGGTCGGCGTCGCGGCGGGCTCTCCGTCGACAGTGACGCCCTTGCCGTTCGACTCCATGTCGAGTTGCTGCAGGTATGCCGGCAGGCGTGCGAGGCGCTGGTCGTAGGGGATGATCGCGCGCGACGGATAGCGGCAGGCGACGCGGTGGAACCAGCCGATCAGGCCGAGCATGACGGGCAGGTTTTGCGCCAGCGGCGCTTCTGCAAGATGACGGTCGATCGAATGAGCGCCGGCGAGCAAACTGCGGAAATTTTCGGGACCGATGGCGAGCATGATGGGGAGGCCGATCGCCGACCAGAGCGAATAGCGCCCGCCGACCCAGTTCCAGAAGCCGAAGATGCGGTCTTCGCGAATACCGAAGGCTCCCACCTTGTCGAGCGCGGTCGAGACGGCGGCGAAGTGGTGGGCGACGGCCGCCTCGCCCAGCGCGTCGGCGATCCAGCGTTTCGCGGTCTCGGCATTCGTCATCGTCTCGATGGTGGTGAAGGTCTTCGAGGCGACGATGAAGAAGGTCGTCTTCGGATCGAGCCCCTTCAGCGTGTCGACGATATGCGCGCCGTCGACATTGGAGACGAAGTGAAGTCGCGGTCCGTCATGGTACGGGGCGAGCGCGAGCGTTGCCATGGCCGGTCCGAGATCGGAGCCGCCGATGCCGATATTGACGACGTCGGTGATGGTTCCGGCGCGCAATTCGTCCGCGAATGCGGCCATCGCATCCAGCACGCGGTGGATGCCGGGCACGACATTCTCGCCATCGACGACCAGCGAGGCCTCTCGCGGCAGGCGTAGCGCGGTGTGGAGAACGGCCCGCCCTTCGGTGATGTTGATCGGCTGGCCGGAAAGCATCGCGTCGCGCCGTGCTTCGAGATTTGCCGCCTCGGCGAGCGCGACCAGAAGGTCGATCGTCTGCGCGTCCACCGCGCATTTGGAGTAGTCCAGCAGCAGCTCGTCCAGCGTCAGCGAAAACGCATCGAAGCGACCCGGATCGGCGGCGAACAGGGCGCGCATGTCGACCGGCGCGCGGGTTCCCTGGTGCGCGATGATCTCGGTGCGGGCGGCTTCGAGCGTGGAGTTTGGCAAGCTGGCAACCTTCGGTCTGACGGGGTCGCGAAGGTTAATCAGCGCCCGCTCACGAGCGCAAGGGTAGCCCCTGCGTCAAGGACCAATCACTT
Source organism: Aliihoeflea sp. (assembly GCF_052435475.1). NCBI lineage: Bacteria > Pseudomonadati > Pseudomonadota > Alphaproteobacteria > Hyphomicrobiales > Phyllobacteriaceae > Aliihoeflea > Aliihoeflea sp. The sequence goes on from NZ_JBQVMV010000016.1 coordinate 96,843, forward strand.
TTGCACACTGGATGGATCAATAAATATCATTGGCGCAACCAATTGGACCAGACTTGATCCCGTTGGACCACAGGCATAGGCTGGTTCGCATGTGAAGGATATCGCCATGGCTGCTCGCACTGACCCCGCAATCTGGTCCGGACTGTTTCGTATCTCGCCCGAATCGGGCCAGACGCTGCAGGCGCAAATCCGCCAGGCGATCGTCGCGGCCATCCTCGACCGCCAGATCGCGGCCTCGATGCCCTTGCCCTCCTGCCGGGTGCTTGCGGAGAAGCTGGGCGTCGCGCGCGGCACCGTCGTCCTCGCCTTTCAGCAGCTCGTCGACCAGGGTTTCCTGATCGCCAAGGAGCGGCGCGGCCATTTCGTCAATCCGGAGATGCTGACCATGCCGGCGCGGGCACCCGGCGCGATCCGCAAGAGCGATCCGACGCTCGACTGGAAGAGCCGGCGCAAGGTCGCCGCCTCCGAAATGCCCGAGCCGTCAAAGCAGGAAAACTGGATCAGGGCCTCCTACCCCTTCGTCTACGGCCAGTTCGATCCGGGCCTTTTCCCGACCGCCGAATGGCGCGAGTGCAACCGCATGGCGCTGGCGGTGCTCGAAATCCGCAACTGGGCGTCGGACATGGTCGACCGGGACGATCCGCTGCTGATCGAGCAGATCCAGGCGCGGCTCCTGCCCCGGCGCGGCATTTTCGCCAATCCGGACGAGATCATCGTCACGCTCGGCGCGCAGCACGCGCTCTACATGCTGGCGACGCTGCTGATGGGCCGCGGCACCAAGGTCGCGATGGAAAACCCCGGCTATCCCGATGCGCGCTCGATCTTCCGCCTTTCCGGTGCCGATGTCGTGCCGGTGCCGGTCGATCGCGAGGGCATCGATCCCGACGCCATTCCGGACGATTGCGGCTTCGCTTTCGTCACGCCGAGCCACCAGTGCCCGACCATGGTGTCGCTCTCCGAAGAGCGGCGGCAGAAGCTGATCGCCGACGCGCAGAAGCACGACCGCATCATCATCGAGGACGGCTATGACAGCCAGCTCGTCGACGACGCACCGCAGCAGGCGCTGCGCGGGATCGATCGCTCCGGCCGCGTTATCTATGTCGGCTCGATGTCGAAGACGCTCGCACCGGGCCTGCGGCTCGGCTACATCGTCGCCTCGGCCGAGCTGATCGCCGAATTGCGCGCGCTGCGCCGCTTCATGCTGCGCCATCCGCCGGCCAACAATCAGCGCGCCGTCGCGCTGTTCCTCTCGCTCGGCCACCACGAGGCGCTGGTGCGCCGGCTGTCGACCGCCTTCCAGGAGCGCCGCGAGCGGCTGATCGGCGCGGTGTCGTCCTATCTGCCCGAATGGCGCATCACCGACACGCCGGGTGGCACCTCGCTCTGGCTCGAAGGCCCGCACGGGACCAGCGGCAAGGCGCTGGCGGAACTAGCCGCTTCGCGCAGCGTGCTGATCGAGCCAGGCGCACGCTTCTTCGACCAGCCGGAGAAGAATGGCCGCTTCGTGCGGCTCGGCATCTCGTCCATCGCGCTCCAGCATATCGAGCCCGGCATCCGCGAACTGGCGACTGCCGCCGGGCGGCGACCGGCGGCCGCCTGAGCCGAATTTGGTCCATCGGGCGAAATCCCGGTGGACTAACCGACCGTCATTTTCGGACGCATAGTTGAGCCACCAGATCCGCTTGGGTGGAGCGTCAGATGTCGGTCGTTCTCGAAGATCACGAAGCCCAAAGGTCGCGACGCTCGGGCGGGCGCGAGGCGCGGCGGGCGATCCGCGCAGCCCCGCTCGCCGAGGACATCCGCCCCGTCCGCGCGGGGCTCGAAGGCGGGCGCTACAAGCCGCTCGACCGCGCCGATCTCGACCGTATTCATGAAGCCGTGCTGACCGTTCTGGAGACGGTCGGCTTTGCCAACGCGATCCCGTCCTGCCTCGAGGCGCTGACCCGCGCCGGAGCAAGCTACGGTCCCGACAAGCGCATCCGGTTTCCGCGCCGGCTGGTGCTCGACACGATCCGCAATGCCGCACGCGGGTTCACGCTCCACGGGCAGGAGCCGCAGCACGACCTGAAGCTCCAGAGCACCCGCGTCCATTACGGGACGGCGGGCGCGGCGGTGCATGTCGTCGACGTGGAAAAGCGCGAATACCGCGAGTCGCTTCTGCAGGACATCTACGACGCCGCGCGCATCGTCGATCGGATGGACAGCATCCATTTTTTCCAGCGCCCGATGGTGCCGCGCGACATTCCCGATCCGTTCGAGATGGATTTGAACACGCTTTATGCCTGCGTGACCGGGACGACCAAGCATGTCGGGACGTCCTTCACCACAGCCGACAACGTCCGCCCGGCGCTCGACATGCTCTACGCTATCGCCGGCAGCGAGGAAAAGTTTCGCGCGCGGCCTTTCGTGTCGAACTCCAATTGCTTCGTCGTCCCGCCGATGAAGTTCGCCGAGGACGCCTGCGGCGTGCTTGAGGAATGCGTCAAGGGTGGCATCCCGATTCTGCTTCTCTCCGCCGGGCAGGCAGGCGCCACCGCGCCAGCGGCGATTGCCGGCGCGGTCGTGCAGGCAGTGGCGGAGGTTCTGGCTGGGCTCGTCTATGTCAACGCGTTGAAGCCCGGCCATCCGGCGATCTTCGGCACATGGCCCTTTGTCTCCGACCTGCGCACCGGCGCGATGTCGGGCGGCTCGGCCGAGCAGGCCCTATTGACCGCAGCCTGCGCGCAGATGGCGCAGTATTACGACCTTCCCGGAGGCTCGGCGGCCGGCATGGCGGACTCCAAGCTGCCGGACATCCAGTCCGGGTTCGAAAAGGGCATCACCGACGTGATGGCGGGGCTGTCGGGGCTCAATCTCGTCTATGAAGCCGCCGGCATGCATGCCTCGCTGCTCGGCTTCTGCCTCGAAAGCCTGATCATCGACAACGACATGATCGGTCAGTGCCTGCGCTGCGTGCGCGGCATCGACATGTCGGAGCCGTCCCTGTCGATCGACGCGATCAGCGATGTATGCCTCAACGGACCCGGCCATTATCTTGGCCACAGCCAGACGCTGGAGCTGATGCAGCGCGAATATTTCTACCCCGCCATCGCCGACCGGTTCAGCCCCAAGGAATGGGCCGAGAAGGGAAAGCCGGACATTCTCCAGCGCGCCATCGCCGAGAAGAAACGCATTCTGGCCACGCACTTCCCCCGTCACGTCTCACGCGTGCTCGACGACCAGCTTCGCGCTCGGTATCCGGAAATTCGCCTGCCGCGCAGCGCGATGGGGCACTGACCTTGGTGTAATGGACAAGACGGCGGCGCTGGGCTAGGCGTTGGCAAGACCAATCGAGGGAGGGATTTCTGCCATGGCGATGATCATCGAGGGCGAGGAGAAGATCGAGGCGCCGGTGCAGAAGGTCTGGGAAGCGCTCAACGATCCCAAAATCCTGCGCGAATGCATTCCCGGCTGCGAGAGCCTCGACAAGAAATCCGACACGGAAATGGCTGCGGTCGTCTCGCTGAAGATCGGGCCGATCAAGGCGCGGTTCAACGGTGAGGTCCAACTCGTCAATTTGAACCCACCGCACTCCTATACGATCCAGGGCGAGGGCAAGGGCGGCATCGCCGGTTTCGCCAAAGGCGGTGCGGACGTGTCGCTGAAGGAAGACGGCGACGCCACAATCCTCACCTATGCGGCAAAGGCCGATGTCGGCGGCAAGATGGCCCAGCTTGGCTCGCGCCTCATCACCTCGACCTCGAAGAAGCTGGCAGGCGAGTTCTTTTCGAATTTCAACGCGAAAGTGAGTAGCAGTCGGGCAGAGGTTTGAGCCAAAGCGGCACGTCAATGACGGGCGTCATCCCGGCCGAAGTCCGAGCGTAGCGAGGCGAGAGCCGGCAACTGTATTGTTTCATGCCGCGTATGGTGTTTTCGACCGCAGCATTGCATTGAGCGTGACGAGGATTT